>CAIZJW010000083.1 GCA_903933385.1 uncultured Silvanigrella sp. | reverse complement strand
CTGACCTTCACCATCTTTGATCTTGAGAGTTTCAATAACCTGCCCATGCGCGTCTTTCCATGTGTGAATTATGTCCGTGCCCTTCTTAAGCTCAAATACCTGTCCACGGCCAACCGAAGTTCCATAAGCAAATCCCTCATCGACACTCCGTCCTGGTTCTGAGTTGTCGAGAGCTGGATATGCTCCTGAGACGACTTTGAGGCCTGAGTTTTTGAGAGCTGTTGCAAATGTTTCGATTCCAAAAGGCATCGTAAAGCCACTCGATGTGCCTTTGCCGGTCCACTGGGAATTTGCAAAAACGCCATGGATGCCCGCTGTAGAGCAAGTCATAGTTGAAATATGTGAAGACGCCGTGATCGTGGGTTCTTCAATTGTCAGTCGCTGGTTCTGATTTTTCGCCTCAAGAATCCATTTAAGTCCCTTTGGATGAGGATTTTGCAGGAGCGGAACGATTTCTTGAAGTCCAGCAAGGTTGAGACTGTCTAGGCTCAACCAAATGAGGCGCGGCGGAGTAGTTTTTGACCATTCATAAGGTTTCTGAGGAAGTTGGCAATTCGAACCCTCTGTGCGGACAGGAGTCTCAGACGCTTTGAACTCATGAGTTGATGCACAGCTGTAAATAAAAAACGTTGAGAATATCACTGCAATCGAATGACTTCTCTCTAAGAAAGGCGTCATTAGAGACATTTTCCTGGTCCTCGATTCTTCAGATTATTTATGAATGAGTGCAGCGGCTATGGCTTCTTTAGCTCGCGAAATAACTTGGCTTTCGCTTGTGTCAGCGCTGGGAATAACGGGATGCACTGTGATTCGAACTGTTGCTACAGCTGGTATCATGGAACCCTTTGGTAAAAGATGCGACGCACCTTCCAGGGTAATCGGAACTACACCTACTTTTGCATCGGCAGCCAGGCGAAATGCGCCGTTTTTAAAGGTCTGGAGTTTGCCATCGCTTGAACGAGTACCTTCGGGGAAGAATAGCATCGAGGTTCCTTGCTCAAGATGCTCTCGAGCGCGTCTGAAGCATCGGATGTGTGAGCGTTTGTCGCCACGTTTCACAGGTACGTAACCAACGGCCCTCATTGCCCAGCCAAAAAAAGGTATCTTAAAAAGTGAATCTTTCGCTAGCCAGCGAAATTGCCGGTTGATCAAAAATACCGCAAGAATGTCCGCCTGGCTTTGATGATTTGCAACGTATACAACCGGAGTGTTTTCATCGGGTAAGTTTTCCTTTCCGAAGATTTCAAACGTCCACCACGGGTTGCATTGAATGATGCTTTTGGCCCACCAGGTTGCAACTTTGTGAAGAAGATTGCGGCGATTGTCGGTTGCTAATGCAATTGGTGTGAGGAGCAATGTTAGGGAAGCGAAGAATATCGTCAGTAAAGGAACAACAGTCCAGACGTAGGTCGCAATAATATAGCCCCAAACACCGCTCGTCTTGGAGGGCTTAATTTCCATCTTTGGAATCTCTTGTTGCATAGGGGTGGTGGTATTCATTCTAAGTCTCGTTTGTCGAAAAGATTTACCATCGCTTTAGCAGCCTGATTTTTGGTCGCTATTTCAGCTTTTCCTTTTGCACCATCGCTGAGGAGTAGTCCACCGCCTGTGCTTGCCGCTCCGAACGCACCTTCACCCCAGTTCCAATACACTGAGTCCAGGGAAAGGGAGTTCAGCAGGGCCGAAGCTTTTGCGAATTCATCCTGCGTGTTTGAGGCTGTATACTTGCAGGCTAATTTAAAGCGTATTTTTCTCAAACTCGGTAGCTGAATAAGTTTGGGAAGTTTTTGCAAACTGAGCTTTAGATTATCTTCTTGGCTTGAAATTTTCGCGTTTGTCTTTGTTTCAGTTGAAAAGTCAGAAACTGCAGCGAGGTGAAAGATTCCATCAAGGGACTCTGTATTCTTTTCGTTTTCGAGCCAAGATTTAAATTCTTCAAACAGAGGCGCATCTATTTTTTGGAGACCAGAGCATTCGGGCAGAGTCGCTGTATGTGAGGCGCACAGCGCAATGACCTCAGTTCCCGATTCAAGAAGCGATTCCACTACTTTGGCGCCGAGTGTCCCCGTTGAGAAGTTTGTCAGTGCTCGCGCAGAGTCGATTCTGACTAGCGTCCCGCCCAGAGTGACTAACGCTTTGCGATGTCGAAGTCCCTTATTGAGTTTATCTTGTCGATTGAACCTATAAGAAACCTCCAGAGCTAAAGATTCAGGGGCTGGAGATTTCCATTTGCCCTCTTCTATTCGCGGCGAAATGAACTCGACTCCTTTGAAAGTCGACAGAGTAAGAACATTACTTTTAAATGCTGGAGACTCGCGCAGTGAATCGTGCATTGTGGGCACAAATAAAATTTGTTTACCGTAGCCCAGTGCACTTTGAATGTAGGTAGAGCATGCATCGGGGCAAATTCCTTGTGCCGCCTTGCCAATGAGATCTGTGGTTGCAGGAAGGACTAATACGATGTCTTCAGTTGCAATGTGTTCTGCGAGACCAGTGGCCGAGCAAACGACGGGTTGAGTGCATGCCCACTCAAGAGCATCTTTTCCAATAAACTTGAGAGCTGTTTCTGTCGCGTAAACACGGACAGAAGCGCCCCGACGCCGGAGCTCTCGAATGACCTTTGGGGTTTCAATTGCGGCGATTCCTCCGCCGACACACATTCCGACTCTGACTCCCGCGAGGGAGTCAGAGTTCAAAGAGACCTCCAAGTCGCTCAACACTCTTAAAGACTGGTTTGTTTTCAAAGCTTGCAAGCCTCATTCTCAAAAAAGTTGTGGGAGTGGTCACTGGATGCTAGAAGCCGCCCGTCAAACGGGACTGGTCTTACAGTGAGGCACAACAATGTATTTTTCACAGAGAATTCAAAACAGCTCAAGTCCTTCGACCGAAGGTGGCGAAGGCGTCGTACTCGACCTCTGGTATCAGGAGCGGCATAACGACGAAATTTCGTTGGGTTTGCATGTGAATAAGGTGCTTGCCTCCAAGCAGTCACCGTTCCAGCGTGTTGACGTGATGGAAACAAGTGGTTTTGGGCGAATCCTTACGCTTGATGGCCTCATGATGGTGACCGAGCGCGACGAGTTCGTTTATCACGAGATGATAGCTCATGTGCCCTGCCTTGTTCACAAGAAGCCAGAGCGAGTGCTTGT
>CAIZJW010000082.1 GCA_903933385.1 uncultured Silvanigrella sp. | reverse complement strand
TCTCAAAAAGAAGGACGAGAAAAAAAACGCTCCGCCTAAGCGTATCGACAACCTTCGCATCGCTCAAAAGTTGAATGTGAGTCTCAAAAGTCTTGGAACAGGCAATGAATACCATTTCCTGACCAAAGACCTTTCGGCCACCGGCATGTTCGTGCTTTGCACGGAGCACAAACGCTATCCATTTTTGGTTCAGAGCACACTGATTGAAACGGTTGTTCATCTGCAGGCTGGCGAAGGCGAAGAATCACATGAGCTGCGTTGTCTCTGCAAAATTGCACGCATCGTAGAAGGCTCGGGGCCAAACCCGGTTTCAGGATTCGGTGTCAGAATTATTCAAATTTCTCCGGAGCAACGCCTCGCGCTAGAGCAATTCATTGCAAAACATGGTTCGCCTGAAAATTTCGTTCCTTACTCAGGTGGAGGCGACAAAAAGGAAAACGAACAAACTTCCACAGCATCATCATCCCCAGTCGCTCCCGATGCCTCGGCTTCTGAAACAGGCGAAATCGGAATCGACACCCAGGCTGAGGTTCTCTCACAAACAGCTTGAGCGAACACACTGGAAAATTGCCTCATTGGCCAAATTCATGTACGAACGGGTCTATTTCCCGTTCTTATGCTTTTTACAGGCCATGAGGAGTTTAGAATGTTCATCAGCAGAGCTTCGGACAAAATGAAGTCCTTGATAGCGGTCGCAATAGCGTCGTCTGCGATTTTTGTTTCAGCTGCTGCGCAAGCACAGCAGAACACCCAAGCAGACCGGCGTAGCAATCAGGAAGTTTTCCTGAACATGGGCGATGAGCCTCCGAGCATGGATCCAAACAAGGGCGTGGATTCTGTTTCCTATTTTTGGTTGGGCCACCTCTTTGAAGGTTTAATGTCGACCGACAAAAACGGCAACATCGTTCCTGGCGCAGCGGGTCAAGTAGCCGTGAGCGACTCAGGCAAAACCTACACATTCACCATTCGCCCAACAGCAAAATGGCACGATGGCAAGAAAGTGACCGCAAAAGACTTTGAATACGCGTTCCAACGCCTTGTTGACCCAGCCTTTGCCAGTGAATACGCGTTCATCGCCGAAACTGCGCAAATCTTAAACGCAACCGACGTCATCAAAAAGAAAAAGCCAGTCAGTGAGCTCGGCGCAAAGGCCGTGAACGAGTCTACATTTGTCGTAAAACTCGAAAACCCAGTTGCCTTTTTCAAATCTTTGATGGCCTTCCAGGCTTTTTTCCCAGTGCGAAAAGATATCGTTGAGAAACACGGCGATAAATTCGCAACCAGCGTCGAAACCATCGTAGGCAATGGCCCATTCAAGTTGGTGTCTTGGAAGAAAGAAACCAGCATGCGGATGGAAAAAGCATCCACATACTGGAACGCTTCGTCCATTAAATTGCGTGCCATTGAAGCCCCTGTAATGCTCAAAGATGTGGGCGCCGCGTTCAACAACTTTCGCACGGGCGGCCTCGACATGACCGGCCTTGACAAAGAGCGCCTCGAAACTGCGCAGCGCGAGCGCCTTCAAGTAAAAACCTACGCTGATGGCGGAGTCTTCTTCCTCGAAATGAACCAACGCACAGGCAAGTTGTTCGAAAATCCAAAGCTACGTCAGGCTTTGCGCACGGCTATCAGTCGCCGCGAGTACATCAGCAAGGTCACTGGCGTGCCTGGCGACAAGCCTGCATTCGGTTTGGTTCCTGATTACATGCCAGGCGTGAGCCGAACCTATCGCCAAGAGGCTGCCCTGACCTATCGTGATGGCGACATTGCCGGAGCGAAAAAACTCATCAAGGAATATCTGGCTGAAACAAAGCAAAGCAAAGTGCCCGGCTTCTCTATTTTGGCTGGCGATTCGCCGAATGCGAAAAAAGAATCTGAGTATTTGCAGGCTCTCCTCAAGAACGTTTTTGCAACTGATGTGAAAATCGACAGCGTTCCGTTCAAAACTCGTCTTCAGAAACAGCGCGATGGTCAGTTTGACATCGTCTCTGCAGGCTGGGGACCCGACTACCTCGACGCCATGACTTTCATGGATCTCTTTATGACAACCAACGGCAACAACCATGGTGGCTATTCGAACAAGACTTTCGATGACCTCATCATCAAGGCTCAACGTTCGGGAAGTATGGCTGAGCGCGTTAAACTGTTCCAAGAAGCCGAGCGCCTTCTCGTGGTGAATGAATCCGCGATTGTGCCAATCATTCAACGCGGTCGCGCTTACCTCCTCGCTGAAGGACTCCAAGGGGTCCGACGCAATCAGGTTGGGCAAGATCCCGACTTGCGTTTTGCCTCATGGAC
>CAIZJW010000081.1 GCA_903933385.1 uncultured Silvanigrella sp. | reverse complement strand
CGCTGTTTCTCGCGCTGATGCAAGGGAATTGCGACCTTCGGTTGTTCTCTTGGCCACTGACAATCCCGAGCAGCTAGAAAATCTCAAGCAGGTTTTGGGTCCTGCGCAATTCAACTCCTGGGTGATCTTCGGAAGTCCGTTGACCGATGCCAAATTCGACGAAATTCTCCAATGTCGGTATCCAATTCGTTTGATGAGCGGAGCTCCAGCCGTTGCGCGGAACGCGAGTCGAGACACCAACGAATATCTCGTGCCGTCTGCGCTCGATGTAGCGGGATATTCTGTAAGCCTGTTGCATGCGGTTTCGCCAGGCGAAAGCAGCGAGTCCCTAAAAATGCTCTCTCGGGCATACGCACACATTCGGCTGCTCAGACGCTTTGGGCTCCTTTTGCCTTCGCGAGTTTTTCATACGCCTGATGTGCAGCTGGCGCAGATGCGCGAAGCTTTTTCTTCAGCTGTGAGCCGCGGCGAACCTGCGTTCATGAGTGCATCTTTACTTTCTTTTGATCGCCTGGCACCAAGATCGACAGACTCAGCTGAATTCAAAACATTCTTGGAAGTTCTCTCGCTGCAAGGTTGGCTGTCCAATATTATGTTTGTTGTGCTCGAATTGCCTCCACGGAAGCTGGATAAAGCCAAAATGGAACTTTCTCTTCAATCCACCACTGCGCGAGTGACGGTTTGGATGCCTGCCAGGATGTCTGATTCAGCTCCCACAACATTCCCTGTTCGCTTGATTCGAGGGATAGACCTCGGTGCAAGCTTTGCAGCCAGGCTTCGATTGTCTGGAATCGTTTCGCAGTGTGATGGGGCTGCTTTGTTCGATTTGACCGAGCGACCCTCCCTGTTTCCGCGTGAACTTGTTTATCAAGAGTATGATTCCGGCAATCAGAATGCGGTCTTTCGTAAGCGCGGATGGTTGAGCTCTGAAGGCTATAGACTCGAGATTCACGAATCTTCCGAGGGAGCGATGTTCCAAGCTTTCAAATTTTCAATGCAATCTTTGCTAAACCGGAACACCTGGCAGCCAGTTCAAGAGGTTCCGCTTTCAGAGCAAAGTATTGTTCTCGAGCTCAACAGGCAGCTAGACGATTTCTTGAGAAGTTCTGGGGTTGAAATTTTGAATCTTGGAGAGGGTCGTGTTGCTTACTCAGAGCCGTTCCGAAGAATTCGATTACTCGATAAATAAATCTGAATTGAGGATGTGAGTGCAGAAAAAGTGGATTAAAAATTCAGCGGTATTCCTGCGCGCCATGAGAGCGGCCATGAGTCAGTCTTTAGGTCGTTTAACTCTCTGGCTGTATTGCCATGGAGTTAATCTCCCATGGACTGCATGGGCAGAGCAGTCTGTTTCGACCCCCACGCTAGAGCGATACCGTCGGAGAGCTTTGGTGTCACAGTTGCGGTCTCAGCGTTTTAGAATTGCCCGAGGTCCCTTTTTTCTTCGTTCTTCTCTCGACAGTTTTTTTACATTCATACGTTACATGCAATTCCCGACGCTTCTTGCAATCAAGGTTTCTGCGGCGCTATGCGTTTGTCTTTTGCCGTTTGTCCTCTTTTTTTTCATAAGAATCTATCTTCCGGTGGAGAAGAGAATTGCTCGAGTGCAACCCGACTTGAACATGCAGGTTGTGCATTCCTCAGAAGCAATTGTCCCTCAAGCGGTAATTCTCTCTCAATCGGACAGTATTCAGAAAACCAAGTCCACCGCTGAGCAGTTGGGAGAGGATTCTTTCTTCTCATTTCGAGTGCTGGATGCGAGGACCAGTGAGGGTATTCTGATACAAGGCAAGGGGAGTGCTCACGAAGAATCACGTCGAGGTTGGCGACTTTCCCCGGCTTCAGATTTGCTTTTTAAATTTGTCCCTCAGTCCGAACAGAGAGTGCTTAGATTGCGCTTTCGTCCGATTCCTAACCGCCAACAACCTGCTCAATGTAAATTGCAAATTATGACTGATGTTGGGAAGGTTGTATTTGCGACAACCTTTGACAGTCGAGTCGCCTCGAGACATCTTTTGCTGAAATCACCCCTAACGCGGAACTTACAGGAAAAACTGATGCCCGATTTCGCAATGAATCGGGCGACTCTTTCTTCGAGTCCAATGTCCTTGCCTATGTCTGCAGGCGAACAAAATATCAGATTTAGAATCGAACGCATGGATGATAAGAATGATTCCGATGCGTGTTCTGCATTGATTCATGGATTTGAATGGGTTGGTGGAAGGCAGATGACTTCGAATCCGTCGTCCAAGAGATCTTTGCTGTTTATGATTTTCAACAGTCTAAATACTGATGTTGCTGGAGATCCCAAGCTCATGCCTTGGTTTTCAAGATTTCTCCGCGCGCCAAATACACTACATTTCACACAGCATCATGCTGTTGATGTTCGACAGGGTGAATCATTCAAGACGCTGCTTGGATTCGGCAGCAATTCTGGTTCTTCGAGCGCTGCCGAGGTTGCGATCGCGGAGAATTTTCATCTGGTTGAAAAGCTGAGATCCAAAGGATTTCGAGTTGTTCTTCTTGGGTCAGTTGATTCTGCGATAGAGCAAATTGAGAGTTTCGTGCCCGACGTTACAATTAAAATTGACAATGCAACCTACGAGCCAAGGCTTGTTCTGGCGCAAATGTTCAATGTTTTAGCTGAAGAGGGAAGCTCGCCTTTGTTGATTGTGGTTCGATTAAAAGGGATGTTGGCGCCTTGGCGTCCTTACTTTTTTGATTTGAATTTGCGCGATCTTTTTCTTGGCGGCGATTCGCGTGGGGTCATGGATGCGATGATTCACTCGCACCTTAAAACTCTGGATAGAGAACTTTCCTATCACTTTTCGGAACTGGAAAAGATTGGATTGTTCAAGAAAATGGATCTTGTGGTTTCTGCAGAGCGAGGATTTGATCTTGGAGCGAATCTTACGAGCCAAGAGCAAGCAAAACCAACATTCAGCCCAGAACTTCTTCTCAACGAAGAAACCCTTCGTGTTCCGTTAGGTGTTTCTCTAGCTGATGTTCCGAGTGAAGGGTTGCCACTTCATCTCAAAAATCAAAACGTCATAAGTTCACACAATGATCTCTCAAGGAGTCTCTGGGAAGGGCTGGGGATAAATGATGCAAAGTTCCCCGCGGAGTCAAAAAGACTCTGGAAACGAAATGACCTCATGTCTTCGCGCTATGGCCGCCGAGGCATGGGTTTCAAGGAAACTGAATTTGTCATGCGTATGATTCCAGTTCGGAGCAAAATTCAGGAAGGTGTTCTTTTTGCTGATCCTGACTCAGCTGGAGGCTTTCTGAAATATGTTTCGCAGCCATTGCCAAGTCGAATTTATGCGCCAGATGCATACGGATGGCCTGAGAAGTTGAGCTTGAATTTTCGCTCGGGAGAGCAGTTCAGGCAAGTGTCTCGACGCGGGCAAAAAGAAGAGGTGATTGTACGGGTCAACAGTCGATTTGTCAGGGAAGCCCGGCGGGTCATTCGGCAAGAGCGCAGATTTCCGCTTCGTCTGAGAATCACTGCGAACTCTGAACAGAGGCTTGATCTCACGTTTGAGGAAAAGTCACAGGGTCGCTCGAGCCTTCTTCCTGTACTCAGGCAGGGTTTGAATTTAACGTCGACGAAAACGGACCCTCAGACTTTCGTGCACAGAATTGTCGGGATGGTCTCACAAGGGGAATCGTTTGACATCAATGGTAGCGGAAACTCCTTTCGTGTCGTGGAGAATCGAGGCGAGGGGGCGCTCGTTGCCTGTCCTGAAGCACTTGTATTTTCTGCCGAAGCGTTGAACTCTGCCCTCACTCAAAAAACAGTTTGTTTGCTAGAAACGCCCGAGGAAGAGAGATTGGCTCAGCTGAGAAAATCCGGTAGAAAGTCAATTTCATTTTGGCTGGTGGAAGATGAAAACCAAATCTGCAAGCTCCAAGAAAACAGCGGAAGCGAAGCCGAAGACTACTCGGAGTGCCTTGAAGCGGCGCCTCACGAGCCAGGACGCAGGTGAGATTTTTAGTGAACTGCATAAACTTTGGCCTGATGCGCACTGTGAACTCGAACATAAGACGCCTTTTCAGCTTTTATTGGCAGTCGTGCTGAGCGCACAAACAACTGATAAAGCTGTCAACAAAGCTCTTTCTCCACTTCTTGAAAAACAACCAGGTTTTGCACCATCTGATCTTGTTAATCTTGGTGAGAAGAAGTTTTTGAACGTGATAAAAAGTATCGGTTTGGCGCCCACTAAAGCTAGAAATTCGGTTGCCCTTGCCAGGCAGCTGTTGAGTTTGCATGGTGGCGATGTGCCAATGGACAGGAAATCACTGGAAGATCTTCCTGGAGTTGGGAGAAAAACAGCAAACGTTGTTTTAAACGTGATTGGTGGTCTTCCTACAATGGCCGTCGATACCCACGTTGCGCGCGTTTCGGTTCGGCTCGGACTTGCTCGCCCGACGGAAAATCGTCTGCAGATCGAGAACGATCTTCTTCAAATTGTCCCAGCTGAATGGGGAGTTCAAGCTCACAACTTGCTCATTTTTCACGGGCGATATCATTGCACGGCAAGAGTTCCGAAATGCGAAATTTGTCCGGTGAAAAGCCAATGCCGAAAAATTGGAGTGCGCTAAGAAAGCGAAGAGAGGTAGGGAGCAGCTTTGCGGTTTTAGGTATTCCTGGCGCAAAGCTGCTCGCTTCTTGCAATCAGCTTTTTAGACATTGAAAAGGAAGTGCATGATGTCGCCATCTTTGCACACATATTCTTTGCCTTCTTTTCTGTAGAGGCCTCCTTCTCGGACCTTTGCTTCACTTCCAAGTTTGAAAAGATCTTCGCTGGCGTAAACTTCAGCGCAAATAAATCCTTTTTCGAAGTCAGTGTGGATGACGCCGGCGGCTTGCGGAGCTTTGGTGTTTTTCTGGATAGTCCAGGCACGAACTTCCTGAACTCCAGCAGTAAAATAAGTTTGCAGTCCAAGAAGTTCATAACCCGCTCGGATTAATCGGTTCAATCCGGGCTCTGTTTGGCCGAGTGATTCAAGATACTGTTGCGCTTCTTCGGCATCGAGTTGTCCAAGTTCTTCTTCAAGTCGAGCCGAAACAACCACAACTCCAGAGCCTTCTTTGGCTGCAATGCTCTTGACTGTCTGTACGTGTTTGTTTGAGGCACCGAAATCTGCGAGATCAGATTCTGATACATTCGCGGCATACAGCACTGGTTTAGCGGTAATTAAATGCAATGTTTTGAGAAACTCTAATTCATCTTCATTACAACTCGGAAGGAAAGAGCGTGCTGGTTTAAGTTGCTCGAGGTGATCCCGCAAGCGAGCTGCAACGGCATGACTCAACAAGACTTTCTTGTCATTTCCTTTGAGCGATTTCGATAGACGATCTGCACTCTTTGTGACTGTCTCGAAGTCGGCATAAATGAGCTCGGTGTTTATTGTATCGATGTCTCGAGCCGGATCGGTGCTGCCATCAACGTGGATGACATCGCCGTCTTCAAAGCATCGAACAACGTGCACAATCGCATCGACTTGGCGGATATGGCCAAGGAACTGGTTTCCCAAGCCCTCCCCGCGACTTGCTCCGCGAACAAGTCCCGCAATATCAACGAATTCAATAAAGGTAGGAAGAACACGTTTACTTTTGATGATGGCATCAATTTTGGTAAGGCGTTCGTCTGGGACTGCAACTCGGCCCACATTGGGGTCGATTGTGCAGAAAGGATAGTTTGCGGCCTGGG
>CAIZJW010000080.1 GCA_903933385.1 uncultured Silvanigrella sp. | reverse complement strand
GTTGTCGCGGAGAATAACAACGTCAGGGTCGTTTCCAAAGCAGACTCCGTCGAGCAGTGCCCGAGTGACGGTGTTCACTAAAGTTGCTCGCGTGGAAACCTTTTCCCGACTTGAGGTTGCGCCCATTTCATTGTTTTCCCAGGTTTCGCCCACGTCGGGGCCAACACGGGAGTAATCGCACCGACCATAAGCCGAGCTCAACGTTGCACCGCAGGACAGAAGCTTTGCACCATGTTTACGGCATTCGTCGTAAAGGAATTGGTGTGCACGTGAAGCGCGTTGTGCTCGTGTGAGCGAGCCAGAAGGAATTCTCGCTGACGCATAGAGGAAGTCGGCCTTGAGAAATGAGCAGCCCCATTCTTGAAAATAGGTTCGCAGAACCTCGCTTAAATGATGTCTGAATTCCTGGTTTTCTGTATCAAGCGCAAAAAAGAGGCCTCCCCAAAGAGGGTGGTTGCCACATACAACTGGTTGACCAGTGCGGTCTTTCAAAACCCACTCGGGATGAAGTTTGACAATGTTTGAGTGCTCGAGAGCGATAAAAGGCGCACACCAAATTCCGCGTTCAAGCCCCTTTTCTTTGGCCGATGAAAATATCGACTGCAGACCGCGTGGGAAGCCGGGAGACATTTTGAGCCAGTCGCCAACGGCGGCCTGATAGCCATCATCTACCTGGAAGACACCGTAGTCGTGAGTTGAATTTATGCCTGCAAGATCTTCTGTGAGGGTCGTTTCGCTGATGTTGTTGTAACGGTGATACCAGCTCGTATATCCCCGCAGTGGAGCGAGCTTTGCCGCGAATTCATCTTGTGTGTCACCACGCGGTGTGCGCTCGTTTTGGCGCATGAGTTTCATCCAGAGTTTTGTGACGGCAGAGAGCTCCGGTAAGAAGGAATTGCTTGGATCAGCAAGCATCCAACAGCCGAGTAATTGATCATTGTGTCCCGCATCACGTGGTGAACGGATTTTTGAGATTTGTGCACCCTCGCACTCGATCGCAATGTCGATGGTTTTTTCGTTCAGATTCAATTCGAAAACAGTCGAGAAAAGATCTTCATCGAGTGCGCCATAGAAGGCATTGTGGGAAGTTCCTTCGAGTGAGGCATAACTGAACGACCAACTGTGGAAATGGCCAGGCAATTTTGCGTATTGGTAAATTCCTGAATCACCAAACACCTCACGTTCGGGAAATGATTCGGGGTGAAGGACATCGTGCTTGCCGAGTACGGGTGATTCGGTCCAGCATTGATAGCCATTTGCCAAGGCAGATTCTGCATTTCCATGCATTTTAAACCCGCAGAGTCGGAGCCATTTGAATGGCCAAAGTGCAGGTCCTGTGTTTCCAAGAATTTTAAAGCGGAGCGACCACTGGTTGTAGGCACGCAAACCGAGGGGTGCAAGGTTCTCTTGTTTTAGAGTGAATGTTGCCAATCCCATCTGCTCCGGCAGCTCAAGATGGGCCTCATACTCACCTTGAGCCTTCATTTTGAAACGAGCTGCGCGGTTGAAGTGCTGAGGATTGTCAAAGGTTGCTTCAATAAAAAGAGTACTCATTTGCCTGCTCCCATGGTCAGTCCGCGGATAAAATGTTTTTGAAGTAGGGCAAAAATTAACACCGGCGGAATCGCTGCAATTACCGCTCCAGCGCTTTGGAGATGATAGCTCGCTATCCACTGCCCTTTAAGGTTTTGAAGGCCTGCTGTGATTGGCTTAATTTGATCTGTCTGTATTAAAATCAGCGACCAAAGATAGTCGTTCCAGATCCAAGTGAACAACAGCGTCGCTAATGCTGCAAGCGCAGGCCGCATGAGTGGTATAACCATCGTTGAATAAATGCGCCACTCACTGCACCCATCGATACGGGCAGCTTCGATAATTCCGTCGGGAATTGTTTTTATAAAATTTCTCATAAAAAATGACGCGAAGCCAAGCTGAAAGGCGATGTGAAAGAGAATAACTCCGAAACGTGTGTCGTAGGTGTGAAGAAACTGATTAGACAAATAGAAAACAGGAATGAGTAAGATTTGGAAGGGTAGAAGCATCCCTCCCAGAAATACGAGAAGAAGTTTATTGTTCCATTTGAAACGAAGCTTGGCGAGAACGTAACCGTTGAGTGATGAAAAAAACAACACAGCCACGACTGTGGGGGCAGTGATGATGAGTGAATTGAGAAAATAGGTTGAGAATTTCCCAACGGTGAAGGCTTCAACATAGTTCTGAAGACTAAAAGTACGTGGAAGTGTCCAGTAATAGCCTTCATTCAACTCTTCGAGAGTTTTGACACTCGTGAGCAAGCTCGCAAGTATCGGAGAAATCCAAAGCAGCAACAAAAGTGTTGCCACAATCCAATACAACAGGCCCCTGCGTTTGGGTTCCATCTTTCAGCTCCGTCCTGTTTCATCTTTCAAAGTTTGTCTGAGGTACAAGAGAATCAGCAAAAGGCTAATTGCAAAAAGCACCACCGAAATTGCTGCTCCGTAACCGTATCGAAAGTTTTCAAATGTTTGCTGGTACATGTAAAGCGCCAGAACGTTTGAGCTGTTAGCCGGCCCACCGGCGGTCATGATGGAAATGAGATCAAATGCGCGAAGCGCGCCAATCATGGTCACAATAACTACAATTACAGTGGCGGGGCGAAGCATGGGAAGAACGATATACCACAGCAATTGCCATCGACTGACACCTTCAATTTCCGCCGCCTCAATAACGTTTTTTTGCAGGTTGGAGAGGCCTGCAAGATAGAGAACCATGCAATAAGCCGCATGTGGCCAAGAGGCTGCCGCGATGAGTCCGGCAGTTGCCCAACGATCGCTGGCCATGAGCGTGAAGTTTTCGCCTTCCTTGAGCAAACCAATTCCCTTTAAAAGGAATTCAACAAGACCGAATTCAGGCTGCAGAAACCAGCTCCAAATGGTCCCCACAACAACGAGACTGAAAACCATAGGCATGAACAACAAGGATTTATAGAAATTGGCTGCTTTGGCTTTCACATGGAAGAGCAAGGCTAGTGCGAGCCCCAGTGGAGCTGACAAACTGAAGAACAGAAGCCAAGCAATATTGTTTTTCAATGACATCCAGAACACGTCGTCATTCCAGAGATCAATGAAATTTTGGAAACAACTTGTTTCACCATCGAGGCACAAAGGAGTCACTGCGGCGCTTACGCCATCCCATTGGGTGATGCTTAAGTACAAAGAGAAGAAAATGGGGAAGATCACATAGAGGCCATAGAGGATCAGCGATGGCGCGAGGAATCGCCATGCTGTTTTATGGTCGCGTTTTTGCATGAATGACAACGAGCCTACCATGGCCTGTGACTTCCTTTTTGTTTCAGCGGTGAACGCGCTTACGGGTGTTCTCGATGCGAGAAAGAATTGCATCTGTGCGCTCAGGATAGCGCATGAATTCAACAAACCCGTCCATTCCAACTTTTGCAACTTCTGGCTCGGCATCACGGTCGAAGAATTGTGAAAGACCACTGGCTTGTCCGAGAATCTGCTGGCCCGATTTCAAGAAGGTGTTTGTAACGTCGATCTTGGCTTTGTTGTTGACCGGCAGCAGACCAGTGACTTCATTATATTTCTGTTGAACGTCGGCTCTTGCAAGAAATGTCATGAAGAGTTTTGCATTGGCTTTGTTTTTAGCCTTTGCGGGTATGAAATAGACATCTGTGGGAGCTACTTGAGCTGTGGGAATTTTTGGGTCGATGATTGGGAAAGGAAAAAACTCAACTTGTGCTTTCACACTCGAGGGAATCTCCGAAGAAATGAAATTCCCCATAAGATACATGGCTGCTTTGCCCTGCCAAAGGAGCGCAGAAGCCTCTTGCCAAGTCATTGCGGGGGCCGTCTCGGGGAAGCCTCCAACCTTAACGAGTTGTGCCCAAGTCGCCATAGTTTTCTTGACTTCTGGTGAACTGTAGTTGCCCTTGCCAGACAGCAAGTTCATATGGAACGGATAACCGTTCACGCGCATGTTGATGAAATCGAACCAAGCTGCAGAGGGCCAAGCCTGCTTTGTGCCAATCGCAATTGGTATTATTCCTGCAGCTCTGAGTTTTTGGGCCGCGGCAATGAGTTCATCCCAGGTTTTGGGTGGAGCGGCGACACCTGCTTTTTGAAAAAGATCTTTACGATAGTAGAAGCCCCAGTGGTAATAGTTGGTTGGCATTAGGTACTTCTTGCCATTGAAGCTGATGGCCGCCATTGCGCCTTCTGAGAATTGACCGGTTGTTGTTGAGAAAACGTCATCGAGTGGCTCTACGAGTTTTTTCTCAACAAAAAATTTTGCGCGATTTCCAGCAAACCAGGTGGCCACATCAGGTGGATTGTTGGGAAGCCAGGTGCGAATTTGAACTTTGTATGACTCGTGATCAATGGTGTTCACGGTCACTTTTATATCAGCGTGTTCTTTCTTGAAGTCGCCCAAGATCGTTTCAAACGCTTTCTTTGAGGTAGGGTCGGAGTGCATCGAATTGATGATTAACTCTCCTCCTGCAGCCAGCGCTGTTGAAGTTATACCTGCCAAGGCAATGCCAATTAAACTCAACACCTTCATGGATTCTCCTCGTCAACCAAAAAAATAAGAATTCAAGGTCGCTAAAAAAGATACGTGTCAGCGTCTGAACTTACGGACAAAATCCGTAACAAAAGCTACGTTTTCGACGGGAGTGGTTTGGCGGATGCCATGTCCAAGGTTAAAAATGTAACCCAGATCATTCAAATCGCATCCTGCAGAGAGAATTTTTTCGAGCGCACTTTGTAGCTCGTGTTGACTCGCGTGAAGGACAAGCGGATCGAGATTGCCTTGAAGAGCTCGAACTTTGCCGCGGGCTGAAGCAGCGACGCGTGAGAGGTCTTGGCGCCAGTCAACCCCCAAAACATCTGCGTCGGTTGTTAGAACTTCAGGCAGTAGTCCCGCACTTTCGCCGACAAAATGAATGACCGGAACTTTAGGCTTCAGTGCAGTGATGATTTGTTTGCTAAATGGCAGACAGAAGCGGGCATATTGGCTTGGAGTGAGAGCGCCACCCCACGATTCAAACAGCTGAATGATTTCAGCCCCTGCCTTCACTTGCCGTTCCAAGTACGTAATGGTGAGCTTCGTGACAACCGTCATCACTCTCTCAAAAAGGCTTGGGTGCTGGAGCATAAACATTTTCGAGGTGTAGAATTCTCCGTGAGCGCTTTGCCCTTCGAGCATGTAACTCGCAACTGTCCAGGGAGCGCCTGCAAAACCTATCAGCGTGACTTCAGGAGCGAGTTGCTCTTTGACCATTTGCAGAGTTTCATTCAGATAATCGAGCTTCGCCATAATTGCGTTTGTGTTGGATGCTTGTTCTTCGAGCCACTGAACATCGCTTTCGCTGCGGATAGGACGACTGAAAACTGGTCCTTCACCTTGAACAAACTGCAAGCCAAGTCCGAGAGCGTCGGGGATGAGCAGAATGTCGGCATAAACAATAGCAGCATCCAGTGCCGGAAAGCGGCGCAACGGCTGCAATGTGATTTCCGCTGCAATGCGGGGGGTTTTGAACATTGTCAGCGTATCATTTTGGGAGCGTATGGCTCGATATTCTGGCAAATAACGCCCAGCTTGACGCATGAGCCATTGAGGAATGTGTGCAGGGCGCTGTCCTTGCGCCGCAAGCAAAAGTGGTTTGTTTGTCATCCTTGACTTCCTTTGATTTAGAGCAGTTGTTTTCGATTCTGGCTTTCCAAATGGGCGATGACTTTCTTCACGTCCTGACTTCGAGACGTTGGCATCACAAGAACGGCATCCGGTGTCGCAACCACGACGAGATTTTCAACTCCGATAGTTGCAACGAAAGGCCCACTGCTGTGGATGACCGAGTTTTTAGTGTCGGAAACATAGGCGTCACCAGCGATGCTGTTGCCGTTGTTATCTTGTTCAAAGCACTCACGCACCGCTGACCAACTGCCAACATCATTCCAATCGAACAGGGCTGGCACACAAGCTACGTGGCTCGTTTGCTCAATGAAAGCAATGTCGATGGGCTGTGAGTCGAGCTTTGCGTAGTCTTCAGAAGTTGTGGCAGGGGTCATGTTTTCGATGATTTTGGCCATCTCAGGTTGAATGTGTGAAAACGCATTCCAGAAGGTTCGCGTTTTCCAGACAAAGATTCCTGCGTTCCAAAGATATTTTCCCGTCCGAATAAACTGCTCGGCAGCAGCTTGGTTGGGTTTTTCGCGGAAGCTACGGACACTATATCCCACGGCCTCTTGAGGAGTTTCATTAAATTTTGCCGCAGGAAGAATTTGCGCGCTTTTGTCGAGAGGGAGTCCCCACTCGATGTAACCAAAACCGGTTGCGGGGTGGGTTGGTTGAATACCAACTGTCACGAAAAGGTTTTGTTTTGCGAGCTGAACAGCATCCGAAACTGTTTGTTCAAAAGAACGGACATTTTGGATGGAGTGGTCACTCGAGAGAACAAGCATGACGGAATCTGGATCTTGTTGCATGAGTTGCCATGCCGCAAGAGCCACGGCTGGGGCTGTATTGCGAGGCTGAGGTTCGGAGATGATTTTGGCGACGTTGTTCAAAGTTTGTTCTTTGGCAAGGCCTTCTTGCTCAACAGAAGTGACAATCCAACGTTTTTTTTGCGGTGAAATGTTCTTCACACGATCAATGGATGTCTGGAGCAGTGTGTCGTCGGTACCGCCAAGAGCAAGAAACTGCTTTGGCCGTTGCTTTCGTGAGAGAGGCCAAAGCCGGGTGCCCGAACCGCCGCAGAGAATGATAGAATAAATGTTCTCACCGGCAAAAAGGTCGTTTTTGATAGGGGTCGATGGCATAGGTTGTGAACCTCAATACGTGGTAATGGCGTAGCGACTATTATTGTCACACGGAAACATCTTTCTCAACTTGTTGACAACCCGCTCTCCTTCACGGTTGAATCGCCCCCCTGACCACCGACCATCGAACCAAGCAACAAGGAGACTCCCTTTATGGCTGCCAGACTCAGAACTCTTATGGACCTTGATTTTAGCGGATTTAATCGTCCAGTTGTGTTTCTGCGTTTGGATTTGAACGTGCCTCTCAAGGCAGGGGTCGTGACCGATGAAACGCGTATTACCGCGGCATTACCTACAATTAACTGGCTTCTCGAGAAGGGATGTCGAGTTGTCATGTGCTCGCACCTCGGGCGTCCAAAAGGCGATGGCTATGAAAAAGAATTCAGTTTGTCTCCCGTGGGCGAAAAACTTGCCGCTCATTTAGGCAAAGAAGTGCTTCTTTGCGGCGACTATCTCATGGATGGTTTTGACCGAATTGTTCAGCAATTGGCTCCCAATCAGCTCGTTCTTCTCGAAAACCTCCGTTTCCACAAACAAGAACAAAAAGGCGATAAAGATTTTGCAAAAGTTCTTGCCAAGGGAATGGACTTCTACGTGAACGATGCATTTGGCACGTGTCACCGCGCCGATGCGTCGATGGTTGCCGTCGCTGAAGAGTTCCCCTTGGAGCGACGCTGCGCCGGCCTTCTTGTTCAGAAAGAAATCGATTTCCTCGAGGGTGCGTTCCGAAATCCTCAGGCGCCAGTGACAGCTATTTTTGGCGGTGCAAAGGTCTCCGACAAAATCGCAATTCTTCAGAAATTCACTAGCATTGCAAACAATATGATCATCGGCGGTGCGATGGCATACACCTTCCTCCGCTACATGGGTCACAACGTTGGAAAGTCGCGGGTTGAGGAAGATAAGCTTTCCCTTGTGGGTGAAATTTTGCGCGCTGCAGAAGCTCGTAAAGTGAAAATTATTCTTCCCGTCGACCACGTGTGTGCAACGGAATTTGCAGAGGGCACGATGCCTATTACGTGCAATACGGCTGACATTCCTGACAACCTCATGGGGCTTGATATTGGCCCTCGTTCGTCAGCGATTTTTGCTGATGCAATTCGTTCCTCGAAGGTTGTGGTTTGGAATGGTCCCATGGGAGTTTTTGAATGGGACGCTTTTGCGACTGGATCGCGCAGTGTTGCCGAGGCGCTTGCCCAATGTGAGGGTTCAACAATTGTAGGTGGGGGAGACTCTGCAGCTGCGATTGTAGCCTTTGGATTGGCAGACAAGGTGTCTCACGTTTCAACAGGCGGTGGAGCAAGCATGGAGCTTCTTGAAGGCAAGGAACTTCCTGGGATCAGAGTTTTGAGGGCAGCACTATGATGTCACGTCGTAAAATTTTCGTCGGCAACTGGAAAATGAACAAAACTCCGCAAGAGGCACAGGCATTCTGTGAAGCCTTTGCACCTGCCATCGGCGGAGTGAGCAACGCAGATATCGGTTTGGCTGCAAGCAATCTTCTTTTGCCCAGCCTCACCACGCGATTTCGCGGAATTCAATGGTTCGCTCAGAACTGCCATTGGGCTGCATCGGGTGCCTTCACGGGTGAAGTTTCAACATCGATGCTTAAGTCGGTCGATGTCAGCGGAAGTCTTGTGGCACACAGCGAGCGCCGTCAGATGTGCGGCGAAACTAACCTCTCCGCTGGTCAGCGAGTTGCTGCGCTCCTGGGAGCTGGAATGCAGGCAATTCTCTGCGTGGGCGAGACCTTAACCGAACGAGATTCAGGCCGTTGGACTGACGTTCTCAAAACTCAGCTCTCAGAGGCGTTTGAAGCAACTGGCATTAAACATTGGACCGCCGCTTTGGGTTCTGACCCCGAGCGTCCCTTGCTCACCCTAGCTTATGAACCGGTTTGGGCTATTGGCACAGGGCGCGCGGCGACGTCGGCACAGGCGCAGGAGGCACATGCCTTTATTCGCGGTTGGCTCAAGGAAAATCTTGGAACGGAGGTGTCACAGCGTCTTCGTATTCAGTACGGTGGCAGTGTCACACTCCAAAATGTCGACGAATTAATGAGTATGCCTGACATCGATGGTGCGCTTGTTGGAGGTGCGAGTTTGAAAGCCGAAGACTTTGCCCAGCTGGTCACGCGTGGAGCTAAAAGCGTTTGAAGCGCATCAACGATAGTTGCGACATTCAAATTTTAGTGTGTGTGAATGAACGCCCTGCAAGTGATCCACTTCCAAGTTGTGGTCACATGCGGGGTCATTCTTTTTTTAACGCGTTGCGAATTGCCACAACGGCATGGGCGGCGCGGTTGGGTGTGCGTGTTTGGGTGAACCGAACTTTATGTCAGGGCTTTTGCAGCAAGACTGGTGTGAGTGTGTCGGTGTTTCCGGGTCAATTGAGATGGCACTCGGTCAGTGAGAGTGACATTGCTCAGATTTTGAAAAGCATAGAAACGGAAATTATCCCACGAAATTGTTAGACTTTTTTATTACGTCGCCGTTTTTTGAGATTTCTCTTCAAATCCTCAACTAAAGGACCGATCCCTCCTCGGTTAAAACGATGGTGCACGTCTGTGCCCTGCGGAGGGCCCATGAAATATTCTTTCAAAGCAAAACAGTCTGCGTCGAAACTTTTGTGTTTCATTTTTGTTCTAGTTGCGTTGGCATGTAAGCCGGTCAAAGTCAGTGACTCGAACACAGAATCAGTTCCCGCATGTACCCTTTGGCCAAGCCATTTCATGGTAAGCAAAACGAACATTCCGGTTTTTGAAAATATCGATGATCTTGAAGACAACAAGGGTGCGAAATACGTTGGTCCAGGGACCCCAGTCATACGCGAGTTGACTATCCTTAATGAGGAGAAAAATGCGCGTTTGATGAAGATCGTCGTGCGTGGCGGTTCTCTCGCAGGAGAAAAACGCTGGTGGACGATCGCTTCGAATCTTGTTCACCGCACGAAATCAAACTGTCCAGAAAACACACCCCGAAAGTGCTCCGAGAATGCCGTGCACTATTGCGATGGAGGAGGATGTCGGTGCATCGATGCCGGGGCAGCGCCAGATGATGAAGTTGGAAATTTAATTATTGAGGGCATTGCAACGGGTGGAGTGGGGCCTGTTGTTTTCGGAGCACGCACTTTAATTTCAAGTTTAGGTGCGATTCGCATTGTAGCCGGGACTGTAAAGTCAGCCCCTACAACATTTGCTAATGGTTCTTTAAATCTCACAAAGCACATTGCAAGTCAGCAAACGTTGAACAGTGCCGAGCAATTTATCGCCACACACTCAATGCACAGCTATCAGTTTGCAAGGTCTTTGATTGGAAAAAATCCACTTGCGGCTAAGCTCGACCTCTCAGAGCTCAGTTCACTTAATTATTACACCCGATTGGGATACGGAGATATTAATCAAGCACTTAGAACGGGAGATAAAGTTCTATTGCAAAAGTTTCAACCCGTGATTGAGGCTGCAAGTTCGGGTTTGGCAAAAATGGTTGAGAAATCATTTGTGGGAACTGTGTACCGGGGAGCACACTTGAACAAAAATGTTTCAGAGGTTTACCAAGTTGGAGCTCGGGTCACCGAAAAAGCATTTACGAGCACGAGCCGGAAATTTACCGAAAAGTTTAGCGGCAACACACTCTTTGTCATTCAATCACGCACAGGCAAGATGATCGACGAAATTTCGACTTTTGCCAACGAGGCAGAGGTTTTGTTTCCGCCGGGAACCGTTTTTAAGGTGGTGTCGCGTGTGTTTGATGGCAAAACCACCAAAATTTTGATGGAACAGATCTCTCCCTGAAAATACATTCCTACTGCTTTTTGTCTCATTGAAATAAGTTGTGGCTTGATGAGTTTTCAAGCAATGAGATTTTTCTGAATATTTTCTTTGCACTGAATTAGAATGTGGCCGCGAAGCCAATACCCCGCCGAAATGTTGACGTGTCATTCTCGCACCCTCTCTTAGAGATTCATCCAGAAGTACAATCGAGGCTTCAGATTGCAAACTGAAGAGATTCGGCGAGTTGTATCTGAGTTTGTTAAAGTAACTTGTGGTGAGGAGTGGCAGATGCAAAAAAGATATATTTTGATTCTTGGTTTGGCTTCGTCGGTTGCAGTGATGTCGTGCGGCAAAAAGAAAAGCACCTCAGCGCAGGAAGTTTCAGATACAATCAATAATGCACTAGCGATCGGCTATCCAGACGGTTTGAGTATCCCAACTTTTCCAAAGACAACAACGACAAGTTCTTTGGCTTTGAGCGAAGATGACGCCTTAGGCATCGACGCAAACGACACAAAAGGCCAAACACTTGCGCAGAAACGCGATGATGCAAAGAAAATTCTTGAAGGTGGTGTTGAAGATTGCTTTGCAAATCTGAAGTCCCGCGGCGCACAGCAACTTCCACAGATCGACACATGCTACGAGTTCGATCAAGAGATGATTTATGGATACCGGGGTGATGCTAATAAGATTTTCGGAACCACAAACGGACTGAGCCGCAAATCAGGCTCAACAGAAGTCTGTATGGTTTCTTTTGCACTCGATGAAATGAAAGAAATTGAATCGATGATCGATCAAGCCCTCGACCGCGCGCAAGCGATGGCCTGTTTGGGCAAGAAAGCAGGCAAAAATCCGCCAGCGAATGTTGGAGATGTCGTTGATTTGAGGGCTGAAGTGAGCGATAAAGCTAGTCGCGATCCACAAGCGCCACAGTTTAGCGAAGTTTATTTGAAGAGGCTTGACGACAAAGACAGCAGGCCTGTGTTTGAAACTAAAATCGTAACAACCAAAAACAATAAGTCCGAAGATATCACAATTGTTCACAGCCCAGCGAGTTCTTCTGACAACAACACCTACAATGGTGTTATCAAAATTAAGCGCACTGGCGGACCATCCAACGACCCCAACGCCGCCGGCATGGTTCAAGCGATGAGCATCAACTATGCACGCTCGGAAGATGCGGGCGTCAAGAAAATTAAAGCTTCGGTGCGTCGTGGGCGTTTTAATTCAAGCTACACAGAGCTCTTCGATACCGATGGCCGGGTCGATTTCTCTGTTGTTCCTGAAACGGCTGATAACTCTGCCGTCAATGGCATTGGGATGGTTGAGTTCGATATAAATCAAACAGACAGCACCGGTTCGTTGGCCTACTGGCGCAACCCGGGTGGTAACTACGTTGAGGCAGCTCGTGGCTTCGTGTTCAAAATAGAAAAAGACTCTACGGGAGTTCTTAAAGGGTGCTCAGTGAGCGGAGCAACTGATGACATCAGCATTCGTAAGTCCGTTAAGGAAGGCAACGAGCTGAAGCCCACCGGTTGGTACCATCCGTTCTATTATATTGGTGTAGGTGAATCAGTTTTGAGCGATTCAACATATTCGCACGGTGTGACTCGCGGTAGTCAAACTGCGAAGTGGAACAAGCCTGCACTTTCAGATGACAGCGTTGCAACGACCTATGTAACGGCTCAAAAGGGGACATCTGTCACTCGCCAGTGCTTCAAGCAAGATGCGAATGGCAATTATGCCCTCGACAACTCCGACATCTTGGGCACGGCCGGTTACGAACTTATCGGGACCAACTCGCCGAAATTCATTGCTCCTCCGAATCTTCAGGCTATCCGAGATCGCAAAATGAAGTGATTTACAAAGGGTAAATCAACTTGCCGCCCTCTCGGGCGGCTTTTTTTATGCCAATAAATAAGGCTGGTTGTGCTGCATTTTTGCTCTTTACACTTCTTTTACAATGAGCTGAGGAAAGACGAGCCGACTTTATAGATAAAGGGAAGCAAGAGATTTGTTTTCTATCTGAAGTGGAGGTTTGTATGAAGCTCAGGTCGTCGTGGCAGCAGTCGGAGTTTTCCTGGCGCAATGTACTCTGGATTGGCGCGGTGCATTTGATTGCTCTTGCGGGTGCTGTTCCGTATTTCACCTGGACGGGCTTCTGGACTTTCATTGCTCTCTATTACGTGAGCGGAATGATTGGCATTACGTTCGGTTTTCACCGGATGCTCACTCACCACGGATTCAATGCTCCTCGTTGGCTTGAAAATGTCGCGGCTTTCTGTGGAACTTTGGCGTGCCAAGGCGGTCCGATCAATTGGGTTGGCACACACCGCATTCACCATGCTTATTCCGACACACCCCGCGATCCGCACGATGTCAACAAAGGTTTTTGGCATGCGCATGCGGGCTGGATTTTTAACTTGCGCTGCGACCTCTCAAATTTCGAAGAGTACAAGCACTACGCTCCCGATCTCGCTAAGCGGCCATTCTTTGTTTTTCTCGAAAAAAACATGATCCAAATTCAGGTTGTCTTGGGTCTATCCTTGCTTGCTCTGGGTGGCACGCTTTTTGGGAGCACTCCTGGAGCCTTTGATTTTACCACTGCATTTAGCATGGTTGTTTGGGGAATTTTTGTTCGAATGATAGCAATGTATCACGCAACCTGGTGCGTGAATTCAGTTGCACACATGTTCGGTGACAACGCTAATAAAATTGGTGACAACTCGAAGAACAACGCAATCATTGGCTTGCTCGCGTTTGGTGAAGGCTGGCACAACAACCATCACGCGCAGCCTCGTATCGCGCGTCATGGATGGCGGTGGTGGCAGCTCGATCAAACCTGGATCTTTATCTGCGTGCTTGAAACAGTAGGTATTCTCAAAAACGTGATTCGCCCCTCGAGGGCAATGATTCTGGCGCAAATAAATGTCCGCAGCGCTCAGACTCAACAAGACTCAAGGTCTCAAGATGCCGTTCCAGGTGTTGGGTTGTGAATGTAGCCTAGGCCTCTGACGGTTTCGATGGCCGATTCAGTGGCCTTGTTGCTATCTGTGTAGCGGCGCAGTTTGGCAACGAAGACATCAACCGTTCTTGTTTCAGTTCCACTTGAATATTGCCAAACCGATTCGAGCAACTCTTGGCGAGATAGAACTCTCCCAGGGTTGCTCGCAAATGTTTTGGCGAGAAGCATCTCAGTTGGAGTGATTTTTACTTTTTCACCTGCTGCGGAAAGTACGGTGTGGGTTGCAGGTGAAAACTCTGCTCCTCCCAATTTGAAGGTGTCTTGCAGAGTGCGTTGGCTCTCCCGTGCCCATTGCCCACGCCGCACTAAACCATGTGCCCTGAGAATAAGTTCATTGAGAGAGAAGGGTTTTGTGACATAGTCGTCCGCTCCCAATTCAAGAGCCTTAACTTTGTCTAAATCCAGACTCCGAGCACTCAAAACAAGTATGGGAAGACGTTCGGCGAGCGGCCGAATGCGTGCAAGTATTTCAAAGCCACTGAGATGTGGAAGCATGAGATCTAGAATAACCGCATCGTACTGATTTGCATCGGAGCACAACGCATCAAATGCTGTCAGTCCGTCGCGCTTCCAGTCGACCTCGAAGCCTTCGCTGACGAGATTGAATTGGAGTGTTTCACCAATGGCTGGCTCATCCTCGACGAGCAGCAATTTTCCCTTGAAATTCGACATGAAACTCTGCCCCTTTTTCTGGACCTTCACTTTCGGCTATTAAATTTCCACCGTGTTCAAGGACAACCGACCGTGCAATGAAAAGCCCCAATCCCGAACCCTGAACCCTGATTCGTGATGTTCCCTCAGCACGATAAAATTTGTCAAAAATCTTTTTAAGCGCATCTTTTTCAATTCCAACACCGTTATCTTGGATGTCTACAGAAAAACTCTTTGAACCAAGCGTACTTAAAACCTTTATTTGTCCATTCTCCGAAGTGTATTTGAAGGCGTTCGACAGAAGGTTGTCAAAAACCATCTGCAGTTGAATTGTGTCTCCATCAATCAGAAATTCTTTCTTTTTCAAAGGATCAATTTTTTCAAAAATGATCTCGCGCTGTGTGCCAATCCGATCGCGAAATTGAGCGACAGTTTGTTCCACCAAAGCAACGAGATCAATTGTTTCTCTCTGCACTGTGTAACTTCGGGATTCGAGTCGTGCTGCGACTAGGATGCTATCGACAAGATTCTGCAGGCGAATGGTTTCAGAGAGTGTTCGGCCTAAGAATTTTCTGCGATCTTCAGGGTTGAGTTCGCGCAACAACATGGTTTCGGTGGCAAGGCGGATGCTTGCAATGGGGGTTTTGAGTTCGTGGGTGATGTTGCTCAGAAACGATTCGTGCAGGCGATTGAGTCTGACCTGTTTCCGTTGGGAAATAAAAGTCATGAGCAGACCCAGTAGAATAAGTGCAAGCAGAATTCCACCTTGAAGGAGAATGATCCACTGACCCGCCTGAAGATCAGGTGGTGCGGGAACTTTGGCTAGCACGGCTGAGATGGCTTTTTCGCGGTCGAGATACCACCAAATCCAAGTGAAAACGAGCAGTGCCCAGCAGATCTGTGCGACGACAAATGCGGTGATGGGATGAACGAGCCAACCGAATCTCTTTAAAATTGATTTTATCACCTGGGCTCTCCAGTGAATCGATTCTTTGTTTGAAGAGCTTCATCGAAGAAGTCGAGCACAGCTTTTTTGCAGTGCGTTGTTTGGCTTCCGGCAAAACAGGATGTGTGTCCACGTCCGAGTTCAGTTCTCATGATAACTTTATTTTTGCTTTCTTGTTGAATCAGATCGGCAAGAATGAGTCCCTCGGAATAGGGAACAACTATGTCGCGACTTCCATGCACAACGAGAATTGGAAAGTTATACCCCGAAATAAACTGATCGGGACTCAAAGTGTCGGTGATAAGATATGAGAGTGGCCATTGCAGTGGCCACGTGAGAAAGAAATTTGCGAGCTTGTTGCGCGCGAGAGCGCGGTAAGAGGAAAAAGTTGATTCAAGGACAACAGCAGTAACGTTGCTCGTTTTACTTCTTTGCAATGCAACTGTTGCAATTGCTCCTCCCAGG
>CAIZJW010000079.1 GCA_903933385.1 uncultured Silvanigrella sp. | reverse complement strand
CCTTCGACTGAGCCGAATTGTCTGCACCAGTATTGCAAAGTGGCAACATTAACTCCAAGCTCAGTCGCCACAACCTCTTGGGTTTTGCCTGACCTCAGGTACACCCTCTGTGCCAATGAGACTTGAGACACTTCCCTTTCTGTGTTTAAGCTAACGAGGGTGATTCGAGGTTTCTTTATGTCTCAAGCAAATGTCACAAAGCTTTCCTCTACGAAGGTCCGTCCCAAAGAATCAGAGCCAACATCTGAACCTGTTGCAAGAAGAAGAGTTTGGACTTCAAAGCAAAAGCTCCAGGTGCTCGCCCAGATTGACGAACTCAAGAAAAATGGGGCTGATGTTGGAGCCTTTATCCGAAAGCAAGGCCTTTACTCTTCGACAATTTCTCTTTGGCGCAAGCAACGCAGCGAAGGACTTCTTGGAGTCGTTGGCAAAAAACGCGGTCCTAAGTCCAAGGTGACGCCGGAGATGCTGGAGAATCAGAGACTCCAGCGAGAGGTCGAAAAACTCACAAAAAGCCTCATACAGGCTCAAAAGATTATCGAGATTCAAAAAAAAATTGCAGCGATGTACCAAGAGGAAAAAGACTGATTGGTGAGGAGCTTGTCAGCATCGCCAAGGATGAAGGAATTCCTTTTCGACCGCTGCTGAAAGCTCTTGGCCGCTCGCGGTCGACTGCATACCGTTCTCTCAAACCGAAAGCTGAACTTGAACAAGTCGTTCGAAAGAAATCGTTGGCAACGCATCCCCGGGCGTTGAGTACGCTCGAAATTGAGGAAGTGATGAGGGTTCTAAATAACAACGAGTTTGTCGACAAAGCACCAGCAGCAATCTTCAACTCTTTGCTCGACAGAGGCGTTTATCATTGTTCAACCCGAACAATGTACAGGCTTCTGAGCGCACATGGAGCTGTTGCTGAGCGTCGAAAAGTTGCACGAGCTCGAAGCTTTGCAGCACCCGAATTGCTTGCAACCAAGCCGAATCGGGTGTGGAGCTGGGACATCAGCAAACTGCGCTCTACTGAGAAGTGGACTTACTATTATCTTTACGTCGTAATGGATATCTTCAGCAGAAAGATCGTTGGCTGGTCTGTTTATCTACAAGAAACTGGACTTCTCGCAGAAGCATTGATTTCAAAGGCTGCTGAAGATGAAAAGATAAAGCCGGGGCAACTCACCGTCCACAGTGACAGGGGTGGCCCTATGAGGTCAAAAACGCTTGCAGAGTTGTTTTCGGATCTTTGCATTTCAAAGAGCTTCAGCAGACCGCATGTTTCCAACGACAACCCATTCAGTGAGTCAATGTTCAAGACCATAAAGTACATGCCGACGTTTCCAGACAGATTCGGTTCCTTGCAAGAAGCGAGAGGCTTTATGCGACAGTTCGTCAAATGGTACAACGAGGAGCACAGGCACTCAGGATTGGGGTATCATACACCAAATGACGTTCATAATGGTGCACATAGCGAGAAGAAAAAGAAGCGCGATTCCGTTCTTGCCGAGGCATATTCAAAAAATCCAATTCGGTTCGTAAAGGGAACACCAAGCGCCCATTCTGCGCCCGAAGCTGTGTGGATAAACAAACCCAAGTTGCAGGAGAAAAATATGGTGGGTTAATCTAAACTTCTATCCGGCAGTGTCCCAAATCATTGAAACGTTCCAGCTACATTGACCTTTGATCTGATCGCCCATTCCCGGACAGTCTGATAGGTTCAGAGGAACCAGGAGACTGTTTATGGCTGAGAAGGTGAAGGCAAAGAAGGGGACTCCCCCGTCGAAGCACGTGAGATACAATGAGGAATTTAAAAGAAACGCTGTGGAT
>CAIZJW010000078.1 GCA_903933385.1 uncultured Silvanigrella sp. | reverse complement strand
GGGGTCACGATCGTAGGGGATGATATCAATTTTTTCGCCGCGCAGTTCTTGGACAACCATCTGAACGCGCGAACCCTTAACACCTACACACGCGCCCACCGGATCAACCGATTGCTCCGTGCTGTAAACGGCGATTTTAGACCGGCTGCCAGGATCGCGAGCGGCGCTCTGAATGACAACGATACCTTCAGCAATTTCTGTCACTTCTTGCTCAAAAAGACGAACTAACATCTCAGGGTGAGCTCGGCTCAGAATGACCTGCGGACCGCGGGTTGATTTCTTAACATCGAGCACATAACAGGTAATTTTGTCGCGGAGCTTAAATTTCTCATTTGGAATTTGCTCACGCATAGGCAGCACGCCTTCGCAAGAACCCAGATCAATAATGAGGTCCTGTTTGTCGTAGCGCTTGACTTGGCCAGTCACGAGTTGTGCCTTGCGATCTTTAAAGTCGCGCACGATTTTCTCTTTCTCGGCTTCTTGCATTTTTTGAACGATCACTTGTTTCGCTGCTTGCGCAGCAATGCGTCCGAGTTGGTCGGTTGGGAGAGCTTCGCCAACTTCATCACCGATCTGGAGTGATTCATCCATTGCAGACGCTTCGGAGAATTTGATTTCTCGGAATTCGTTGTTGAACTGTTCGTCTGGAACAACAACTCTGAAGCGGAGAAGTTCAACCTCTTCGGTTTCTTCATTGAATTTGGCTTCGAAAACACAATCGCCGTAAAATTTCTTTGCGGCAGTTGTTATCGCGTCCTTGAGTGCTCCAATGAGCAACTCTCGGTCGATGTTCTTTTCTTTGCCAACAGCTTCAATCACTCGCTTCAGATCAATTTGCATGTGTTACCCTCAGCAACCGGGGATTTTCCGGAGTATCATCCGCGGGCTATAACCTCGGCTTGTCCGGTTGTCACCCACTTTTGAGAAAAATGGTTTAACTTATCGACTTCTAAACGACTTTCACGCTTTTCCCGTAGCGCGCTTGGACCCTTTTTGGGGTTTTGGCGCGTTTGCTTTGGCAGACTTCGATTGTTCAAGGAGTGCCTGGGCAAACTTCACGGCTGCCAGCGGAACTTCAAAAAACTCAGTGCCATCTTTCAGCCGAAGCGAAGGAGAAGTGTCGTCTGTGAGGACGTCGTCTAAAAACAAATTAAACCTATCGCGCCCTTGTCTTTTTGTCCATGTTTTGAGCGTGACAAGTTGACCCTTCGCAGAGCGGAAGTGCTCCAACGTACGGAGTGGGGGTTCCATTCCAAGCGAACCGACTCTGACTCCTACCTCATCATCGAAAGAATCGAGGCAGCCATCTTCAAGCAGAAAATGATGCAGCGGCAAGCACTCGTCGAGGGTGACGGCTTGCTCTGGCGCTGGAAATGGTGTCGTTCCTTCGTGCCCTGGAGTTGGTTCAACGAATAAATCCACAACAGATTTGCCGTCCTCAACCAAAAACCAAAAGTCGCGCACAAGGAGTGGGCGAGTTGGGAGCTGCTTGCTGTTGAAACGCATGCACGCTTCCTGAATTTGCTTCAACAAACTCTCGAAAAGTTCTGGGGTGAGCTGACTGGGATGCAAAAGTTTGGCGATGCTCATGTCTTTGAGGTCCTGCGGGGAGAACGAGTTATCCACAAAGTTGCTTTGACTTTAAGTAAGCCGAAAAAGCAACAAAAATATGCGTATTATTCGGATGCTGCGAAAGGAGCAAATGCTTCTACACTAGGAGTTATGCACATACTATCCACAGAGGGATGCAGTGCAAACCGAAGGGCGAAAACGCCGCTAAAATTGAATTGGACCCGTTCGATAACACCACTGATTTTCGGGGTCAATACGGATGATAAAAAAAATTCAATTGCCTCAGAAATTGAACTCTCATGAAGCACCTATTGCGAATCGTTGTCAGTTTTTTCAGCATGCTCGATTTCGGTGAGCGAAAAAACGAAGGAGACGTTGCGTTGAATACATCTGTAGGAAGCTTGGCAGAGCGGTGTGTTGAGAGTTGGTTAGAGCAAGAAGGTTGGCTTTGTTTTGAGCGGAACATGCGAGTTCCTGGTGGTGAAATAGATCGTCTCTTTGTGCGTGAAAGGGGGCGCTCGGGATTGCGGGTTGATCTGTGTGTTGCAGAGGTCAAGGCAACGCGCATTAGTAAAAAGAAAGACATCAACTCGTTGTTCTCTTCTGCCAAAATGCGCTCTCTCATTCGACCAAATCAACTCAGGGTTTTGTGGCGATCAGCCGCTCTCTATGAGCGGCAGCTTTGCTCACTCACTCAGTCGCCAGTGCGAACTTACGTCCGTTATTTTCTGGTTGTGTATGCTGAGCAACGGATGCTTCGAGAATTACGGATCTACCTTGATACAGCAAACACTGACTTGCCCGTTCGAGTGTGCCGAGTCACTCGTGAGAATTTGATACTGGCCTGGTCTCCAGAGGTCGCTCTGCATTCTTTTTGAAATTTTAAGAAAGCGTTGCGAACGTTTCTGCGAAGAAGTCAATGTGGGTGCCATGAATGGTTGGGGGTTGATTCAAAGGCGACTTGGCTTGATTATGGACTCTGGAGGAAATTCCCATGTTCAAGTCAATTCTCTCTTTGGGTTTTGTAGGTCTTCAAGTTTTGCAGTTCATTCTGCCGACTTTCGCACAAGCTCAAAGCTCAGATTCGCCTCTGTGCAACAATGTCCAAAACAAGGACTATCAGTCGTTTTGCGTTGCGAATCGCTCTGGTAACTCAGCAACGTGCGACCAAATCTCTGATCCTTCATGGAAGTCCCTGTGCAGTAACAGCGCAGTTCAAGACTTGGATTCTTGCGAAAGAATCGGGGATGAAAATTTCATTAATTATTGCTACGCAATAAAGCAAAAAACGTCTATTGCATGTTTTGAGATCAAGAATCCAGACCTTGAATTTCTCTGTTACTCACATGTTCAAAATACGAACAGATTCTGTGCTGACGTGCGTGATGCAGAGCTCAACCAGCTCTGCTTGGGTTTGCATGACGCAGCTCGGCTTCCACCCCGAGCCCCGCGCTAAATATATCATTAAGGGCGCGTGCGCTCAGTGCGCATGCCCCTCAATGAACCGCTCGGCCTCGAGTGCTGATTGGCATCCACGCCCTGCAGAAGTAATTGCTTGTCTGAATTTATTGTCCTCAACATCGCCTGCGGCAAAGATGCCTGGTATGTTGGTTGCCGTGCTTCCGGGCTTGCAGAGCACATAGCCTTGGGGATCGAGTTCCACTAATCCGCGCAAAAATTCTGTGTTTGGGTTGTGTCCAATGGCCATAAATAAGCCGTCGACCTTAAGCTCTGATGTTTCACCATTTTGATTTTTCATCACGATGCCCGTAAGGCCACTGCTGTCAGACAGTGTGTCGACCACTTCTGTGTGCCAGATGATCTTGATTTTTGGATTGCTAAACACTTTATCTTGCATAGCTTTACTTGCGCGAAATTTGTCGCGACGGTGTACGAGTGTCACG
>CAIZJW010000077.1 GCA_903933385.1 uncultured Silvanigrella sp. | reverse complement strand
GATGGTGTTCCGGAGTCGAGCAGACCGCATTGCCAGCGTTGCGTAGTGTTGTGAGTTCCTCGCTCGTGAGTGACAAATACCCCACAGCAGACCTCGCAGCTTCGAGCAAAGCCGAGAGAATGCTCTCGTGCAGGGTCTGCTTCACACTTGTGCCTAGTGTCATGCCGAATCCATTGGCTGAGTGTGTTCCGAAAATCGCACAAACAACGCCGCTGAATCTCGAGTCTGTTTTCATTTGACCGAATCTAATTTCGGCACCTTTGGATTCAAGAAGATCGATGATGCTTCTGCAAAGCGACGCATCGTTAACAATTGTCGAGTCAATTGAGCCAAATGGGGTCTTTGTCAGGAAATGACAAAAAAAGGAGTCGCGTTCCAAAAGTTCGAAGAGAGCGCTGAGCTCCGCGGATTGCCTCTCTGTGTGGATAGCAACGCCATTGGAGGAATCGGCCTCACTCAGTCGATCGAGAAAGTACCTTTCAAGAACCTCGGCAGTGGCTTTAATAATTGCTGTGTCTTTGTCCTTGTCGGTTCCCCGACCTGTTAGGATCTTTCCGTTGCTTTTCGAACTACTCTGGATGTCGTAAAGCTCCGCGTCGAGCTCCCGAGTCCAGTCGAATATGCTGTATTCGAGCCCTAGCTCTTCGCTGTATTTGTTTATCCAATCGATGAATTTGCTCATTCGTGTTCAATTTTCCAGAACGGGTCATTCGGAAAGAGCTTGGAGAAATCGGTTTTCCAGCGGCTGTCAATGACAGAAACAAACGGGCGAATTGAAATCGGAATGATCTTTGGATTTTCCCAAATCGTATGGAATTGAATCTTCTGCAGCATGGACATACGTGCAGATTTCTCTGGAGTCTCAAAATAGATTTTCAGCCATTCTGCCGGAGTCTGGCCTTCTGGAGGAACCAGAATTCCATTCTTCACCGAATAGCTGATGAAGTTGATATCTTCGATAGCTGTGACGTCGACTGCTGATATCGTTAAATCTGGAACATCATCGTCATTTCTATTTTCGAACCTTGCGATTTCCTCGACGCCTACAAATGTTAGATTTTTAATCTCTGATTCGAGCGCAGAACGATAGAAGTTCAACACGCTTTCAGGTATTGCAATTTTTATGCCTGTTGCGTCGCATGGTTCTGAGTATTTGCGAAGGTTTTCTTCGATTGTCTGTGTTTGCGATAACGAGAGGTTTCCCTCCGATGAAGGAGGCAAGATCTGAATAGTTGAAACTCTGCCATGACTGTCATTGCTTAGCGTTTTTCGCACGGCACGTTGAAAGCTGGCCAGCAGATGTCTTCTCTTCTCGGAAGAAAGGCTGAGCCCACGTTCAGTATACTCTGCATAAGCAAGGTACATTGGATTCGTGGTCTGTACGGTGAATTTTCCTCTTGATCCGCTGCTAATCTTTTCAATGTCACCCAGCCGCAGTTCAGATGCCGTTGGAATAAAGTCAATGTTACCATTTATGAATTGGCTTTCAGCAGAATTCGGGGAATCGGCATTGTAGTCGAATGGATACAACTCGACCCTCTGTGGCATTCGTGGTTTGTAGTGCCAATGTTTCTTGTTTGCTTCTAATACCAATTTGTCTTTTGCATCTGATATTTTATATGGTCCTGAAGTTTCAGTGTGATGTATGATGTGTAAAGTGGCTTTATCCAGTGAGTTTTGAGGAATTATTCCGTAATCGAGTGTCGTCAGAAGTGGCAGAAGAAATGGTGTTTTTTTCTTTGTCTTAAGAATTAGTCTTTTTCCAGATGCTTCCATTCCTTCACATGCATCTGTTAGGTTCATTGGACGTTTGTCCATGCAGAGCAAACTCACCAAATCGCCATGGGAATTGGTGTTCAGGATCATTAGTCGTTTGAATGTTGCTATCGCATCCTCGGGTGTAATGCGATGTCCAGATGATGATGCAGTGTCTCTAAATTCAAAAACAAGGTTGTCGTTATCCCAGAAGAATCGCTCCGCTAATCCGCCGATAATTTCGCCTTCGTTATTGTATTCCACAAGGGTACTATAAAGAAGCTCCAACAACGAGTAGTCTGACGCTTGTTTTATTTTAGCCGTATCGATGTCTTCAAGAAGGATTGAAGTGTTCAGTGCGACTCGAAGTGTAAGGTCGGTTTCCTTGTTCATCCTGTTGCCCCAATATAGCAGTATGCATGTGAGGACCGCTGCAGCCGCAGCGAGGAGCTTTGGCAATGTGCTCAGTTGTCTTGAATTACGCATCGCCCACTACCGATACAGCGTGTTGTGTCAAAGCTTCCTTCTGTGTTCTTAATTTTTATGCGAATTTGATTTTTCTCCGCAGATTGGACGCTGCTGATGTCTTCTTTCGTCTGCTGCTTTTGGTTTGTTTGAACCATCTCATCTGTTCCACAGCCGGTCGTCATCGAGATAATAATCGTGGATGCAGTTGTTGTAGCGATCAGTTTTATTGATTTCTTGGTTTTCATAGAGAACCTCTCAATTATTATTACAAGCAGACTGGAACCTGGGTAGTCCTCTATTGCTATGTTAAAATGGTTTCAATTATTTTTTTTATTTAGCTATAAATATTCGCCAAAAAATATTTTTATTGGAAAATTAGTGCCATATGTAATCGCTTTTTTTTACTCCGGTTTTAGATTTTTACCTGTGAAATTCGACTTGTCATTTTAGTTGCGTGTTTGAGTCTATCAAGACTTCAATTTCAATCGATAATTATCCAAATTCGCTCAGTTGTCTGAGTGCGTCCCGGTCGGTGAAGCATGAACTATGCCTGCAGTTGGGCTAACGTAAGTTTTTGTTGAATTGAGACTTTTGATGAAATGTCTTTGGAATATCGGAATTCTCTTTTCCAGACATGGTGTTTAGAGAATCTCACCTGTCTAAATTTTTTGCGGCTCCTCTGGTTTCTGCCTGTCGTTTGGTATGTGGTGTTCTCGTAGAGGCTTTCGAAGGTTCGGCCTTTTTTTTCTTCCAAGTTCCCTCTCTTAAAAATTAACCAAACTCTGGTTCTGGATGATTATGATGCTCTCATTATTGAAGCCAATGAGTTCAATAGTTCAGACTACTGAGAAAAAAATAAATCGCCATTTCAAGGCAGCACCTCGGCGACCTCGAAAAGTTTCGCGATTTTTTCTGGCAACACGCACCGCATGGTAGGCAATAGCTCATGGGCATTCTCCCGCGTTCAAATCGTAGTATTGAAAGCAAGCAATCTATTTCACATGCCCAATCGCGCTTGGCTAATAAAAACTTGGCAATCGGCCTGAAAATTTCTGTCCAACGCATTGCCTCATTCATTTCCGGTTGACGCTCTGCCATCAATGCGTCTCCT
>CAIZJW010000076.1 GCA_903933385.1 uncultured Silvanigrella sp. | reverse complement strand
GTGGTCTTCAAATGAAAGCTCAAGGAAGAGATCGTGAATGGCTTCAACAACTTCTTCTACGCGTGCATCTGGGCGGTCGACTTTGTTGACGACAACAATCATTGAAAGGTGTCGTTGCAATGCTTTTTGAAGCACGAAGCGTGTTTGCGGGAGGCATCCTTCGGCCGCATCAACGAGAAGAATGGCACCATCAACCATCATAAGTGTACGTTCCACTTCAGCGCCGAAGTCGGCGTGTCCGGGAGTGTCGACGATGTTGATACGTGTGTCTTTGTAAACCATCGAAGCGTTCTTGGCGGCAATTGTAATACCACGCTCGCGCTCAAGGTCCATACTGTCCATGACGCGCTCTGCCACGGATTGGTGCGCCTGGAATGTTCCAGCCTGCTGAAGCAGACCATCCACCAGAGTTGTTTTGCCGTGGTCAACGTGTGCGATAATAGCGATATTACGAATATTTTGATTGCTGCTCATAACGCCCTCGAAAAGTCTCCGGAACCCATACCCCGCAGTCCGGAGGAACACAAGCAATGATTTGTGATGGAATTGTGCCAAGATTTCAAGAGGGTTGAGCAAGAATCTCTGAATAGATGTCGATCATGTGCTCGCCGACTTGCTTCCAGCTGAATTGTTTTACCTGTTTTGTGCCTGCTTCTATCAGTTCGAAAGCAACCTCTGGATTCAGCGCCTTTGCTATCTTTTCAGCAATGTCTTCTTGGGAATAGGGATCCACAAGAAGTGCTGCATTGCCAACAACCTCAGGCAAGCTGGATGTTCGGCTTGTCACTACGGGTGTTCCGGCCGCCATGGCCTCTAGGGGAGGGAAACCGAAACCTTCATAAAACGACGGATAGACGAGAGCTTTTGAGCTTCCGAACAATTCGGCGAGTTCCCGATCGGAAATGTAACCTCGGAAGTCAACGTCGGCGCTGACATCTGCACCACTGATTCCCGCGTCTGCAAACAGAGGATTTTCACAGCCCACCACGGTTAAGCGCGTTTTGCTATTTGGATTTCTCTGTTTGTACAGTGAAAATCCTTTGAGAAGTCCGCGTAAATTTTTTCTGGGTTCAAGTGATCCCACAAAAATAATACGATCATCCCGGGATACATAAGGTTTGTTGAATTCATGGAAAATCGGGTCAACCGACCAATAGGTGAGTCGAATTCGATCTACATTTAGCTTAAGCAAGCTAAGAATATCATTTTTAGAATAATTGGAATTAGTGATCACAAGAGAGCTGTTGCGTGCGATTTGAGGAACGAGCCATCGATAAATCAGCCGGAAACTGAAAGAAAACCAAGCTGGCTGTACGAGAAAACAGAGGTCGTGAATGTTTACAATGCTTTTGCCTTTGAATGCCAAGGGAGCAAGATTCGCTGGGCTATGAAGAAGATCGACTTTGTATCGTTTGGCAAGACGGGGCAATTCCACTTGCTCCCAAAAATGATTTCTTACCACGGTCCGCTGCGACAGTGGGCTCGTTACGAGTTGAACATTTGGCCTTTGCCATTCCGGAGCAAAAAGTTCGCTTTCACCTGTAAAAAGGATGAAGTTGAATTGGGTGCCTTGCTCAATGACGGTGCGAAAAAGTTGGTATGCCGACCTCTGCACTCCAGTTCTTTGTGCAACAAGAAATCTTCCATTTAAACCGATTATTTTTTTGCTTGGATCCGCGAACTTTAGCTCAACCATCACTCGGCTCCTGGAGCGCAGTGCGTGATGTAAAGCTCTCGGTGTTTACAGATTCTAATTGCGAAAGAACGCGCTGATAGACATCATGAGTGGCCTCGGCGGCCTTTGCCCAAGAATAACTCTTAGCAAGTTCTCGTCCTCTGAGAGTGCGTTCTCGTCGCTCTGGAGAATTGAAAACAGCTTTTTCGAGTGTTTGCGCTATCTCTTCAGTGTTTGAGGGATCAATATACAGCGCGCAGTCTTTCATGACTTCGGGCAATGACGAGCAATTCGAGACCACGACTGGAACACCGCATGCGGCGGCCTCGAGGGGGGGGAATCCGAATCCTTCGTATATCGATGGATAAACAAAGAGATCAGCCCCCGCATAAATGGCTGGAAGAGCTTCATTCGGCACGAATCTCAAAAAATGAAGGTTGTGTTTTTTATGAAATTGTTCCGCGAGAGAGAGCAAGCTCGGGTCGAAATCAGAAAGTAAAACGAGTGGTAAAGAAACATTGCTTTTGCACCAAGCTTCGACAAGGCGAGCGATATTCTTGTGCGGCTTTTTGTTGCCAATAGACAATATGTACTTGTCTGGCAGTTCGTATTTTTGCAGGATTCGCTTCAGGGCGGCATCGTTTTGTGTTGGCGGATTTTGAAACTTCTCGCTGATGCCGTTGTGGATTACTTTCACGTGTTCACGAGATGTGTGAAAAAAGTTGACGATTTCCTGCTGAGAAAATCCAGAAACTGTAATGACAGCTTTTGCCTTCTTTATTTTTCGCGCGAGAAGCACGCTATAATAAAGTCTATGAAACATAGAATAGTTTTCTGAAAGAACGACGTGATTAAGATCGTGAATGGTAGTGACAAGTGGCACGTCGCTGAGAAAGGGGACGATAAAGCTTGGTGAATGGAATAGATCTGGTTTTAACTTGTTGAGGTGCCAAAGCATCTCGAACTGTCCAAGCCAACTGATCCAGCTTGTCTTGAGTATTTGAAATTTTATGTGCTCCGGCCATTCCTGATTCAGAAGTGGAGAGTTTTTTGTGACCAGTAAAGTAAAGCGGAATGGTGTAGTGATGTTGCGCAAATTCCGGACGAATTCATCCGTATAGCGAGCGATTCCGTGGCTTTGGTTGGCTACTACCACTCGCGCATCAATGACTACGTGTCGTTTGTTCTTTTCTGTCAAGGATTTTCGCCTCTGCTTATGTTTGACGAAGAGAATTGCGCGAGGCTTCCACGCCTCATGAAATAGAGGGCTTTCAAGTAAAGGGAGTGTTTGTCAGTTGCCAAAACGGTGTGATCGGGAGATTGCCGTCCTCTGCCCAAATAAATCCAATCGTCGGGATCGAGAGCTGAGCTCACAATCTCATAAAAATCTTCTTCATCGATATGTCGCGAGCAACTACAGGCAACATAAATGCCTTCGTTGTTAACTAAGCGTGAAGCCAATTTAGAAAGACGTTGATAAGCTCTGCGCGCTTCTGGGACATGTTTGGCAGACTTTGTGAAAGCAGGCGGATCAGCCACCACCACATCGAAAGTTTGTTTTTCGCGGTTTAGTTTTGATAAAATCTCAAATAAATCTCCGTGTAAGAGATTGATTTTTGCATCCGATTTTTCCGAGGTCGTATTTCTCTTAATGTTTGTTGCGCAAAGCTCAAGGGCGTCTTTGTCTTGGTCGACTGCTGTGAATTCCAAGATCCCTGTTTGTGCAGCAGCGCATGACCATGCACCTGCATAACTACACAAATCAAGCATACTGCGCGCGTTTGAAACTGATAGGATATTTCGCAACATTGCCAGGTTTTCTCGTTGATCAAGAAAGAGCCCTGTTTTCTGACAACGTTGCGGACGAAAAATCATTGAGAGGCCCGAAAGTGATGTGACAACTTCTTCAACGGACTGTGTTGAGCTTGGAGGACGAATCCAGCGAGTTCGCTCCGGGAGCTTTTCAAGAGCACGAATTTGTCCGGAACTTCTCTCGAAAAGTGGTTTCTCAGTCAGGTTCAGTAACGTTTTGATGATCAGCGGTAACAAGAAATCGCCGGCTTGCGAGCCAGATTGGACAACTACAATTTCGCCATAATCGTCTATAACAATGCCTGGTATTCCATCGGCATCTCCGTGAACCCACCGGATGGCGTCTCCCGGTCTATTGACGAGTGCTGTTTTACGATTGCGCAGCACCTGAAGTTCTTCTTGCAATAGCGAATTGAGTTGGCTCTCTTGAATCTGTGTCCCGGAAAAGTGTTTTGCCCAGGATCTTGGCAAAAAGCGGACGGCGAGTAGATGTTCACGCGAGTAGATCCCCGGGTGATTCGGACCTGCCATAACAAATGCACAGCGTTGATTGCCCAAAAGTTCGGCCGAAATCGGTTCGATTTGATTGCTGTAAAGGCAGCTTTGGCTCGCATGGATTCTCTGACCTGCTTTTATTTTGACAGGTTGCAGTTCAAATGAGTTCGACATGCGTCCTCTTCATTCTGGGTGCTTCGCACGGGCTCTTGAGCGGCCTTTTCCTTGCGCCGAGGCTAAGTTAAGCTGTCTGTTTCCGCAAGGGAAGGGAGAAACAGACATGAGTAAGATAGTTCGCAACGCAAGTGAGTTAAATTTTGATATAAGAAGCGCGCCACAAATGCCATTGGCGCGACGTATTTTGATGGTTCGTCCGACTTATTTTCACGTTGACAATCCCATCAACCCACACATGCGAAAAGCAGACGGGACAATTCACGTCCTCGACAAAGCAAAGGCTATGGCCGAGTGGGAAACACTTCGCGCAACCTACCGCAGTCTAGGTCTTGAGGTTTTCGAGGCCGAAGCAATTTCAGGACTGCCGGATATGGTCTTTTGCGCCAATCAAACCCTTCCATTTGTTTCTCGCACCGGTGAGTTTCGGGCTGTTCTAAGTAATATGGCCAACGATATTCGACACAAAGAGGTGCTTGGTATCAAGGCTGCCCTCGAACATGAGGGTTACGGCACAGTTGAGTTGCCTGCTCGTAATTCCAGCACCCTATTTGAAGGTATGGGCGACGCGCTGTGGTTGCCCGGTTATCGGGTACTTTTGGGTGGGTATGGTCATCGCACGCATCGGTCTATTTACGAAAAAGTTGCAGAAATGACAGATGCCACCGTGCTCGCGTTTGAGCTGGCTAACCCCAGGTTTTATCATCTCGACACATGTTTGAGCATTCTTGATGCGCGCTCGGCCTTGGCTTGTCGTGACGCTTTCACTCGCGAGGGCTGGGAGCTTGTTCAGAAGGTTTTTCCGAATCTTATTGAGGTTCCACTTGCTGAGGCCGATTCGCCGGTCTTTGCGTGCAACGCCCACTGTCCGGATGGCAAAAATGTACTCATGCAACTTGGAGCGAAGGAAACTGTCCGAAGGTTGCAAGTGTCTGGTTTTCACCCAATCGAGCTATCCACCGAAGAGTTCATCAAGTCGGGCGGTTCGGTGTTCTGTATGAAGCTCCAGTTCTTCTAAAACACTCTGTTGCACCCCCTCGGCATTTGGCATAGCGTGTGGGCGCCCCTGACCCGGCCGGTTGAGGGCTTGACCACAAACATAGGAAAAACGCCGATGCCAGCGCCAACAAACGCACAGCTCGTCGAGTTCTACAAAGACATGCTGCTTGCCCGTCGCTTCGAAGAGCGATGCGGCCAATTGTACGTACAGCAAAAATTTAGTGGCTTTTGTCATCTCTACATTGGCCAGGAGGCAGTTTCTACGGGAAGCCTCAACGCCATTCGTAAGGGGCAAGATTATGTGATCAGCGGCTACCGAGATCACGTGCAGCCAATCACCCTCGGAATGTCAGCACGGGAGGTCATGGCCGAAATGCTCGGCAAAGTGACGGGCTGTGCGAGCGGCCGAGGCGGCTCAATGCACATGTTCTCATCGAAGCTCCGTTACTTGGGCGGCCACGGTATCGTGGGTGGTCAGGTTCCATTGGCAGCTGGAGTGGGTTGGAAAATCAAATCCATGAAGGAAGACCTAGTGGTTCTCTGTTTCATGGGTGATGCCGCGATTAACCAGGGCCAATTCCACGAGGCTCTGAACATGGCAGCCATTTGGGATTTGCCTTGTGTGTTCATCATTGAAAATAATCTCTACGGAATGGGAACAGCCATTTCTCGCACGTGCTCGCTGGAAGTGCTTGCCGATCGCGCCAAAGGTTACAACATGCGCCAGGCGGTGGTTGATGGACGTAATGTTCTGAACACCTACGCGCAGATGTACGACATCATCGAAGAGACGCGCAAAACCAGCAAGCCAATATTAATTGAAATGCAAACCTACCGCTTCCGCGGTCACTCCATGTCCGATCCTCAAAGTTACCGCAGTAAGGAGGAGGTTGAACGCGAACGTCAGCAAGACTGCCTTCAAACACTGCGCGATCACATGGTGGCAAAGAAGGTCGCAACGGACGACGATTTCGACAAATGGGAAGAGGAAATATCCGAACTTGTCGAAGATTCCGTCACGTTTGCTGAAGATTCACCCGAGCCAGAATTGCACACGCTTTATGAGCATGTGCTGGCTCCTTAATTTGTTTCATCGTTGAAAGAGGTTTGCGAGCAATGGCAATCATCAGTTTAAGAGAAGCGCTTCGACAGGCGATGACAGAAGAAATGGAGCGCGAACCAACTGTCTTTCTCATGGGTGAAGAAGTTGGTGAATATAACGGAGCATACAAAGTTTCCAAAGGTATGTTGCAGCAGTTTGGTCCTATGAGAGTCGTCGACTCCCCCATTTCAGAGGCGGGATTCTGTGGTCTCGGCGTGGGAGCTGCGATGGTTGGCATGCGTCCAATTATTGAAATGATGACTTGGAACTTTGCCATCCAGGCATTCGACCAAATCATCAATCACGCAGCTAAAATGTACTACATGAGCGGCGGTCAATTCCCGATTCCAATGGTGATCCGCGGGCCCCATGGCGCGGCACACATGCTGTCGGCTCAGCACTCCCAATGTGTCGACCACATGTTGGTGAATGTTCCCGGTATGATTGTCATCAGCACTGTGATTCCTGCAGATGCTAAAGGTTTGATGAAATCCGCCATCCGAAACAACAACCCTGTTTGTTTCCTCGAGAGTGAAATGATGTACGGCAAAGAAGGCGAAGTGCCTGAAGGCGAGTATCTCATTCCAATCGGCGTTGGAGACATTAAGCGCAAAGGTGAACACGTGACTTTGGTTGCGTGGAACAAAATGGTTTACCTCGCGTTCGAAGTCGCCGATGAGCTCGCGCAGGAGGGAATCGAAGTTGAAATTATCGACCCTCGGACGCTTCAGCCTCTCGACGAAAATATGATTTTTGAGTCTGTTCGTAAAACACACAGACTCGTTGTGCTGGAAGAAGGTTGGGGCATCTCCACAATCGGCAACTATATTGTTGATCGCACAGTCACAGAATGCTTCGATGACCTCGATGCTCCACCTGCGCGTGTGCACAACCATTTTGTTCCAATGCCCTATAACGAAACATTGGAACACGAAGTTCTGCCCACAAAAGAACGCACAATTGAAGCAATTAAGAAGGTTCTTTACCGTTAATTCGTCAGTTTGCAGAATAAGAGGCGTAACGCTATGGCAACTGTGATGGAAATGCCCAAGCTCTCCGACACCATGAAAGAAGGTGCGGTGGCTCGTTGGTTGAAAAAAGAGGGTGAAAAGGTCACTGCAGGTCTTCCTGTTGTTGAAATTGAAACCGACAAGGCGACGATGGAATTTGAATCGCCCGCCTCGGGAATTCTCATCAAGATCATCGTTGGCGATAAACAAACGTGTGATTTGAACGCTCCGATTGCCGTTATTGGTAAGCCAGAAGAAAATTGGCAGGAAGCAGTCGACAAATATCTCAGCAAGAAAAAGGGCGGTGCATCTGCAGCAAAAGCTGCTCCTGCAACGGCTCCAGCAGCAGCTCCCGTGGCCGCTGCTGCGTCGTCTGTAACTTCGAGTGTTGATCGTTTACGTGCCAGTCCATTGGCCAAGCGTGTTGCGGCCGACAAAGGAATTGATCTCCGCACTGTTCAGGGCTCGGGGCCAAATGGTCGGATCATCGTCAAAGACGTGGAAAGCTTGAGCGGTGGAGTTGCTGGAGCTTTGCCTTCTGTGTCCTCGTTCACGTCTGTTCCGGCTGCGGAAATGGAGAAGGTGAGCTTGAGTATGATGCGCAAAACTATTGCGCGTCGCCTCGTGGAAAGCACAAGCACAGCACCTCACTTCTACCTCACGATCAGTCTTAACATGGGGCCCCTGTTGGCTTGGAGAAAGGCAACTCTTTCCAAGATTTCCGAGGGCGAGAAGTTCTCTGTCAATGACCTTATTGTTTTCTTAGTGTCGCGGGCATTGCGTAAGCACCCGAATATTAATTCCTCGTGGCAGGGTGACTACATCGCTCAATACAACTCAGTTCACATGGGTGTTGCGGTTGCATTGCCTGCTGGGTTGGTTACGCCCGTTGTGCGTCACTCTGACAAACTGAGTCTTGTTCAAATTGCTCAAAAGAACCGTGAACTCATCAAGCTTGCGCGCGATGGAAAGCTCCAACCAGACGATTACTCCGGTGGAACTTTTACAATCTCGAATCTTGGAATGAGTGGAATCGAGGATTTTACGGCAATCATCAATCCACCTCAGGCAGCGATTCTCGCTGTGGGCTCAACGGTGGCCACGCCTGTGGTCGATGAAAATGGTGATATCGCGGTAGAACAGCGGATGAAGGTCACTCTCAGTTGTGATCATCGAGTGATTGATGGTGCGCAGGGTGCAGAGTTCCTCAAAACACTGAAGACTTTCGTTGAAGATCCGATGGCTTGCCTTTTCATGGGCTGAGTCAAATTAAAGGCACTCAGGACATGCCATTTAAATGCTCTGTGGACCTCTGTGTTCCGCAGAGCATTTTAGTTTATATTTAGGTCGTCACGACCTTTCCAAGGAGAACCCTATGAGCAATGAACGCACCAAGAAACCTCAACCTGAAATTGCTGGAGGGGTGCGTCTCAATGTCTTTTTGCAGGAAAATGGAGTTGCTTCGCGGCGCAAAGCTGATGAAATGATTGCCTCAGGTGTCGTGAAAGTGAACGGCAAGTCGGTGACTCAACTTGGGTTAAAAATTTCAAGGGACGACAAAGTGCATGTTCACGGCAAGCTTGTGGGAGCTAAGAATCTTCCCAAGGTCGTCTACATTCTTAATAAACCCGATATGTGCCTGACCACGCGATTCGACGCGAAAATGCGTCGCACGATTTTCGACCTCGCAGCGGTCAAAGCTCTTCCACCTAACGTCCAGGCAGTTGGACGTCTTGATTACCGCAGTGAAGGACTTCTTTTGCTGACCAACGATGGTGATCTCGCTTATGCGCTGACTCATCCTCGTTTCTCTGTGGAAAAAACTTACGCCATTCTGGTTTCCGACGGCGTGACCATCGAGGATGTTGAAAAACTCCGTGCCGGGGTCATGCTTGATGATGGAATGGCAAAAGCTGTCAGTGTCCGCATGGGTAGTAAAGAACGCATGGGTGCCACGCGTGGGCAATGGTTGGAAATTGTAGTCACTGAAGGACGCAATCGCTTGATCCGCCGAATGGCCGAAGCCATTGGATTGAAAGTCGTTCGCCTTGTGCGCGTTGGCGTGGGTGAAGTTTTGCTTCCTGCGACATTGAAAGAAGGTTCAATTGTTGCAGTTGATTCCGTGGGTCGTGAACAGCTTGAGCAAATTAAGGAAGACATGCTGCGAGCTGTTGGAAGCGGAAAGGCAACGACAGCAAGTCATCTCGATGATGAAACTCGCTCCAAGCGGCGCATGAAGCGAAACCTAAAGCTCAACGATGAGGAGTACGCACTCGAGGCGTCTCGTCGGGCAGCAGCTGCGGCCGATAAGCGCAAACAGCGTTCGCAAACCGAAACCAAACCTCATGCCTCCGGAGAACGGCCGTTGCCGCGCTCAGGTCGGGGCGTTGATCAAGATCGGCCAACTCCTCGAGTCGGCCGAGGCGCTGATGAAGACCGCCCCATGCCGCGCGCAGCCCGTCGCACGGTAGAAGATCGTCCTGCACCGCGCTCAGGTCGGGGCGTTGATCAAGATCGCCCTATGCCGCGTGCAAGCCGTCGTGTGGAAGAAGATCGTCCATCTCCGCGTGCAAGCCGTCGTGTGGAAGAAGATCGTCCATCTCCGCGTGCAAGCCGTCGTGTGGAAGAAGATCGTCCATCTCCGAGCTCGAGTCGTGGCGCTCGTCAAGATCGTCCGGCACCGCGCTCAGGTCGGAGTGCTCAAGAAGATCGTCCAATGCCGCGCGCTTCACGTCGCAACGATGATGATCGTCCGCAGGCTAAGTCGACGCGTCCTGCTTCTCGTTCTGCTGCTTCACGCTCTCAAACAAGCAAAGGTTCGAAATCCAGCAAGGGTTCAAAATCTGGAAAAAGTAGAGCTTGATGAAGGTTGCTTGATTTTCTTCGAGCAAAACGTTTCGGGAAAAATGAAATTTGTTTCAGTGTTGAGTGAATTTTGAAAGAAAAAAAGGCGACCCCATGGGGTCGCCTTTTCAGCATATGTGCGTCGACTCGCAATTACATATCGAAGTCGCCCATGCCGCCCATGCCGCCCATGCCGCCCATGCCGCCCATGCCGCCCATACCGCCCATGCCAGCGCCTGCTCCTGCAGATTCTTTCTTAGGCTTTTCAGAAATCATAGCATCGGTCGTTAGAAGCAAGCTCGAAACCGAGCTCGCGTTCTGAAGCGCACAGCGTGTCACTTTAACAGGGTCGATGACGCCAGCTGCGATGAGGTCTTCATACTTCTCGGTGAGTGCATTGAAGCCCCAGCTAGGGCTGTTGTTGCTCAGAATTTTATCGACAACAACGCTGGATTCGAAACCGCCATTCAATGAAATGATGCGCACTGGCTCTTCAAGAGCACGGCGCACCAATTCAATTCCGGCGTTTTGCTCAGGGTTTTCACCCTTGAGCTTGGTGAGTTCAGTTGAACTTCTAAGAAGTGCAACGCCACCGCCCGCAACGATGCCTTCAGCCACCGCAGCGCGAGTTGCATTCAGTGCGTCTTCAACGCGAGCCTTCTTTTCCTTGAGCTCGATTTCGGTCGCAGCGCCAAGACGAATGACAGCAACTCCACCAGCAAGCTTTGCGAGACGCTCTTGAAGTTTTTCGCGATCGTAATCAGAGGTCGTTTTTTCAATCTGTCCACGGATCTCTGCAACGCGAGCTTTAATTCCTGTGTCTTTGCCCTTGCCGCCTGTGATGACCGTGTTCTCTTTGTCGATGACAATTTTTGTTGCCTGACCAAGTTCAGCAACGCCTGTTGTTTCCAACTTCATGCCGAGATCTTCGGAGATGACAGTTCCACCTGTGAGGATGGCCACGTCTTCCAACATTGCTTTGCGGCGATCGCCGAAGCCAGGAGCCTTAACAGCGCAAATTTTGAGATTGCCGGAAAGACGGTTCAGAACCAAAGTTGCCAGCGCTTCGCCCTCAACGTCTTCAGCAATGATAAGAAGTGGGCGACCACTGCGTGCCACTTGCTCGAGAAGTGGGATCATGTCCTTCATGCTCGCGATCTTCTTTTCGAAGAGCAAGATGAAAGGATTTTCAAGAACAGCCTCAAGGCGCTCTTGGTCAGTGACGAAATAAGGTGAGAGGTATCCGCGGTCGAATTGCATACCCTCGACTACGTCAACGTATGTTTCGATTCCCTTAGCTTCTTCAACAGTGATGACGCCATCTTTGCCGACGCGATCCATTGCTTCAGCAATCATCTTGCCAATGGTTGAGTCGTTGTTTGCAGAGATTGTGGCAACCTGTGCAATTTCGTTGTTGTTTTGAACAGGGCGAGCAACCTTGCGGAGATTCTCGATAACAACAGCGCATGCTTTGTCGATGCCGCGCTTGAGCTCCATTGGATTGTGTCCTGCAGCCAACATCTTGAAGCCTTCGCGATAGATGGCTTGTGCGAGCACGGTTGCAGTTGTTGTTCCATCGCCGCTGTCGTCATTGGTTTTGGAAGCAACTTCCTTGACCATCTGAGCGCCCATGTTTTCAAACTTGTCTTCAAGTTCGATTTCTTTGGCGACGGTGACGCCGTCTTTAGTAATGAGCGGTGCGCCGAACGACTTTTCAATAAGCACGTTCCGACCCTTTGGTCCGAGTGTTACCTTAACTGCATTTGCGAGTGTGTTGACACCCATGAGGATCTTCTTTTGCGCACTTTCGTTGAAGCTGATCATTTTAGCTGCCATGAGCCAAGTTCCTTTAATCTGAATGCGTAATAATTTTTCGTTTCAAATCTTTTAGCAAACGATAGGCCGCGAAAATGCCGAGTGGAGTTTCCGCTCAGCCTTCCATGATTGCGAGAACTTCTTCTTCCTTGACTAGAAGTTGCTCAACGCCATCAATCTTCACTTCAGTGCCGCTCCATTTTCCAAAAAGAACGCGGTCGCCAACTTTAACTTCCAAAGGACGGCGTGCACCGTTTTCAAGAATCTTGCCGCTACCAACCGCCACGACGCGGCCTTCTGCAGGCTTTTCCTTGGCATTGTCGGGGATGAGGATACCGCCAGCTGTTTTTTGCTCGGCTTCAATGCGTTGAACAAGGATACGGTCATTCAAAGGACGAATCGACTTAGCCATGTGGCCTCCCTACAAATACAAAGAGTTGCTTTGATGTGGGGCTTCATACCCCAATCTCCAGACCCGCGAAAGGCTAAGCGGCAGTAAAGTGCTGTCAAGGGTGTTCTCAGCAGAGAACAGTATCTTTGCGAAAATTGTTTTCATCGATCTGAGGGTAATCGAGGGAATAGTGAATCCCGCGACTCTCTTTCCGGGCCCGAGCGCATTTGATTGTCAGAGCTGCAACTGCCGCAAGATTACGCACCTCGATGAGGGCGCGGCTGGGGACCACATCCCAATAGTAGTTCTCAATCTCCTCGGAAATTTGTCGTATTCGGGCATCGGCACGCGCAAGTCGTTTGTCGGAGCGAACAATGCCGACATAATTCCACATTGTGCGACGTATTTCGTCCCACAGCTGACTGACCACTGTCATTTCATCAGGCTCGCAGGCTTTGCCAAGCTGCCATTTGGCAACACGTGGATTAGGCAGGTTTTTAATGCTGCTCCATAAGTTATTCACGTCTTCGGCGATGAATTCTGCAAAAGCCAGCCCCTCCAACAGTGAGTTGGAAGCAAGTCGATTGGCTCCATGGAGTCCGGTGCAAGCAACTTCTCCCAAAGCCCAGAGCGACTTTATCCCAGTGCGCCCGCGGGTATCAGTGACCACACCGCCACAGCTGTAGTGCGCAGCGGGAACAACCGGGATGGCTTCTTTGGTAATATCGAGTCCCAATTCCAGGCAGGTCGCATAAATATTAGGAAAATGCTGTCGGACAAATTCGGGCGGCTTGTGGGAGATATCAAGAAGTACAAAAGGTTCGCCTGTTTTTTTAATTTCGGCATCAATGGCACGTGCGACGATGTCTCTCGGTGCTAATTCCTTTCTCGGATCGACGCGCTCCATGAAGCGTTCACCTTTGCGGGACAGTAAAATTCCGCCCTCGCCTCGGATCGCCTCAGTGATAAGAAAGTTCTTCTCTTTCGAACTGTAGAGGCATGTGGGGTGAAATTGCATGAACTCCAAGTTCGCGACTCGTGCTCCTGCTCTCCAGGCCATTGCAACTCCATCTCCCGAAGCGATGTCGGGATTGGAGGTGTACAAATAGAGTTTGCCGTGCCCACCTGTGGCCAAAATGGTGCATTTTGCTAAAAATGAATGCACCTCGCGTTGCTGCTCGTCGAGTACGTACGCCCCCAAACAGCGGTTTCTCGAAAAATCAGGGCAAGCTTTGTCGGTCACGATGAGGTCGATGCAAGTGTGAAACTCAAAAATAGAGATGTTTGGGTGCTCACCCAATTTCTCGACAAGCGCTTTTTGAACCGCCATGCCGGTCATGTCGTCGGCGTGAATAATGCGCCTTTCGCTGTGTCCGCCCTCGCGCGTCAGGTGGTACTCGAAATCTGGACTTTTGCTGTCAGAGGGTGTGAATTGAACACCCATTTCGATGAGCTCTTTGATGGCTCCAGGGCCTGCTCCAACAACCTTTCGAACAACGTCTTCGTGGCAAAGGCCTGCACCTGCAACAATGGTATCGTTTGTATGTGAATCGTAGCTGTCGTGCTGGTCAAAGACTCCTGCAATCCCACCTTGCGCATAGCGGGTGTTGGTTTCACCAACGGTTTCTTTGCAAACAATCGCAACGCGGCCGAGAGCTGCCAATTTCAATGCGAGTGAGGCACCGGCGATTCCGCTTCCAATCACAAGGAAATCGAAGGAGAGATCTTCGCCGACCGACAGAAATTTTTCACCTTGCATGAACACACCCCGAAATCAGCCCTTGGCCTTGCTCCCCAGGTTTCCGACCAGATATACTCTCCTCCTTGAGAATTGCTTCCCACTGGAGAGGTCGACTTCTATGACACAAATTTCACTGAAACGCATGCTTCCCGTTCTTGTTCTGGTCTCTGCTGGCTTTGTGTCTGCATGCCAAACCACCCAAGGAAACTATGCTGACCCTAATAAAGTTGAGATAGTTGACGACAAATGGAACGATTCCGATGCGCGACTCTCTGGCGAGGAAATGATTCGTTCTGCTCTCGCAAAGCGTTGGCTTGTAGAGTTCGGCCGCGAAAATCAGGGTAAACGCCCATTCGTCTTGGTTGACGACTTCGAGAATCGAACATCCGAACAGATTGATACTAAAGCTATCTTTGAGTCTGTGCGGAATGAACTTATCAACAGTGGAAAAGTTCGCTTCCTAGATGGTGCGCAGCGGCAAAAGATTCTTGAAGAGTATAAATACCAGCAGTCGGGAGTTGTGAAGCAAGGAACTGCCAAAGGCCCAGGCAAGCAGCAGTCGGCTGACTTTTTTCTTGTTGGTTCACTTTCGAGCATCGTGTCAGAAGCTGATGGCTACAAAACAGTTACATATCAGGTAGAAATGCGCCTCACCAATATCGAATCTTCGGAAATCGTCTGGACCGAGGTGAAGAAGATTAAGAAACAGTTCCGTAAGAGCAAGTTCGGACTGTAAGCTGGACAGCCCCAGCAGCTCTCAGTATGAGATCCACTAAGGATCTGAAGTAAACCGACTGTTCGAGGATGTTTTCAATGGATAAAAATACTCTGGTTTCAAAAGTAAAAGAGGGCATGGAGAAGTCCATCAAGTCGCTGCAGGATGACCTGGCTAAAATTCGCACCGGTCGAGCTTCCACAAACTTGCTCGATGATGTGCGGGTAGAGTCTTACGGATCGCGGGTTCCACTGAACCAAGTGGCAACGATGGCTACACCTGAGCCTAGGCTAATTACTGTGAACCCTTTCGATAAATCACAATTGACAGCAATCGAAAAGGCAATTCTGACATCAGGTCTTGGCTATACTCCAAACAACGATGGCAAAATTATCCGCGTCCCAATTCCCGCTCTTTCGGAAGAACGGCGTAAAGATATTGCTAAGCAAGTGAAAAAGATTGGTGAAGAGTCGAAGGTGGCAGTGAGACATCATCGTCAGGAAGGCAATACCAAGGCCAAGGCTGCACAAAAAGAGCACGGTTGGCCTGAAGATGAAGTCAAACGTGCAAACGACGACATTCAAAAACTGACAGATTCTTATGCCAAAAAGATCGATGAACTCTGTGCAGCGAAGGAAAAAGAAATTCTTTCGATGTAAGAACTATCAAAGACAAATTTTTTGATCGAAGTTGATTGCATCCTTCCAACTGATTCTCAGTTGGAAGGATTTTTTGTTGTTTAGATGAATATATTCATTCATTTTCAAGCCTTAGTGCCCAATGTTCAATGAATTTGCGCTAAGTCCGATAACTCCGAAACAGGTCTGGGGGTGGAGGGCAAAATGCAGGGGCCTTGGTTACATTCTACGCTTTGCTCGGTTTTCTTGATTCACATGTCGGGTTGTCGCGATAGAGGACAAGTGCTTTTAAAAAGCCCTTGCAAAAGTCCTTCTCGGCAGTTGAATTTGAACTCTCCGATGTCGTCTTCATATATGAC
>CAIZJW010000075.1 GCA_903933385.1 uncultured Silvanigrella sp. | reverse complement strand
CCCTACGGGAAGAGTGGTTGCTGAAGCAGCGCTGCCCACACAGCTCACGGCAACTCTCATTGATTCTGCACTGAATAATTTTCGTGGTCTCATTGAACAGGTTCCGCCTGTTTACTCAGCATTGAAAATGAACGGCATGCCGCTCTATCAACACATGCGTGCCACCGGAAAACTTCCTGTCGATATCGAAAGCAAGAGAAGGCAAGTCACCGTGCACTCTATGAGTTGCCTTGATTTCACCGAAAACTCGCTCACTCTGCGAGTTGTTTGCTCAAAAGGCACGTACGTGCGCTCCTTGGCGCGTGACATCGCCAAAACACTCGGCACGGTGGGAACGTGCATCAAACTTCGCAGAGAGTGGGTTGAACCTTGGCATGTTGATAGTGCGCTGAAGGTTTTTTTGGAGCCCACAGGACGAATTGCTCCTCCCGAAATCGTTGAACTCAAAAAAGCGTGCCAACCTCCCTGGAACGTGGCACCAAAACTCAAACGCGCAGCTCTCTCAATAGAGCACAAAGCGCGATTCCTTTCAGGAAATCCGATTGAGGTTGAATCGCAGAAACTCGAATGGATTAAAAGTGAAAAGGAACAAGCAAGTGAAGGTGAGCTTCAAGTGCTTGCGGGTTCAAAAGTCATCGTCGAATGTGATGACGCTATCTTTCTCTGCGACCTGGATTTCAGCCAAAGTGGAAGTTACGTTTTACAACCGCGCAAAAAAATCTCCTGAGTTTGCCCTCTTTAAAGACGACAAAATTGCAGCCGAACAACAAAACGGAAATTTTCTCACGTTAAAAATCGGATGGAACGTCGCAGCGTATCAATGTCATCTTCAGTCAATGGATTGCCAGCGATCCCGAGCGTGTTGAGCATACCGAGATCTTTGATAGGGCGCAGCGACAGAATGCGATTATCACGCACATCAAGCTCATCAAGATCGCGTAAATCTTCCAATCCCTCGAGCGAGTTCAGGGCATTGCGACGCAGCCGCAGCACGCGCAAAGACTTTCTTTTGCTCACGGGAGTTAAGTCAGCAATCATATTCTGCGACACATCGAGAATTCGAATCTTTTCCAGATTTGAAAATGGACTGAGAGTTGTCAGGCTGTTCTCTGCAACGTTAACTTCCCGCAGCGCCGGCAGCTGACTGAGCACTTCAACAGTCCTTAGCTTATTACGGCGCGCAGAAAAAACCTCAATTCCTTGCAGCTCGGAAAGCCACCCAATGTCAACCAGCTCGAGCTCATCTAGAAAAAGCGATTTAAGCGTTTTGAGATGGGTCAATGGCACCAAACTTAGATATTGACTGCCATTGAGTTTAACTCCCTGAACCCTCGGTAAAAGTTGCAAAACGCTCAGATCCAAGGGCCAATCGCGCCTCATCCAAGGATCAACCGAAAGATCGAGGACATCGAGTTGTCCGATTTTCAGAAGAGCTTCTTCATCTGACGAAGCTCGAACCAACTTACGAATGAATTTCGCAGTTTGCACTTTTGGATCACCTTGAACAGAACTTGCCCAAAGCTCAAGAAGTGCATCTGAAGCTTGCATGTTCATGATGGAATCCCAAGCTTTGCTTTATCAAAGAAGCTCAAGTAGTGGCGAAATTCTGCAATAGACTCTTCAATATCTCCGAGAGCTTCATGCCGATTCTGCTTTTTGAATTTTTGATTAAAAGCATTTTCAAACACGATTTTGAAAGAGGAAACATCCAGCATTCTATAGTGCAATCGCGCCGCAAAGCGAGGCAAATACCTATCGATGAATTTCCTATCCTGCCCAATTGAATTACCGCACAAAACCACTCTTTCGTCTGATGGATAGTAATCACCGACCAAGTTGAACAAAGCAGAATCGAGATCAGTCTCTTTCATTCCCTCAGGAACCCGCTTGAGTAATCCGCTGGCGGTGTGCGTCTTGACGCACCAATCATCCATTTTACGAAGCTCTTCATCTGCTTGGTAAACCGCTGTCGAGAAGGTTTTCAAAGGAACGAGGTTCCAGTCGGTGAGAATCACAGCCGCTTCAAGAATTTTATGATTCTCAACTTCAAGACCAGTCATTTCCATATCGAGCCAAAACAAATGCTTCATAATGCGCCTCGTCTCAGGTCAACGACTGCAGACTTGCCTGCAGAACCGAGAGCTCTTTTTCGTTGTTGGCAAATTGCTCGCGTGCCCCCAAAACAATTTTCTCGGGCGCCGACTTCATGAATTCTTCGTTCGCCAACCGCTTACGAATACCCTCGAGGGTTTGTTCAACCTTCTGTATTTTCTTTAGTAAGCGATCGCGCTCCGCGGCAGGGTCAACAAAACCAGCTACGTCGACGAACACCTCCATGCCGCCAGCCAAGGCTGTTCCGCACAATGCAGGCCGCTCCGAAGAGAAACTGAACACCGCACGGGCCAAAAATTCCATTTGTGGAACCATCAAACCAAATCGCTCGCGGCTGGCATTCACGGTGACCTTCAGGTCGGCACCGGGATGAATGGCGAACTGTCCTCGTACGGCACGAATCGCAGACACAACGGATTGCACCTCGCGCATTGCGGAAATAGCATGCGCATCTATCATATCGGCACGAGGCCGAGGCAACGCTGCATGCCCGATTGTTGTTCCTTTGCGATCACCGAGATTCTGCCAAATTTGTTCAGTGACAAATGGCATCACGGGATGCAACAGTCGCAAGACTCCGTCGAGCAATTGAAAAGCAGTTCGGAGAGTTTGTCTTGCGAGCTCTTTTTGCTCCGATGTTGCTGAAATTGGGTCCATCAACCGAGGCTTGCACAACTCTACAAACCAATCACAATAAACCATCCATACAAACTCGTAGAGCGACGACGTGTAGCCTGCAAATTCAAGTTTCTCGATTGAATCGTGTGCTTTCTGTGCCACCGCAAAAAACTCAGAAGTCATCCACCCCAAGAGTGTATCGCTAGGTTTACTTACGAGCTGGTCGAAATTAATTGCGGCAGAGTCTAACTCATATTTCTCTGCATTCATGAGCAAAAAGCGGGTTGCATTCCAAATCTTGTTTGCAAAAGTTCTACCGAGATCGCAAGCATCGTCTGCCCAAAAAATGTCTTGCCCCAAGACAACCTGATTGATGACACTAAATCGGAGTGCATCGGTACCATATTTGGCAATCAATTGGTTCACGTCTGGGCTGTTGCCCAGAGACTTGCTCATTTTGCGCCCTTTTGAGTCACGGATGATGGGAGTAAAATAAACATCTTTGAATGCTGTTTTGTCAGTAAAGTATCCACCCGCCATAATCATTCTGGCGATCCAGAAGAAAATAATATCGGGCCCGGTGACAATAATGTCGGTCGGGTAAAAGTAAGCCAGATCTTGCTTCTGTTCCTCAGTGGGATTTGCCCAACTATGAACCCCAAACGGCCACAACCAACTGCTTGCCCAGGTGTCGAGGCAGTCTGAATCTTGAGCAAGGTGCGTGTGTCCGCACTTTTCACATGCAGAGGGCTTCTCTTCTTCGCAACTCACATGCCCACACGCTTGGCATGTGTACATTGGCATTTGATGGCCCCACCAAAGCTGTCGTGAAATGCACCAATCCTTGATATTTGTGAGCCAATATTCCCAGATTTTTTCCATGTGCGGTGGATGCAGCTTCAATTGCGAAGTGCGTGTCGCACCCAATGCAATCTCAGCGAGCTTGTCCATTTTAATGTACCACTGCTCGCTCAGATAATATTCAATCGGAACACCACCGCGCTCAGAGATACCAACCACCATTTTGTGGGGATCTGTTTTTTCAAGAAGTCCTGTAGCTTCAAGTTCAGCAACGAGCTTTTTGCGCGCAATGAATCGATCCAGTCCCTGATACGCTGCAGGAACTTTGTCGTTTAAAGTTGCGTCGGGGTTCATCACGTTGAGCAAGCCAAGCTTGTGTCGCTCGCCAACGGCAAAGTCGTTCATGTCGTGGGCCGGCGTTATTTTAACAACTCCGGTTCCAAATTCTTTTTCTACGTAGGTGTCGGCTATGACAGGAATTGCCCTATTGCAGACGGGCACAATCACCTTTTTGCCAATCAGTGAAGCGTACCGTTCATCAGTCGGATGAACCGCAACAGCGAGATCTCCGAAGAGTGTTTCAGGACGGGTTGTGGCAACAATCAAAAACTGCCCTTCAGCCCCTTCGATCGGATATCGGATGTGCCACAGATGACCATTCCGTTCTTCCGGATTCACCTCTTCGTCAGAAATAACCGACTGACTCACCGGACACCAATTCACCAAGCGATATCCTCGATAAATGAGGCCATCCTTGTAAAGTTTCACAATCGCTTTAATAACCGCACGTGAATATTCAGGTCCCATGGTAAAAACTTCACGGTCCCAGTCACAGCTCACACCGAGTGTTTTAAGAAGTGAAACAATCCGACCGCCATATTTATCTTTCCAAGCCCAGGCGTGTTTCAAAAACTCTTCTCGCCCGATGTCGCGCTTGTTGATTCCTTGATCGGCGAGCATCTTCGTTACTTTGGCTTCAGTTGCGATGCTTGCGTGGTCGGTTCCAGGAATCCAACACGCTGCTTTGCCATTCGCGCGATTCCAGCGAATCAGAATATCTTGCAGGGTGTTATTAAGCACATGGCCCATCGTCAGATCACCGGTGACGTTCGGTGGTGGCATGACAATCGTGTAGGGAGTTTTGCCTGCTTCACGCTTGGCGCGGAAAAATTTGTGACTCTCCCAGTAATTGCGTAAATCGCTTTCGATTTGTCCTGGCTCAAATGGCTTTTCAAAGGCATCCCGACGGGCCACAGCATCCCCCACGTACTTTTGGTTTTGCGACGAGACTGTGTACCATTGTGTCAACATCGCGACAATCGACACGAACGGATGAACTCATGACGTCTTCCACTTGGACCCTCTCTTGGGCTGGAGCCACCGACCAGGGCAAGGTGCGCACACAAAATCAAGACTATTTTTATATCGATCCAGATGGGCGCTTTCTCATTCTCGCCGACGGTATGGGGGGGCATTCTGGAGGCGAAATAGCCAGCGAACGCACTGTTTTGGCGGTCAAAGAAATTCTTGAGGGTGTTGATTGGGGGAATCCTCCATCCCCTCATGTATTCGCACAAATGTGCATTGCCGCGGCAATCGATTCGCTGCGTTCGTGGGTTGAGGAGCATCGTGAACAACATGATATGGGCACAACTCTAGTTGTGTGGATCAGGATGCGCGACAAAGTCGTGCTTTTCAGTTTGGGAGACAGCCGCATATACCTTCTGCGCGATGGCGGTCTTTTTCAGCTCACTTTTGACCAAATCATCGAAAGCGAGTTGCGTCGTCGCGGTGCGACCCGCAACCAGGCAGCTCGCAGTCCGGGAGCTGCTTATTTATCACGATGCGTTATGGCTAACCGCTCATGTGAGCCTGACGTGATGGAAGTTGAAATTAAGCAGGGAGACCTTTGGCTTTTGTGTTCCGACGGCCTCACACGAGAAGTTGAAAACATCGACATTCGCGAAACTCTCTCTACTTTTAACTCGCATGGGGCGCAGGTCTGCGCTCAAAAGCTGATTGAAAAGGCTCTCGAAAACGGTGGCCGTGACAACGTTACGGTCGTTGCTGCACGCTTCGAATGACATTGCCGAAAAGTGGGTTTCTAAGAATTTAATAAAAAGAAATAAACAGGAGAGATTTTTTAGATTTTGGTGCCCAGAGAGAGACTCGAACTCTCACGACCTTGCGATCGGTGGATTTTGAATCCACTGCGTCTACCGATTCCGCCATCCGGGCCAAAACAATGTCAGAGCTGATGATTCCGGGAGTTGTACCCAGATTTAAACTGGGTAGACTCAGAGTCATGTCTCCTTGACCGACATCGGTGTACGATTCTGGGCCCGAGATTGTCAAGGGATGCGACGAAGCTTCATAAAGATCGCATGTATTCGGGGTCATGGGGAGGGATTCGCTTTGGAATGCCATATTCAGGAACATAACGGTGCTCATTGGGTGACGCTTGCTGGAGTCATCAATGAAGATGCTGAAATCCCTTTGAAAGACGCAACTCAAAATCTTGAAGGTGCCACTACGGTTTGCTTCAACTTCAAAGACGTCAAGTCTGTGAACTCATTGGGAGTTCGTGCTTGGGTGACCTTTCTACGAGGCATCGACGCAGTTCCAGGCCGGCAGGTCTATTTCTACGAGTGCATCCCCGACATCATCATGCAAATCAATATGATTCCAAGTTTTCTCGGCAAAGCTCGCATTGCGAGTTTCTACGTGAACTACGTGTCACCTGCGACCAACAAAACTCATCGCGTACTGATTGACACAAATGGTCTTGAACCCCAGGCCATACCCTCCGCACCCAACTGTCCTGACACTGGCACCCCCATGGAAACTGAAGAGCTTGAGGAAGAATACTTCGCATTTTTGATGCGTTGAAACTAAATTCGAGCTCGTTTGCCCCTCTCCCTCCTGCCTGTCGCGATTGTGACTAAAGTTCCACCAAAGATACTCCGAAGCCTCGAATGCAATCACAGGGAGGCAGGGTGCATGTCAGCAGTGGCAGTTCCCATTAGGGATATTTCAGAGCAAGAGCACAAAGACGCTGAACTTCTAGCGAAGTTTGAGACGTATAGGGACTTCACCAGAATATTTCTGGATGGTTTCGTACTGATCAACGCGCAGAAAAAAATCCTGAAATTCAATCAGGGATTATGCGCGGCATTCGGCGTGAAAGCGATCGATGTTAAAAAGCTGAACACCCTCGATGAACTTATCGAGATGCCCAATCCAAGCGGAAACGGAAGCGCACTGGATGAGATCCTGAAGGCCACATCGCCTCTTCGGATCGATGAGATTCAAGCGACCCGCAACAATGGTGAAAACACTTATCAACTCATTGTTGGGAGCTATCCGTTCTTCGATGCTCGCGGTGAGTTTTTGGGAGCTTGCATCATTTTGAGAGATGTTACAGCCGAGTTTGGCCTTCAAGGAAAGTACAAAGAGAAGTCTATCCAGAGCGTCACGGACCCTCTGACGGGGCTTTTCCTCAGACGGTATTTTGAAGAACAAGTCGATCAGGCGATGGTAAAATTGAGGGAAATCAATCAGCCTCCAGCAATCGGAATCCTGATGTTTGACCTCGATAAGTTCAAGACAATCAATGATACCTTTGGCCATCAGGCGGGCGACTTTGTCTTAGTTGAAACTGCGAAAATACTGAAAGGTGTTTCTCGTAAATCAGACATCGTTGGCCGATATGGAGGCGAAGAAATTTTGATTGTTGTCTTTGGTGCAACACGCGAAGGCTGCTGCTTGGCAGCAGAAAAGTTTCGTGTCGCTATCCAACAACATGAGTTCATGTTCGATGGCAAACGAGTTCCCGTGAGCACCTCTGTTGGTGTGAGCATGTTCATCGATTTAAACGATACACGAGAAAACGTTGTCGCACGCGCTGACAAGTGCCTTTACGCGGCAAAAGCAAACGGACGAAACGTGGTTTATTGTGAATTCGGCGAAGGCGAAACGCGGGTCACTGCAGAGGGCGAAGGCGGGCGCCCAGATTTAGGCGCTGCCGGATTCGGGCATTGAGGTTTTATTGCCCTTCTCGCCGTAGAATTCCAGGGTATTCATTTCAAGTTCATTCAACGTAAAACTCACCCACTCTTCACGAGAGTGGGTTGTTTTTTGAGGCAGACTCAATCTCGAAAATTCAATCCTCAATCGACATCCTGGCAATGGAATAACAAAACGGTCCCATGATTTCAGCCGCACGCACAAACCCCGTGGAAAGAACCAAACTGGGTCCAACGAATGCTTCATAAGAAAGATCGATCCACTTGCGTGCCAACCGCAGACAGCAATTCCTGCTTTTGGCTTCAGTCGCGGACCTCGCGGTCCATCAAAAGTAATGGCAACCGGATGGCCAAGGTCAATTGCTCCCATGAGACTTAACAAAGCTTCTTTTCCACCTCGACTCGATGACCCACGAACAAGCGCAAAACCTCTTCTTTTCATGAAATCGGCCGCGAATTCGCCATCCTTGCTCAAACTGGCAAGCAAAGTTGCAGGCCTGTTTGGATAGGCCAAAGCACTCAATAGGATCGTGTGATGGGGCACCGCAAAAATCGGAACAAGGCCTTGCAAAATTTCTTCATCAACCTTCTCAAGTCCATGAATTTGCGGGCGAATTGTCAAACGCAATAACAGCCAATAGATTTCGAGCAAAAGGAAAACCAAGAGTTTCATCGCCTCACCTTTGGCGGTTTTGGAAAAGATTCGAATCTATGAGCTTTAGCAAACATGAGAACCTGACGATAGTTCCCTCAGACAGGATCGGGTCTCTCTGAAGGGGGAATCTTTCTCACCTTAAAGGCGCGATTCCAGACACAAGAGGTGTTCGTGGGGTTGATTCGCAAGACGGTTCAACTGTGCTCTTCGGGAGTATTTGTCATCGTGGCAATCCTCCCGACCTCTGCGCTGTCTGCGCCAGTTGCGCTGCCAACAACGCAAATCCAAGTCTCAGTTGAAAAGAAGGCCCACACTTTGGTGGAACGTGCCCGAGCTCTGATTGCGAATGCGATCCCCGAAGAACGTTTTCTCGCTGAACAAGATTTGGTCGAGGCCACACGGATTTGTAAGTCGTGCCCTGATGCTTATGCTGAACTCGGCCGAATGTGGCTCACCGAATACACACTGGGGCGTTCTGGTATCTCGGCTCTTCAAAGAGCAGCTGCAATGGCTGAAATCGTGAAGGAATTGAATCCCAACAGTCCTCTCGGCGAATACATGGGTGTCGAGATTCTGTTAACGATTGGTCGCCAAACCGAGGCATTTAAACTCTACGCAATTGCGAAGCAAGAGTTTCCAAATCATGTTGATACACTCGCATTTGAAGCCAGGCTCTGGGCGGAGGTCGAGCCGCTCAGGGCCTTGGGTGCTGCGCAATCTGCAGTTGCTCAAGGATATCCTATCCAAGAACTCTCACCCTGGATTGGCAACGCAATTGTCAAATCAGTGGGCGAAGAGAAAAGTGGCGAGGCCATTGCACAGTTTGCTGAAGTGTATCCCGACAGATGGTTGTGGCATCGAGCTGCGATGTCGTTCGTCGGAAATAAAAAGTGGAAAGAGGCACGAGCGGCATTTCAGCGTGCTATCGGCTTGGGAAATAACCTCGAAAGCCCTCTGCAACTAGCCATTATTGAGTACCGAGACATGGGTCTTGCCAAAGAAGCCAGCTTGCGTCTCGAAACGTTAGGCAAAGTTGTTCGTCAATCTAAAACACTTGGAATCGATTCTCAGGCTTTGGTTGAAAGCCATACGGCGTTTGCATATTTGGCAAACAAAGATAAAAAAATGGCCAAACATCATGCCGACGTCGCCTTATCCTTGAGCGTCAATAACGAAGCAAGGATCAATCAAATTGTTGAAACTTTTAAAGCAGAAAATCAACTACCGTTGATTTCTGAATCACTTCAGAGAACAGTGAACAACAACCCATTATTAGAAGATGTTCATCTGGCACTTGCAATTGTTGCCACAGAAACGAAAAACTATCCTAAAACGGTTGAGCACTTGAGCGCTGCTATTGCGCTCGCCCCAGATCGCGATGACCTCTATTCCGCTCGCGGTCAGGCATCCTATCTAGCAACACAGTACGAAGTTGCCCTACAAGACTTTGAAGTCGCACTGCGACAAAAACCAGATCATGCACCATATCATTACAATAAAGCTTGCCTGCTGAGTCTCCTCGGTCGCAAATCGGAAGCTTTTGAGAGCTTAAAAACAGCCCTATACATCAATCAATCTCTCAAAGATCAGGCGCTTTCTGATTCCGACCTCGAGAATCTGAGACTCGACAAAGAATTTGAAACGCGCCTCGCACAGCTCGGAATTCCACTACAAATGCTGACAAGTAAAAAGTCAGCAGCGCAATCAGGCGGAGCTTTGGATATGAAGACGCCAAGCTTTGTGACGCCAACGGTGCGCGCGAGGCCTGGAAAACCCGAATAATTTATTTGGCTGGGAAAATGGTTGGGTCAAGTTGCAAGTTAGAGCCTTCAGCAAGAGGCTTTCCCTTGGAATCGGCTCGAATCAATAAGATCGCCGCATCCTCAAGGCCGCTTTTATTGTCGAATCGAATCACATGCAGCTTTGCCCCGTCCGGACCAACAAGATGCATTCCAATGCGCAATCCATAGGCAAGACCACGTTCAACCGTTACAAAGCGCCCTTCTCTCTTGGCAATGCGAATGTTTGTATCGCCAAGATCGTGCAAAAGAGTTTTAAGCTGATCAGAAATTTGTTTGCTCAATAATGCGGGCGAGAATTGAGATTCCTTTATAACTTCTTGGCCGCCATTTTTGGTTTTGTTGTTCAGCGGCAGGGAAATATATGAGAACAGCCCTTTTGCAGAAGGCCAACGAAGAGGCTCTTTTGCCTTAACTCCCTCAAGAATGACTCTCACTTGACGATGCCCACGCTTTAAAGGCGGAACGTCGTCGGCTCGCTTATCATCTTTAGCCTTTGATTCGCGCTCGGTTGAGTTCGCGTTGTTTGCAGTTGCAATAATTTTTTCGGCCTTGGTTCTAAAACAAGCCAGGCTTGAGAGGTCGGAGTGCACGACCAATCCTTCTGCTGCGAGCCTGTCCCCGAGATAAGCTTCCGTAATCCAGGCCATTGTTGTGCCCCAAAAAGCTCGTCCATCCACATTCAAACGGACTGGGGATCTGGACTTCGAAAAATCGCGCGAGGGCGTTTCCTTCAATTTTGAAAGCTCATCGCGCGAAATGTCGGAAGGCAAAAGTTTCGACCATTCACTTCCCCAAACAACAGCGCTTCCAAGGAGCTGGCAGTTATCCTTCCTAAAAAGAGCTGCCACCCTCGCAACTTCGCCCACACGCTGAGTTGAGGTCGAAGGGTAGATAAAAAACGTCTGCAGCAAAGCATCGAACGGAAAATTCCAATCGAAGGTTCGACCTCCACGAAAAACTCCAGTTGCGATCTCTTCTTTCGCCCGCCCTTGCCAAAGAGCAACCGCTTGCGCGCGAAATTCATCCATTACTTTTTTTTGTTCGCTGAAGCGCTCAGCATCGTAGGGAACGACTTGAGTGGGCGGAACGAATAGAACAGGCATCAGAGAAGAATTCCGAAACCACCGACAAGTGCAAAGGGAGCGCTGAAATCGGTGGACCCATTCCCATCGCTTCCAACGATTGTGTAATTTTTCAATTGAACATCCATCAAAAATTTACGTGCCATGAAAAATCGAGTCCCGAGAGCAAATGTTCCCATGGGGCTCGTTTGGCTTTGTGCTGCTGGCCGACCTTCTTTACCATACTTTTGCGGGTCAACAGTCCCCGCGTCTTTCATTGGCTTTAGATTGCCATCGGCATCAGTGACTTTATCTTTCAATCCATAGTAGTTCGACATGGCAAGACCAAGACCGGCATTCAGATAAAAATCAAGATAAACAACCTGAGACAAAAAGAAGAGCGATTTGCCGTAAACAGGTGTCCATTGATAGTTCGCAGCTGTGAGCAAACTTATTTCACGGATTGGCATGTAGGCTGCGTTTTTTTGAAAAGGTGCTTTGTTTTGGTAGTACTCAGGGTCAACGGCTATCTTATCTGGATTCTTCTCACCGGAGTTTGGCTCCAAATTTGTAGTTTCCTTGGCCACCGGTTCTTCTGATGGACAGGGAACCAACTTAGCGCCATTACGGCTCGCGTAATCTTCATCAAGATAAAAGTTCTCAATGCATGTGCGGTCCGACTTATCACTAGAACTTCCTGCAAAGAACTCAAGGTTCAGTGCATTCCATTCATCGAAGTGATACGTCATGCTGCCCCCGAACAGAGCAGTATTTACAAACGACTGATTCAAAATGAAGCCGCCTCCGCCATTGATCTGGAAGCGCCCTTTCTTCGGATAAAACTTTCCCTTCACAACCTCATTGCCTTCAACCGACTTGCGGTAGTTTGCCTGGGCCTCATGTGCCGTTAAGAAACCACTTAGAGCCCCCGACGCGGCGAGCAAAAGCGCAAGTACTTTACCAGCTCCAGAGCCTTTTTTAGACGACGGCGACGTTGTTACCGAAGGAGGCGGAGTCGGAAGCTCGCTCATGTTTATAGTTTGGGGATAAACCGTGTGATTCAAAAAACGCAATCCCATCACACAAGAGTTGCCTGCTTTACCACGACCCATTGTTGGCATGAGTGGATGAAGTTGGGTTGTCGGTTGTGAGTTCAGCACAAGTGGAGCAACACAGTGCCGACGTACATTGAGCGCAGTGCCTTCGTTTTGAGAATAAACTGAAACTGCACGAGCACTTGTCAATTCGTTTATGCTGGCAACAGCTTCATCCATACTTTCCACCGGAACAATTGCAACATCAGGGGCGAAGAAAGCATTTGACGCATAAACGCTGTTCCTGACTTTTTCGTTAGAAATCAAATGCACTCCCGGAGAAACAAAGTATCCGCCTCCGGGATTGTCGATGGCCTTACCCCAACGCAATGTTTCATTTGATTCGCGGGCAGCAATACCCTGAAAGCGCAAAAAGCGATCCCAGGAAGTTTGGCTGCACAGAGGTCCCATAATGTGCTGGGAAGGCTCGCCAAGATCACTCTTAACTCCAATTGGCATCTGCTTCACTGCACGAACGAATTGATCCACGAATGCATCTAGAATTCTATGATCGACGAAAGCCAGGCTTGTTGACTCCAAGCGCTGTCCTGCATCAAGACATGCCCCCAAAAGGACACCACTGACAGCTGACTCCAAATTTGCATCCGCAGCGACAATGGCTGCGTTTTTACCACCACTACAGAGAACGAGCCGCACATTTTGATCGGTTGACATATCTCTGCGAAGTTGTTCAAGCGACTCCTCGCCGCCTGTGTAAAATATTGTGTCGAATTGATGCGACAAAACCAACCGGCGATAAACTTCGAGGTCGCCATAAACAACTTGCAACAAACCAGGAACCGGGCCTGCTTGATGAAAACAACTTGCAATCAGTGATGCCGACAACGGACAATGTGCCGAAGGACGAAAGCAGACTGAATTTCCAGCTGCAATAGCGGTCAACAAACTATAAAGAGCGGTGTAAACAGGGAGCGCAACATTTGTACTCACTAGAACGAGCCCCACAGGAGCATAGGACCAATTCCAACCTAACTCGGATTTCTGCGGAGATAACTCCTCAGAACAGTACCGAGGTAAATGCCGGAAAAGCTCTTCGCATAAATCCCACTCCCGTTCGACAGCCCACCGTGACCGACCCAACTCCAACATCATCTGACTCTTCATTTCCTCAGATGATTGCCGAAGATTGGAAACAACTGAGTTGATGAATTGCATGCGGGAAGAAAGTGATTGCGCAGCAAACTGGACCTGCGCGCGCTTTGCCGATTCCACAATTTCGCCAACCAGGTCTTTGTTCCACCCGGTGACTGCGAGAACATCTGAAGGCTTCACTGGGTTGTGGCTATGAAACACACGCTCCGGTTTACTCAATTGGAGAAACCGTCCGTTGATATAGGGCGAAAGAATATTGGAAGAGGTTCCCATGGGCTGTCCCCTCAAATTGATCTGGACGCAGAGCACGTATCTTAGATGCTAAACGGTTTACTTCTGAAATGAAATTGGTGCGTTCCAGAACACTCAGGAAATTTTTTCCCAGATCTTGCGGTCCAGCGATGAAGCCAAGCTCTTTCGGGCATGGGATTTTGACACCCAAATCGAACTCCCCACAGGGATTCGGCAACTTTCCAGAATTTCTGCGACCGGGTCGGCATCCGTCGAATGCACCGAATCGTGACTCGCCAGGCACACCCGAACAACATTCAGATTCAATCGGTGGTTCGTGATTGTGTGCAAAATACTTTGTTGTTCGATAAAAACTTGATCGACACCAGAACATTTCGCGAGCTCTTCAACATAACTTTCAGGCGAGCGACCAGGTGCGCACCTCAAGAGAGGGAATCCCAAAGTTCCAGACAAAAAACCGCTGGCACGCTCAACAAGAAGATGGTGATCTTGCATTCCCGAGTCTGAAGTTGGCCGATGAAATTGCAAAGCCAAAACTCGCACATCGACAAAATCTTTGCGTGGCTTATTGGGCGGGCACATTCCAACATTCATCTGAGAATAGGCCAGACAATAATTTTGAATCGGGCAATGCAGACAATCAGGTGATTGCTTCTGGCATACAGTTGCGCCTAACTCCATCATAGCCTGGTTGAAGTCCCCGGGTCGCTCCTTTTCTATACTTGCATCAACGACTTGTTGCACGGCAAGCCTTCCTTCATCTGTCCACAATCCCAAAGAAGTGCAATTTGTGAGTCGAGCGATCACCCGAATAACATTGCCATCCACGCAAGCCTTGGGAATAGAGAAACAGATACTTGCAATGACGCTTGCCGTGTAAGGTCCGACACCAGGAACCTTCAGCCAGTCCTCATAAGACTCAGGAAAGCAACCATTGCGTTCTTTGACGATATATTGAGCACCTGCCCGCAAATTTCGGGCGCGCGCATAATAACCAAGACCAGCCCAAAGCTCTCTGAGAACCTCATCAGAAACATCAGCGAGAGCTGGCAGATCAGGAAGAGTTTCGACGAAAGCTTGAAAGCGCGGAACCACAACAGCCATGGTGGTCTGTTGGCTCATCACTTCACATATCCATGTATGGTAAGTTGAAATATTTCTGCGCCAAGGAAAATCGCGCTTGTACAAATCATACCAACTCAGAAGCTGGTTGACCCATTCACGGTTGTTGCGAAGATGAATGCTGTTCAAATGCATGAAGCCTGACCTTTGTTCACAAAGAACAATTGCCAGGCTTCTCTTCAGTAAGCAAGTACCGCGGAATTAGAGTTGTCCGCCTTCAGCCATTGCGCCGTGATCAGCCTTAGCTGCGCCCTTGCGTGGACGTCCACGACGGATGGTTTGACGAAGCTTCTCGAGCTTGCTTGGACGACCGCGCTTCTTAGGAGCAGCGGACTTCTTAGCAGCGGCAGCCTTCTTAGCAGCGGCAGCCTTCTTAGCAGGCTTGCGTGCAGCTTTCTTAGCTACCTTTTTCTTAGCAGGCTTCTTGGCAACAGCTTTCTTAACAGTTTTCTTCACTGCCTTCTTAACTGTTTTCTTTGCTACCTTCTTGGCGGCTGGCTTCTTTGCAGCAACCTTTTTAACTGCCTTCTTGGCAGCTGGCTTCTTAGCTACAACTTTTTTAGCTGGCTTCTTGGCTGCAACCTTCTTAACGGTTTTCTTTGCAGCTGCCTTCTTTGGTGCCGCCTTCTTTACTTCTGCCATGCAATTCTCCTTTCAAATGAAATTCTGGCTCAATCAGGAATCGAATCTGTTTGAATGATAAACCACGAAAAAAAAAATTGGTAGCATTTGAGTGATCATCTCGTGCATTTTTTTTAATTCGCAATTTCGACGCATTCATGATTGCGTGGGTATAGGCATCGCGAAATATGATGTCAAGATCACAACGTGCAAAGTCGCAAACGAAACTGTTCTGAAAGAATCAAAACAGGAGAACGGCAGTACTCATGAAATCAGAGAAACCATTGTCAATTGCCAACATTTCTATCGCGCTAATTTATGACGAACCTAAAAAATTAATTCGTTCCACAGAGCAACCTTTTCCTCCCGAAGCAGAGGCGGAATGGGAAACGCAAGAAACCATCAACAAGATCGCAGACACCTGGACGCGCAATGGCTGCAGAGTGATCAAACTTCCGCTAGATAAATTTTTCCTCTCTCGGTGGGCATCAGAACATCATGCAATTGAACTAGTTCATACAGTTGTTGAAGGGTGGGGAGCACCTGCACGCGAAGCTTGGATACCTGCACTCTGCGAATTAAGTGGCATTCCATATATTGGCAGCGACCCATTTGCCCAATGTGTTTCAATGAAGAAAAGTACGTTCAAAATTTTATGTCGTGCACTCGGAGTGCCAACATCTGACTTCCATCTCGTTCTCACTGAAGAGGACATTCAACAAATTCCAGAATCTCTCCTCAATCGCCCGCATTTTCTGAAGCCAGACTGTGAGGGATCGGGCATGGGAATTGATGCCACTCATTCAGTTGGAAGCTCTCCTGCTTCAAGTCGATTGGCCTGCAAGCAGTTGCTCAATGATTTTCCCGATGGGGTTCTTATTGAAGAATTGCTCCCAGGACGTGAGCTAACTTCCGCTTTCATTGGCTGTGATCCAGCAACCCTGTTGCCCATCGCAGAAATTGAGGTCCCAGATGGTGTCTATGGATTATCAAACAAAAGCAAAGAGGCGATGGAAGAGAAAATCACGTTCCCGGAACTCACCAACGAAATGCGACAAACGATTCAATCGTCAATGTTGACCCTTCAAAAACAGATTGGCTTCGAAGATTTCGTCCGATTCGATTGGAAATTAAACTCCTCGGGCAGGCCGATGCTGCTCGAGGCCAACCCTCTCGCCGGGCTTTCCTACTATTATAGTGTGCTCCCCAAAATGGCCGAGGCTGCCGGACTTTCCTACGAGACCTTGTTGAAGAAAATTGCTCTCTCAGCTTTGAGCCGACGAAACCACAGAAAATTCTGGTACGGCCGCGCGCGCATCAATTCAAAGACTGCCGAAATGAATGACTGAGTGAACCTTCCCATCGAGGCACAAATGAAAAAAGGCACCCGGACTGGGTGCCTTTTATTCTGACCAAATTTTAAAGGCCAAAAGCTCTTAGCGCTTCCCTGTGGCAACCAAACGGGTCAAATCAACCATGCGGTTACTAAAGCCCATCTCGTTGTCATACCAAGAAAGAATCTTGACCATGTTGTCGCCAATGACGGTTGTGTACTCTGCGTCAACAATGCTGGAGAAAGGGCTACCATTGAAGTCACAACTTACGAGTGGTTCGGTGCTGTAACCCAAAATCCCTTTAAGACGTCCCTCAGACGCCGATTTGAGTGCAGCATTGATTTGTTCCACTGTCGCTGGCTTATCAAGTTCAAATGTAACGTCAACGAGCGAAACATTTGGCGTCGGAACGCGCACTGCGAAGCCGTTGAGCTTGCCTTTAAGCGAAGGAATCACTTCAGCGATCGCCTTGGCTGCACCCGTGCTTGTAGGGATCATGCTCAGAGCTGCCGCACGAGCACGACGCAAGTCAGAGTGAGGAAGATCGAGAATACGCTGATCGTTCGTGTAAGAGTGAATTGTGGTCATCAATCCCTTACGAATCCCGAACGCCTCATGAACCGTGAGCGCCACCGGAGCCAAACAGTTCGTTGTGCATGAGCCGTTACTTACGATGTTGTGCTCAGCAATGTTGTACTCGGAATCATTCACTCCCATGACAATCGTTTTATCGATCGATTTGCCTGGAGCACTCAAAATAACTTTCCGAGCACCCGCACGGATGTGAGCTGCGAGCTCTTCGCCTTTGGTGAAGCGCCCGGTGCATTCAAGAACTACATCGACCTTATTTTGACCCCAAGGAATTTCAGCCGGGTTGCTAATGGCAGTCACTTGGATTGTTTTGCCACCAACAACGAGAGAATTCTCGCGAGCTTCAACTTGGCCAGCAACGGTTCCATGAACGGAGTCGTATTTGAGCAGATGAGCCAATGTCGCCGCATTGGTGAGATCGTTGATAAGAACGATTTCCACGTCCTTGTTGTTTTGAAGTGCGCGAGTCACGCAACGACCGATACGACCAAAACCATTGATACCAACGCGAATCGTCATAGGGATAAATCCTTTCTTGGACAGTTATAACAAACTTAAGAGTTCAGCGTTTTTCACGTTTAGGGCGAGCCCTGCGGTGAGGCCTGCGACCCTCGACAGATTCCGCCGAGCGGGCCGCATTGTGTTCTTGTCTGGGCTTGTGTTCAAGTGCAGAGAGCCATTCTTCCACGGAACGAAGCCCTTCGAAGGTCCGCCCTTTGATTTTCAAACCTTCCAAGGCTCTGGAATCAGATGAAACAAGCTCACAATTGGTAAAACGACACTCATCGAAGGTGCAGTTCTCAAATTTCAGACCCTGGATATCCGATTGGTCAAATTCACACTCAAGCCAGCGAGAAGAATTCATGATCACATTCGCCACACGACTCGCATTCAAGACCACCCCACTCAGCTCTGATCTGAGAAGTTTGTTGTGGGTGAAATCAGACTCGGTGAGGGAAACATCAACACACTGACTTCTTGAGAGGCGATTATTTTCAAACCTGGACTCCGCAACTGTTACGCCAGACAGGCGCGCCAAGCCAAGCTCATTCGATGAGAAATTTGAGCGCGTACATGTCAAATCGGAGATTTGAGAAATGGTGAAGTGATTACGTCGAACTTCGGCCATGTCGCGGAAGCGAGCATTCTTCCATTGCGATCCGGACACGCTGTTTGCTTCTGCCTGACTGTCCTCGCTGACATCAATTCCTGAGAATATAGACAAACGAGCATCGAAACCAGAATGTTCAGGACGAAACTCGACCTTGCCTCCGAAAATGCTCGATTTCTTCAAGATAGAATCGATTCGAACCCGTTCACCAAGCTGGGCCAACGCAGAATCGACCGTATTTTTAGCTTTAGCCACTTTATCAAACGTCTTGCTCTTCAACTCTGGAAGGGAATCAAATGGCTGAGACTTCTCTGGCGAATCAATGCCATGAGATGCTTCGAAAAGTTCTTGAATCAAGTTTTCTGCACGCGCGACGTCCATTTTGCCACGAGACACTGCCTTAAGGATTGACTGCAGATCTTTCATCAACTTCTCCGATCGACTCGAAGCATGAGAACAACTCCGAGAAATAGAAATGCAACTGGGGGCAGCCATGCCGCCAGGTGCGGAGACAAAGCTCCGGACGTGGCCATGGTTCTCATGGAAGCAGAACCACCCCAATACATTGCCGCGGTCAAAAGACAAACAACTATGCCGATATATGTATCTGCCTGGCGCTCACGGCGCAAGGCGAACGGCAAAGCGAAAAAAGCAAACACAAGATTAGCAAAAGGGGCACTGAGCTTTTGATAGAGATCAGCCTCTCGACTTGTCATCGCACCGCCTGTTGAACGACTCTCATTGAGAACACGACGTAGCTCGCGAAAACTCACTAAGTCAGAAGAAACCCCCTCGCGAAGCAATTTGGGAGGTTGCGACGCAACATTTGTGGTAAAGCGTTCGGACTCAACACTTGAAAGAAGTTCTCCCACTTCGCTGAAATTATTGACTCTGGCTTTGACAAGAGTCCAAACGTTCAGTTGATGATCAAACACTGCTTTTTGTGCGTGAACTATTCTTTCAACCTCAGTTTTATTTCGAAGAACCACATACTCTGGCTCAACCAAAGAACGTTCTAATTGGTTGAGCTTTTTAAAATGCAGAATGCTCCCCTCGCCCCGAACCCACTGACTCTCCAGAAACATTTGCGACAAAGCCGACTTTTCGATTTTGACTGTTTCCACTTTTTGGAGACGCAGCATTGCCGAAGGAACAACAAATTCCGAAGTCAAAAACGAGAAAAACGCGATCGCAGCGCTCACATAAAGCAGAGGAGAACATATTTTACGAACCGACTGCCCAGCCGCCCGCAGAGCCGCAACCTCACCACTTCTGGCAAAAATCCACATAGTGATAATTCCGCTGAACATGACTGAAAACGGACTAATATCCACGAACATCTTTGGCAATTGCACCAAATAATATTCAAATATAACAGCCCAAGACGCAGAATATTTAGGAAAATAGCGCGTATTTTTTTCCAGAAAATCAATCACGCAATAAATAAACAGAAATGTTGAACAAATGCCAGCATAAAGCCGAATGAACTCTTTCAGTAGATATTTGGCAAAAATCATCCCTCCCTCCGATGAAATCGAGCAAGTGCATTCGATCCTTCATAGCCAACAAATTCCGAAAAATTTGTTGATGGTGGATGGCGATGACGCCAAAACAAAACAACGATCATCATGATAAAGAGCGAAACCATAGGAAGATAAAGAGAGACCTCTGGAGGAAGAACAAACTTCACTGCCATCTGCTGGCCAAACATAATCAGAGCATAAAAAACAAAGATAATGGCCATGAGTCCCAGATACGCAAACCCTGCTCTTCTGCGAGGATCCTGTAATCCTAAACAAACCCCTATCACCGGAAAAAACAAACAAGAGAGGGGAACAACGATTTGCTCGTAGAAATAAGTATGATCGCGAACAGAGCGCTGATTTGAGCCCCAATCAGATCGATTACGTAGTTGTCTCAACTCCTCAACATATTCCGCCGGATAAAAAGAACGCATGTCGTTGGCATCGAATTGACCAATTTCAAACTGTTTTTGAAACATGTTAACCAGGGAAATTTTGAATTTATCGAACGAAATGACATTCCAAGAGCCATCGCTCAACGGTTGGTGGAGGCGGCCATTCCGGAGCTCAAATAAATAATCGTAACTGCCGCTTTCCGAATCTTTGATGAGTTGACCGGATTCTGCAGTCAAAATTTGCGAACCTTGCTGCCCAGCCTGGCCATTAATGCCGAGAAAAACGCCCTTAAAACCAGCACGCCCTTGATCGATCCTATCCACATAAAGCGCAATTTTTGTTCCGCCGCCCTGAAACAGATCAGATACGAAAGTTTTCTCTCGGAGCCGATTTTCAAGCAAAGACTCTACCCCTTTGCGAGCGTGCATCCATTTGAACTTCCGCCATTGCTGCCGAGCGTAAGGCTCCATGACAAGCGCACTTGCCGCCGCAATGGTGGCAAAAAAGATGCCAAGAACAAGCGGAGCGCGAGAAAAACGATAAATACTGACACCGGAAGCCATCCATGCTTCAGCCTCACGGTCACCCGACATTCGAACGACCACAATGGCGGAGGCGAACAGGAGGGACAGCGGAAGAGTCAGTTTTAGTATGTTTGGAACAACAAAAATGACAAACATCAGGAGCGACAAGACACCCTCCTGAGTCAGTACTAGATAATCGGTCAGCGAAAGCAGCCTAAAGAGAAACATGACCGTGCTCAATATGGCCAGAATGACCAATGTAAGCGATAAAATCTCTGAAAAAATCAAACGGTCAAATCTTGTAAACAATCAATCATCCTCTCATGGGAGAGTCAGTGAGTCTCTCCAGCCTGCTGCGCTTCTTCTCGGAACATACCCATCACATGATACCCACAATCAACGTGAAGAGTTTCCCCTGTCACTCCAGACCCAAGATCTGAGAGTAAAAACAGCGCTGAACGAGCCACATCCTCTCCCGTTATATTACGACGCAAAGGAGAAAATTTCTGGCTGTAGTCGAGCATATTTCTCATCCCAGGGATTGCACTTGAAGAAAGCGTGCGAATCGGTCCGGCACTGATAGAGTTCACACGGATCCCTTGTGGGCCAAGATCGTCGGCAAGGTAGCGATTGCAAGCTTCAAGCGCAGCTTTGGCGACACCCATCACGTTGTAATTTGGTATCACCTTTTCCGCCCCATAATAAGACATAGAAATGATACTACCACCATTACGCATTAAAGGTGCTGCGTGCTTGGCTGCAGCAACCAAAGTAAACGCAGAGATGTCCATTGTAGACACAAACTGTTGCCTGGTTGTGTTGATAAACGGCTCCTTAAGACACTCTTTGTCAGTGTAAGCAACTGAGTGAATCACAAAATCAATAGAATCCCACTGACTCCGAACCCACTTGAAGAAATCTTCAAGCTCATCATCCTTGGCAAGGTCGCAGTTCTTGGCCTTTGCGCCAGGAATTTCACTCATAAGATCGTTAAGCCGTTTTTCCTGCGCGGCTCCAAGGAAGTTAAACATCAATGATGCACCTTGCGCAGCGCATGCCTGAGCACATGCCCAAGCTAGTGATTTGTTGTTTGCAACACCAAAAACAATTCCGCGCTTGCCGCTGAGCAACCCGTTCACCATAATACATCCTCCTGCAGACCGTTTTAACTGATGGCCTCTCTATAACCCTTTCATGTCGGTTCCGACAACCAAGCCGGATTGAAAGGGATCCTGAAGTAAGTTACGACAAACGAATCATCCCAAGGAGGATTTTCCGATGAGCCCTATTTCAGAGTCCGGATTGAACTACAAAAAGATTGAAATCGACAATGCGGTGTGTCGCCGTCGCTTTCATATTGCATTTGAAGAAGGGCAAGCACCAGTTCCAGAAACCAAGGTTCTTTGCCCTCACTGCGGCGTGACTCTTTTTGAAGCTAAAAATCATCCACAGGCAATTCTCTCGCGCGATGAAAATCTTGTGAAGAGCCCTGATGGAACAAGAAAAACACTGAATGAATGTCACTTCCTGAAATGACTTTCGAATGGCTGGCCACAGTCCTTCTCGGGCTTGTGCTGACCTGCGCACCCACCCATTGGGTTTTTTTCCCAGCGCGTTTGATCCGAGCAATACTTTGGATGGCTCTTTTGTCGCTTGGCGCGCCAATTGCCGCGTCTCTGCGTGCCATTTCTATTGCGATAGGCATCATAGCGGCACTGCCTTTGTTCTCTACTCTTTTGCCAGCCTGGGTCTCGGGTGGTGAACTCAGCTCATTTTCATTCCAAGCCCCTATCCTCGTGCTCGTTTTGCTCATTCGGCTACTGCTGCTTCCTGGGGCATCGCTGCAATGGTCAAGAATTCGCGCTTGGGAACAGGAGGTTGTTCGGCGACCAGCCAACAATCCAT
>CAIZJW010000074.1 GCA_903933385.1 uncultured Silvanigrella sp. | reverse complement strand
GGTTTAAAGTGAAAAAATGCACTGCATCTTTGATCTCGAGTTTGTCCATCTTGGCTTTGGGTAGTTTAATTGCCTGTGGCAAGGAAACTTCCTCCGACCTGCAATCAACACGCGCATCCGGTACCACTGAAAAAGTTGGCCTGCTCTTTGCATCGCACGGCGACATCAACGACCCCGACACCCAACTTGAAGACTACATCAAAGTTTCGTTCCAAAAGAACGTGGGTATTCCAATTCCCATGTGGACTCGCAAACTGGTTGAAGATCCAGCCTACCGACTTTCCGTTGGAACGGTGCGAGCGCAATACGACAAAATCGGCCCCACTCGTTATTACGAAAACTCACTCGCGCAAATCAGCGCGGTCAGCAAAGAACTCGAGGCACTTATTCCGGGTGCAAAGGCATACGTCGGTTTCAACTTCACGAAACCTTTCATTGACGATACTCTCGAGCAAATGCACAAAGACGGCGTGACGAAAATTGTCGTTATGAACAAGGGCGCGCAATTTTCATATGCTTCGAGCGGCGAAAACATGGAAGATGTGCTCAAGTGGCTGAAGAAAAATCCTTCGTTTGATGGTGAAGTGATCGGGCTCGCACATTATGGCCAAGACCCAAGGTTCATCAGTGTGATGGCAAAGTCGCTCCAGGAAGACATCGAGAAAGCTTTTCCCGGCAAAAGCCCCTCTGAAGTGTGCGTTCTTGCAGGTAGCCATGGACTTCCACAATGGCTTATCAACACAGGTGACTCAGCGGTCACTCAAATGAAGAGCAGCATTGTTAAATTGCGAAAAGAAATGCCAAATTACGCTATTTACCATGGCTTTTTGAATGACGATTTCTTTCCTGGAGCGAAGTGGGTTTCTCCAACGGCGACCGACTTAGCTCCGAAATTGGTGACCGATGGCTGCAAGAATGTTGCGATGGACGGGCGTCTCTCGTTCACAACCCACCACAGAGCAACACAGTATGATCTGAATATCGTAGCGAAAGAGGTTCTCAGTTCGAGCGGCGTGAACGCAGTTTTATTGCCTAACTTCGACACCAACATCGATCACGCCAAACTCATTGCGCAACTTACAAAAGAGACAATTGAATACAAAGGAACGAGTATTCAATTGAAACGCAAAGGAAGCAAAGCAATCGACGTAAACTCGGTTGGCAAACCTGGAACCATGCTCTTCGGAGTCACACACCAAGACGCTTCACTTTCTGAAGGCTGGACACCAGAAGCAAAGAGATAAAAATATCTTCGCGCAAAACTAATTTATCGCCGGCAGGTCATCGAAAATATGAACTGTCGGCGATAAACTTTTCTACCCCTGCCTGCGGGTGCCAGCCTGGCAGTCCCCAGATTGGCAGTGCATGAAGATCATCAGGTGTTTTCAACAGAGAGCGGCTGCTCAATACTAACGCAGCCAGTTCGTCGGCCAGCGCAAGCCCCTTTAAGTTGAGCTCTCCATTGCTACCGCGCACCTTGTGGGAATCAATATTCACACGCACGGCACTTGCGTGAAGGCGAGGATGTTTTTCCAGTGCACATTCATAAAGTGCATGACCTATGGGTAAGAAAACAGAGTTCTCCTCGAGATCTTTTTTCCGCGTGATGAAGAGTTCTTGCCAACGACGTTCTTTAATCAGTTCCCAAATTTCATCGTTCGACGTAACGACAATAATTCCACCTTCATCGAATAAAGTAAGCAAGTCTTGTTCGCGGTTTCTATTTCCACCCGAGCGACGCCATGGAAAATTCAACGATTCTTCAGCGCATTGAAAGTGTCGAAAATTGATAGCCGCTTTGGTTTTTGGAAAATGTATCCAACTCCATGCATTAAAGAAATCATGCCAATTGTTCGAACGGGTCGGAACCTCACCTGCAAAGAAGATCCGTAACTGGTAATCGGCGAGCCATCCAAGTTGATCTCGCTGGGCCCGACCAATGCGTTGTTGCTTGACACACTTCAAGGGAAAGCCTCCCCCAGAAACAACAGGAGCGACACACGAGCGACCTATAAGTTCGTTCAAATCAGACAACGATGGAAAAGCCTCAGAATGACGCACAATCCAGTCAGACCAAGGATTAAACAATTCAAACAAACCACCCTGTTCAAAAAAGAACGGATTCCAGATAGATTGATGGTTAGATGATTCCAACATAGAAGGCGGTCCCACATGTACATGGCCACCGTGCATATCACCTTGGACCTTGAGCCGGAAGTCTCTTCATCTGATCGTGAAAAAGTTCTGAGAGCAGTTCGTGATCGCCTCAAACAAACATTTGGTCAACGCATCACAGTTCGAACAGATGAAGAAGCATCTCTGTGGGTTGCATGGCTCGATGACAACTTCACTCGCCTCCAAGATCGCCTCGAAGATGTCCTGGAAAGAGTAGAATCGGCTGGCCAAGCACGTGTTCTCGACCACAATGAGCAGTGGTTTGCCTGGTTCGAAGGAAAATTTACCGAGATGGGTGCCGATTTCGAAGACCTTGAGGCCGAGCACGATGAAGCTTCCTCTGCACGGGCCGGCGAATTCATGCCCACCCGGTCGGGCTTTCTGACAGGAAGTGGCTCTCGAAACCGTTTCGAAAAGACTATCATTTACAAGCACGACGACGAACCTGAAGGAAACTCTGCGCTGGGCAGAAGCGATCGCCGACAGGTTCGGCTGCCGACAAGGAAGTAAGCACAAATGAAGAGAAAAGGCCTTGCACTAGGACTCTCACTGGGCGCCGTGATGGCAGCATCTTTAGGCTTTCAGGTTTTTATCTATCCTCGCTTACGCACAAATTTTCAGGCTAATGCGGGCGGAGGTGAGCGTTCTGGTCGGCCTGCCAATTCCGGGTTCCTGAGCTGTTCCACCATGCAGGTGCGCGTGCGCGATTTCCTGAAGGCTCACTATTCGTTCCGCCGGTTCGATGAAGAACTATCGAAGCGAACATTCCAGCGTTATTTTCAAATCCTCGACCCGGGAAAAAACTTCTTTCTTGCTGGTGACATTGATTCATTCGCAAAAATCGAGAACAAAATTCCCGAGCTGCTCCAAAAAACCGACTGTAATTTCGTGGCGGAGATTTATGCGCTGTATTTAAAGCGCATGGAAGAAAGCATCAAAACCATTGGCGACATACTAACGACCCCGATGGAATTCACGGTCGATGAAAAGCTCGAAACCGATCGCAAAAAGATAGGTTGGGCAAAGGATGAAGCCGATAGGCGTGAGCGTTGGCGAAAATTGCTTAAATTCACCGCCCTCAACATGCGAGAGACTGAAAAAGACTGGAATATTATTTCCAGCCGCATGAACAAACGCTATGCGCTGTTCAAGAAAACAATGCAGGAAAAATCTTCAGACGAAGTCAATTCACTTTTCCTCAATGCCTTCGCTACGTCTCTCGACCCTCACTCGCAATTCATGGCACCCCAAGATCAAGATGAATTTCGAGTCGCTTTCAGCCTGCAGCTTGTTGGTATCGGCGCAAGTCTGACCCAACAAGATGGCTACACAACCGTGGAATCACTGATTCCAGGTGGAGCTGCAATGCGCGATGGCCGCTTGCAAAAAGGCGATAAGATCATTGCAGTAGACTCAGGCGACGGCAGTGGATTCGTTGATGTCATCGACATGGATTTAAGTAAAGTCGTTCAGCTCATTCGCGGACAAAAAGGCACGAACGTCAAGCTGCAATTGCTCCGCAAAGACGCTCTCACCAACGAAACCAAGCGTGAACTGATTGAACTCGAGCGCGCTGTGGTGCACCTCGCTGACAGTGAAGCTCATTCCGATGTCATGACAATTCAAGGCAAGAAAATTGGTGTTATCAATCTGCCAAGTTTCTATATTGACTATCAGGGCAGCAAATCAGGAAAAGCTGATTTTCTGAGCTCTAGCAATCACATCGATCGCGAACTCAAGAAACTCAATTCTGAAAAGGTCGACGGAATCATCCTTGATTTGAGACGCAATGGTGGAGGTGATTTGGATGAATGCCTGCGCCTCACCGGATTCTTTGTCGACAAAGGACCTGTCGTTCAGGTTCAGAACCGCGACGGCAGCGTCGAAAGTAAAGACGACCCAGAAGAAGGTGTCCGCTACAAAGGCCCCCTCGCCGTTCTCATCAGCAAACAAAGCGCTTCCGCAAGTGAAATTCTCGCAGGCGCGGTGCAAGACTACGGTCGTGGTTTGATTCTTGGGAACTCACGCTCCTATGGCAAAGCAACCGTACAAAGCGTCATAGACCTTCCCGGTTCAGCAGGACGCGAATCGGATGGCGCATTTAAGGTCACTATTTCAAAATTCTTTAGGCCCAGCGGACGCAGCAATCAAGTGGAAGGTGTACCCTCTGATTTGCAAATTCCGGATGTTTTTGAAGTGAGTGATGTGGGTGAAGGAGAAAACGACTTTCCCCTTCCACATAGCACAATCAATCCAGCCCCTGGTTTGAAGCTACTTCAGGACCTGAGTAAAATTATGCCAACCCTCAAACAAAAGAGCGAAGCACGGGTTAAGGCATCTGAAGAGTTCAAACCGATTTTTGCTGCTATCGAAAAGGCACGCAAAGAAAAAGACAACACCGAAGTGAGCCTTAAGGCATTGGAAAAGCCATTGGCAGAGACAGCAGCTGTTTCAACCGCAACTCAAAAGGTTGCCTCGGCTGGCAATGCACCACTTCAAGGCACTGCTATTAACGGTAAAAAAGACTCCACGAAAGCAAACACCCCGCATTCAAAAGGCAAAAGCGACGACCCGAATGTTGTTATTCGCCAAGACGACGAGCAATTGCGTGAAGCTGGGAGCATTCTGGTTGACAGCATCGAACTCCTTGGTGGAAAAGCGGACTGGACACGCTAATTTCCGCCGCGGCGCGTGCTCGCGGTACTGACTTTCCGGAGCTTCGATGAACCAGTCTGAAAACATCTTCGACATCACAATTCTAGGTGGTGGTCCGACGGGCCTTTTTGCAGCTTTCTACGCAGGCTTGCGCAATGCATCATGCAAGATCGTCGACTCCATGCCAGCGCTGGGAGGCCGGCTGACGGCGGTTTATCCTGAAAAATACATCTATGACGTCGCTGGCTTTCCCAAAGTGCTTGCCAAAGACTTGGTTGACAATCTCATTGCTCAAGCCATGGCCTACAAGCCTACTCTTGCGTTGGAAGAAGTGGCTCAAACGCTGAGGCGCAGAGACGATGGCGTTTGGGAGCTCACAACTCAAGCAGGAGTTCATCTCACTCGAACACTCCTTGTGGCGGCCGGAGTTGGTTCCTATAGCCCCAAAAAACATGTGGCTCCCGGTTCGGCTGATTTCGAAGGACGCGGCATTGCATATGCTGTTGTGAACAAGGAAATACACCGCAATCGTAAAGTGGTCGTTATTGGGGGCGGTGATTCCGCTCTCGACTGGGCCAATGAAATGGTTTCCATCGCGGCCGAAGTGACACTGATACACCGCTCTGATCGCTTTCGAGCACACGATGATAGCATCAACAAACTCAAGGCGACACAGGCACGAATTCTGACCAACACTGAAGTCATTGCGTTCGAAGGTGATTCTGCGCTCAAGCGAATCATTGTTGAAAATACCGAAACACAAGAAAAAGCCGTTATCGAAGTTGATGACGCGCTTGTGATGTTCGGATTCAACAGCTCTCTTGGCAAAATTCGCGAGTGGGGAATTGAACTTCATGGCGACGGCATCAAGGTCAACGACTGCATGGAAACGAATTTAGAAGGAATTTACGCAGCCGGTGATATTGCTGAGTATCGCGGGAAACTAAAACTCATAGCAACGGGTTTCTCTGAAGCGGCGATAGCAGTTAACTTTGCAAAGACCTTCATTAACCCGAAAGAAAAAGCGCAACCACTTCATTCAACCACGATCATGGAACTCAAAGAAAAACGTCAAGCACGCGCAGCCGCAGCGCCAAAATCAGAGTAAATAATCCTCAAGCTTGGCGTCGAAAAATCACCAAACTTGAATCATCTTCCTGAAGTTCTTGACCGGCCTTCACGGATGCCTTTATTGAGGCGTCGTGGAGTCTCTTCGCAGAAATCAATATTCCACTATCGAGTTCCTCAAAGTAGCGTTTCAATATGCGACGATTCCGACTCAAGGGAACTCCGTCGGAGTGAACAATCACACAGTCACCAATGGCAATTTCTGTTTTTTCGGTGTGCAAATTCAAATTGTCAGAGAAGCCGAGCGGATCGCTGACCTTCCCAAGCAGAGCGAACCACCTCTTTGATGAACTGCTCGAATGAACTATTGGAAAAGGATGTCCGCAATCGACAGAAAAAATACTGTTGGTATGAAAATCAAAAGTGATGCCAACAAGAGTTGTGGAGTGAGTTCCTTTTCCGTGCGTATACAAAATACTATTGAGCCTTGAAGCATAGGCCTCAATAAAATGCTGCGACTCAAAGAGTGATTCTTTTCCTAACCGCATCGACGAAAGAATGGTTTTGCAACAAGACACAACCAACGCAGCCTGAACTCCATGTCCCGTTATGTCGCACAACACAAAGTGTCCGTAGCGCCCCGACTGAGATCTTTCAAAAAAATACCAGTCGCCACTCGCCTCGGTCAGACTCTTGTGAAATGCACTGATCCAGTAATTGGCCCATTGCGGAGCTTCATCTGGCTTGAGGGCGAGCGCTATTCGCTCTGCATCTGCCATTTCCTTCGATAGGCGTTTTTCTTCTTTCTCCAAACGTTCAAACTCAGTTTCAAGAGATTGAAGAAGTGTGTCGCGGCGCATTTCCCAAATATTTCGAATCGAGAGGGTGCCTACACCCGCTAATGAAGTGATTCCCGCAGCAGCAAGCCAGGGAACATCAACAGAAAAATGAACGAAGCTAAGAATTGAACCAGCAACAATTGCAAGGTTTATGAAAAACAGAAACAACCACGCTTTAATTCCACGCACAAATTGTAACAAAGCAACGCAAAAAACAATTAAACACAAAAATAAATCTGAATTCTTAAAATCTGACAGCCATGTTTTTGTGAGAGCCGAATTGAGCAGAGAAACTTGAACGAAACCACCGGGAGTCACACCATAAGGGGACAGTTTAAAATCTGTATTTCCCGTATAGGCCATTGGGAGAATCACGATATGAGCTTTTTGGGGAATTTTTCTCCAGGGGCGGCCACTGTTCATTGCCTCAAGAGCTGAACCCATCGTTGAAGCCCGCGCATAGACCACTTCCGGGCGCAACCAATTCACCAAGGCAGAGCCATTCGAAGTTGTTGGTATTTGAACGCCACTAGCGGAGAGACCACCCGATTCCAATTTGAGATTTATTTTTCCGCTGAGTGCAAGAGATGGTAGCACATGCGATTCGTTCAGCCGGTACAAAGGATAAACCAAATTCTCGTGGGGGTAGTCGATATGCCCTTGACGAAACAAACTGCGTAGCTCGGGAACCGGACCATATGCATATGCTTCAGATCTGTCTTTAAGAGATGAGGACAATAGAATTCTTTCGAGTGAGTCTTCAGAAATGTCAGCGTATGAGTCGGGAAGAAAATTGCGTGCATTAAAATGCGCAGCCGTTTGGTCAATTTGATCTCGACCCGGAATTTTCAAAGTCGATGTAAAAGAACCAACGGCAACGCGGCTGTGCAACATTCGCAAGGGAGGCAAAGATTCTCTGAGAGCTTTAAAATCCTCATCCACAATGCCGAAAATTTTATCGATATAAATGGAGTCTGGTTGGTGTGTATCAAGATAACTTAACAGCGAAGCCCATTCTCGCAAATTCAGTGATGAGCGTTTCAACATCTGGACTGTTGAATCATCGAACATAATTACGTGAATTCGCTGATCCAGCGCAGGTGAGCGGTCAAGTGTCTCACGCAGATTAAATTGTATGGGCCAGGTGATGCGTCGCTCAATGGAGCGAATTTTTTCTGAGTTGACAGCAAAATAGGAAAGCAACAGAGACACACACAGAATCGTACCCGTCCAAATAACGATAAACCGCCTGTAGCGCTTCAATTGTGTCTCGCGTTCGTGCTTGAAGTCAGCTGCAACGCGCAAAATCTGTTTCATTACCCACTCACTCCGCTCAGCCTAACTCGAGGTGCATCGGCGTATTTTTGCGAAAATTCAGGATCTTCACGGTTTTTGGACACTCACACACAACTTTTAGTGTGTTGTTAATTTTTGATACACCGAAAAGTTGACTTTGCTTGGCCGAGTGGTTAAGTTGCTGTCAGACGGCACTGGGTTGGGTCGTTAAAAATCTAAAACACCTTCGGGGGTTACCATGAGAAACCTTGTTTCATTCGCTCTCGCAGCATCTGCATTCTCATCCATTGCTTGGGCTCAAGGCGCATCAATCATTTGGGACACCAACCGAGCAATCTCGGGTGGCAACAAGCAAGTGGGCGGCAGCTCTCAACAGGTCTGTATCAAAGACGTAAACACGTTTTTCATCGACGCTGGCAACACACTTTCTATCCTTCTCACCGACCTTGGAGTTGCCCTTCCCTCCGGAGACAGTTCACTGACCGGTCGAGCCAACTGCAGAATCGTTGTCCCTGTTGAAGTGGCGCGCGGCCTCTACCTCGCTGATCTCACTCAAACCGTCACGTACGGAGTTGTTAAGGGTTCTGGAGCAACCGCGAGGGTGTCAGCCAACTCATCATTTTTTGGCTACCCTCTTCCGGTTCTCACACGTGGCTATTCATGGGGTCCGATTGTGAACTCACCCCTCGAGCAAGTGAGTCGCACCGATACGTTCCGAGTCAACACTCCAGCTGCTGCAGGCTGGTTCAAAAGTTGGTGCTTTGGCCGTCAGCCAAAGGGAATTTACACATCTAACCTCGCCGTCGGCATTGAGAAGAACAATCCGTACGATGAAGCACAGCTGGCTATCGATGGCCTCGACGTTAAGTTCGAGGTTCGTCCGGGAGCTCTTGCCTTCTGTCCTGCGCGCTGATTGCGCGCAGACCAACTCTGTTCAAACCTGATTTTAGATGGAGATGAGGCAATGAAGTCCGCCAATGGCAGTTTTTTGATTCGCAGAACTCAGCAGCAAAGCCTGTGGTTATTGTGGCTCTCCAAATGTGTCCTGCTCTCCTTGGCAGCATGCGGAACGGAGGCTTCCGCTCAATCAAAAGAAGAGGGTTCCTCGATCGTCATCAATATAAAGGATTGGACGGCAGCTGGCTCCGGATGTCGGGCACGCATGACTCAGGCCGGGGACGTTGAATTTGAAGAGATTCGCTCCGTCCCGGCATCCGCTTCCAAACTCATGCTGATTAAATTCAAACTGCCAAAGTATCAGCTTTCGTCGCCTCCCGAGAAAGCCGCAACGAGTCTGACCTTTGCTCGCGAGTGTGCTCTGCGCATTGTGGCTGACCCACTGGGGCAGCATCGAATCAAGAGCATTGCAGCGCGCACACCCGTTGTATTTTCGAAAGACGAAAGAACGACTCTAAAAATGCAGTATGTTTTGAAACTTGATGGCCACATCGTGGCTCATTCACTGAGTGAAATCGATGAGAACCGGAGTATCCGAAACCAGGAAGACAAAGTTGTTCTTGCTGGCCAGCTGAACCAAGAAGACGCCCTAGCCTCTAAACAGAGCTGTGGCACGCCCCAGATGTTGGGCTTCGACTACACTTTTATTGCCGCACGTTCGCAACCAAACGATGCGGCGCTGATAAAGCTTGCCGACGATCGGCAGTTGGAGTTGGCAGTCGAGCTAGAGCCCTGCAGCTGAAACAGCAATGCATAGCCAACATTAAAACCGACACGATTTGAAAGGTTTCCCCATGCGGCAGACAAACGTGCTTACCAAATATCTCCATTATATTTACACTTCTATAACGTCTGCTGTTCTTTTCCTTGCCATGGCCGTCAGTTCAGTTGCAGTGGCTGAAGACCTCATCTGGAATTCGGTGACCGCTCATGGCAGTGGAGACGGCACACCCTGCCGATACAACCCCAGCAATCCCTCCCAAAATAACATCATTTGGACCGCCGCTGGGGGCGACCTTTCAATCATTCTTTCCAGCTGGGGGGTCTCACTCCCCAAATTGGCTCGGTTCGGAGGTGGTAAGTTCACAACAAGTTCAATTTGTACGTTCAGTGCAAACGTGACCATTCCACGCGGCTACTACCTCAAAACACTTTCCCAAACCTTGGTTGTTGGGGTTATGAAAGACCGCCTTGTGAGTGGTGGGATTTCATCAAATGGATTTTTATTTCAGACACTTATCCCTCTCAATCAGATCAATATGATTTTCCGACCCGACCAATCACTGAGCAACGCACTGTTGAACATCAGCAATACTCAGATTTTCGTTGAACCTTACATTTCAGCGCTCTGCCAAGCCTCACGCGTCGCGCCTTATACAACTCAATTTAAATTTCAGTTGGTTGGGGGCGCCATGCGGCCTTTTCCGCAACTCGGACTGCAAGCCAACGTGGATGGAAGCGACGTTCACTTTGGGATGGACTCATCTCTCGAACGTTGTCAGTGACGTCAGGCTGAAGTCATTTCTTGACCGACGTCCACACTTATGGGAACGGTTAAAATTGAGTAACCAGCCAACCGAACCATTGCAGGAGCTTCCATCATGATTGTCCGCAGAACCTACTCCACCTTGCTTTCAACCGCTCTATTCGGGTTGTCAGCGTGTGGAACGAACACTCCGGCTCAATCCAATGACTCCTCGCTACAAACGGTTGCTATTCCGCAAACAGATGTTCGCGACCAAGGTCGATTTGGCATTTGCTGGGCGTACGGAACAACCGGCCTCATTGAAAGCGAGTTGCTCAAAAGCGATGGCATCACCGTCGACATTTCAGAAGAAGCACTTGCGTTTGAGCACATGGCTGAGGCTCTCCGCGCACAGTTTGCAACCATGACTTCCTCCGACCTCATGGTATTCACCATGCGCGGTGAACTTCCTGAAGGTTGGGCAACTCGAACAACCCCTGAACTCGCCTCGATGTACATGAATTCGAAATACGTTCAACACGACGCACTGGCACTTATAAAGTTGCGTGGTGCTGTTCCAGAAAGCGCGTGGTCTTTCAAAGTCAGAAATGCTGAGGAAAAGCGTCGTCTCACAGTTGCTGTGAGAGACAATTTGAGAAAGGCGTGGGGTGAAGGCCACATCATCCAGAATCTCACCACCGAACAAATCAAAGACCTCATTTTAGTTGGCGAACTTGGAACGGCATTCCCATCGCGCCCACCCGCTTATTTTGAATGGCAGGGCGAAACAATTTCATCCCTCGATTACGTAGAAAAAGTATTGAAATTCAAGCCCGACGACTGGGAAGCCGTAGCCATCAGAAAAGAGGCAGATGTTCCTCAGTTCATTCAAACAGTGAAACAAGCGCTTGCGCTTGGGCACAGCGTTCCTCTCGCTTTCCCCATCAACGTCGACCGAATTTCTGGCGATGCGTTTCGCGCCGATGATCAATCAAAGTCGTATTTCTGGTCTTCCTATGGAAGAGACGGAGGGCACCTTGTGCTCGTGACCGACTTTATCAACAAAGGTGGAAAGCGCGGCGCTATCTCTGAGCAAGAGCTCGCAGTAGAAGTTGCCAAAACAGCCGACAACCTCGATGCATTTTTGTTTAAAAATAGCTGGGGAGTTGGGGCAAAATTCAACGAAGCGGGCAAGCCTGTAGGATCATCTGAGGATGGCTACTATCGCATGGAGATGGGTTATCTGCAGGGCATTGCAAAAATCCCTGAAGCAACCAAAAACGCATGGGCTGCAACACTCGCGGTTGTTCCACGCAGTTTGGTTGAAAAAGAATTGATTGCTCCAAAGAACTAATTGAACGACGGTGTGATGTTCGGGCGCGCCCAACCCACAAGCCACTTTCCTCAGATTTCCTTGATGTAAAATCGCGGGTCGAAGCGAAGTCTTGGCCCGAAAATTCCTTCCGGTAAGCCAACACCAGCGCCCACAACCATAACAATTTCCGAACCGCGTTTTGGAAGGCCGAGTATTTTTTTCACGCGCACAGAATCGAATCCCTCCATGGGACAGGAATCGAAGCCTTGTGCCTTCAACGACAACATCAAATTCTCGCAGGCCAGCGCTGTAGACTTCACCGACCACACTCTCAAGTCGGACCGAGAGACTGGCTGACGAGGCATTGCGCGAAAAAGCCCAACAACAGAAATAATAAATCTCTTCGAAAGACCCAAAATACCGAACGGTCCTTGGTTGAGTGAAAGGGGAACAATTTTCTCATAATACTTGAGAAGTGGCTTTGGAGTGTTCGGATTTTTTTGCAACACATCAAGCATGCGCAAGCGATTCGCGCGCCAAGTGTCGGTCCGGGCCACGCATACAACCAACTCCGACGCAGTACTTGCCGCAGGTTGGGAGAGACATGCTTCAACGACGCGCTTCTTTTTGTCAGCCGACTTGACCCAAACAAACTCCCACATCTGCAAGTTGGATGAGTTCGGGGCAAGCAGTGCGTGAGACAAAGCTTGCTGCATGACAGCTTCCGGAATTGCTCCCGTTGCGTTGAAACGTCGCACACTGCGGCGGTTTTCAATCACTTGTGAAAACGAGAGCGGCTGCCCACCAGGAGCAAGATGTGCAGTGGGATCGAAAGCAGTTACGGTTTCTTCGATGCCCCCATCCCGACAAAAAAGCTCAGCTGGGATAGGCCGCAAATTGTAATGACTCGCCATCGAACGGCAGTAAGCGCCAGCCTCAAAAAACACCACAACATCTCCAGCAACGAGTCGCGGCAGAAGAGCTTCACGTGCTAAAACATCGCCACTTTCACACACAGGCCCAAACACTTTGTAGGGCAGAAGCTCTGCAGCAGATTTATTAGCGCAGGCTGTTGCGTGCTCGGCACCATATATAGAAGGACGTGGAAAAGCATTCATTCCGGCATCGACATAAGCAAAGCGATGCGTTTCTAAATTTGCTTTTTCGTAGAGTACTTCGCTCAAAAAAACTGTGCTACTCGCTACCATGCTCCGCCCGGGTTCAAGGCAGACGTGTAATTTTTCAAAGTCTGCACCCCAAATTGATGCGAGTAGAGGTTCTGATTTACACATTGCCTTCAAGCATTCAGCCTGAAAATCAATGTGTTTTTCGATATCCGCTGCGTCAGACGGAACGCCAGCTCGACCAACTCCGAGCCCACCTCCAAGATCGAGGTGATCTATTTTAATTCCATTTTCATGGAGCCGAAGCGCAACCTGCCTCACTTTTTCAAGCACAAGAGGAAAAACATCGTGGCTTTGCAATTGGGAACCAATGTGCACGTGCAAACCACGCCAGGGTGACACAAAATCAAGAAATTTATTTTGATCGAGTTCGTTGTTTCTGGTGAATGAATTCAAGGTGAGAGCAAGCCACTCATCCATCTGCGCTGCCAACAATCCAAATTTCGAGTCGAGTGCACCTGTTTTAAGATGCGGATGTGTTTGTGACTCGACACAAGGATTCAAACGCACAGCTACAAGCGTTTCGGCGCGATGCGTCCCGAGTTTCTCTTCATTGCGGCGTTCCTGAAGAGTTTGGAGAACAAAGCTAAGCTCACTAGCGTGCTCAACATTTATAACTCCAAGGCCCTGATCGATAGCCTCAATTATCTCCTCACGCGACTTCCCGACGCCGGCAAAACAAATTGCCGAAGCCGGCACTCCTGAAGCAATTGCGGTGCGAAACTCTCCTATGGAAACAATGTCTACCCCACATCCAGCCCAGAAGACTTCTCGCAGAATTGCTGGCGCAGCATTTGCTTTCATCGCGTAATATACTTTTGAATTTTTGAAATGCTGCGCAAGATGCTTCACGTAAGTTTCAGCGCGCTGCTTGACTGCGCTCAGAGATGTTACGAACATTGGGTAAGAGGATGCAGCGCGCAATTGCTTCAGCCCAACACCGTCGATGCGAAGTTCGAATACTTCGGGTGAAATGGCCAGTCCTGGACACTCGATATAGGGGCGCGTTGGTGAATTCAATTCTGAAAGCCTCCGTTGTCACCCGCGCTCTCGTGCAACAGTGCACGGGATGTAAAAAGCACTGATACGACTTTCTATGCCACGATATCTCTGAACTTTCCACGGCTTGAACTCAAGCAAACCAAACTATTGTCTCAAGTTCCCCAGAGTATTCTCCGAAACCCACAAAGAAGGGGGCGCAGATGTCGATTGTCGTTTATGATCATGATGAAGAAAACCTGAAGAGTTTTAAAACGCTCTTGGAAGAATCTGGCCATCTCGATGCCTTCACAACCAATCAATTAGCGCAGCTGAAAAGCATGATGGGCCTTGGGAGCGATACCCTTGTGCAAGCTCTCGGACCAGCGGTGAGGGTGCAAGCAACCCTTCTCATCATAGATGTTGATGAAGGAGAAGTTGCCCTTGATTTCCTCAGACTCCTCAAGTCAGATTTACGCTACAAAGACATCCCCATTGTTGTCACCTCAGAAAGTGATTTTGAGCAAAACATTCGCACTGCCTATGCATATGGAGCGAATGATTTTATTCGAAAACCGCTCAACCTTGGCGAAACTAAAGCACGGATTCATGCAAGTCTTCGCTTGAATCATGAGATCGACAGGCGCAAGGCTCGCGAAAATGAGATCACAGAAATTGCAAATCAGCTGCGTGATTTAACGCAGGTATTAATGAAACTCTCACTCATCGATCCGCTCACAGGCGTTGCAAACCGGCGCGCTTTTGACCAAACAACAGACCAGGAGTTCAAACGCGCAAAAAGAAGTAAAAAAGCCATCTCGATTCTTCTCTTCGATGTCGACCACTTCAAGCTCTACAACGACCACTACGGACATCCGGCAGGTGATCTGTGCTTGAGAACACTTGCACAAGAGGTGCAATCTACAATTAAGCGTCCTGGGGACATGTTGGCCCGCTACGGCGGTGAGGAGTTTGCTATCGTTCTCCCAGAAACCGACGTTCAAGGCGCATTCGTCATTGCTGATCGTATTTTAAAAGGCATTGAGAAACTTGGTATTCGTCATGAGTACAATTCTGTCGCGCCGGTTGTCACAGTGAGTGTGGGTGCTGCTACATTCAACGGATATGTGGCCGACTTTTCTGCGGAAATGCTAGTAGAGATGGCAGACAAAGCCCTCTATGAAGCTAAAAGACAAGGCCGTAACAGGCAGGCCACTTTAAACACTGAAATCATAAGTCCGTTCTCGATCGAACCCTGAAAGGCTTGTCAGCCTGAGCCGACTGCTCTAGAAGATGGAAAAGTCGTCTCACGAGGGATCGTTATTATCCATGAGCAGCTTCACATCAAAAAATCATGATTGCGGGCCAGTTTTTAAATTTGGCGGAACGAGCATGGGCTCGCTCGAGCGCATTGAACACGTCGCATCGCTGTGCGCTCAAAAACTCCCCTCTGCTGTTGTTGTATCTGCCATGGCTGGAGAAACCAATCGTCTCGTTGGTATGGCAAGGCACTTTACCGACCACACTGATTCTCCTGAATACGATTTGCTGGTTGCAAGTGGAGAGCAGGTTTCAGTTGCATTGCTGAGTTTTGCATTGCGCAAACGCGGACTCACTCCTGTGCCAATGCTTGCTGCTCATGCAGGTATTGTAACCGATGGCCTCCACTCACGAGCAACGATTCAATCCGTCAATCGTGAGGCAATTATGCATCACGTTGAAAAGGGAGAGATTCCTATCATTGCAGGCTTTCAAGGAGTCACGCAGGAAGGACGCTTCACATCTCTTGGACGGGGCGGCTCCGACACCTCAGCTGTTGCGATTGCAGCAGGCATTGGAGCGAAAGAATGTGTCATTTACACCGACGTTGATGGTGTCTTTACAGCCGATCCAAGGGTGTGTCCGAAGGCTCGAATCATTCGCCGCATCCGCCACGAAGAAATGCTAGAAATGGCGAGTCAGGGAAGCAAAGTTCTTCATATTCGGAGTGTGCATCTCGCAGCCAAATGGGGCATTCGACTTTTCGTTAAAAATACTTTCAGCACTGACGAAGGAACGGAAATGATTTCTGATAACGAGGCAATTGAAGGTGAGCTTGTCACCGGAGTTGCACATTCGAGCGATGAAGCCTGGTTCAGCGTGGGCCCTGTGCCACACACCCGCACCACTTTGGCCGATGTGTTTGGAGCTTTAGCAACTCAAGGAATCAATGTTGACATTGTAAATCAAGAAATTCGTGGCGATGGCCTCATGGTCCACTTCACAGTTGCTGGCACTGACGTTGCGCAAGCACGCCAAGTGATTTCATCTGTGACTCCAAGAGCGGAAGTTCGTGTCAACCAAAATGTTGCCAAAGTCAGCATCGTTGGAGTCGGAATGAGAGTTCACGCAGGAGTTGCTGCACGCATGTTCAGAGCGCTTGCAACTGCTGGCGTAGAAATTCTTCTCGTCACAACTTCAGAAATCAAAGTGGCATGTCTTGTCGATCGCTCCGCACTCAACACAGCGGTACAAGCACTTCACTCAGAATTCGTCGAATCAATCAGCTGAGTTGAGGCACTGGCTTGACAGCACTTCCCGAGAGGTGCAAACCCGGGATTCTGGGAGGCCACACATGAAAAAAGCTGATATTCGAAAATTCAATCCAAATGGTGCCGGAACCAATGACGGCAGCATCTTTGGCCTTCCATTCTCCGAGCAAGAATCGAATTTGGTGCTCGTGCCGGTCCCCTTTGAAATGACAACGAGCTACGGCCGCGGAACTGTTAAAGGCCCCAAAGCCATTCTTGATGCGAGCCCTCAGCTCGATCTCTTTGATGCGGATTTCGCAGAACACGGACTCCCACGTCCTTGGGAGTTCGGCGTTTTCATGGAGCGAGAATCAGCACGCATTCGCGCGTTGAATAAAGAAGGTTGTCAATTTGCAAAGCCTGTGATTGCTCAGGGTGGAATCATAGGTAAGAACAAAGCGCTGCAGAACAAATTGGCCAAAGCAAACAAAATCTCACATGCACTCAATGCTCACGTTTTCGAGCGCTGCTTGAAACAATTACAGAAGAACAAAATCGTTGGACTCGTTGGTGGCGATCACAGCGTGTCATTTGGTGGCATTCAAGCCGTCGCGCAAAAGCATCCGGGGCTTGGAATATTCCACATTGATGCGCATGCCGACCTCCGATCAGCCTATGAAGGTTTCGAGCATTCACATGCGAGCATCATGAATAACGTCATTCATAAAATCCCCGGTGTTGCACGCTTGGTGCAAGTTGGTATCCGAGATTTTTGTGATGAGGAATATAAGCTCGCAACCGAGCACCCTAAAATCGATTGTTATTTCGATGGTCAATTGCGCGACCGGCTCATGAAAGGTGAGGCATTCGCAAAAATAGCGAACGAAATGATTTCGAAACTGCCAAAGAAAGTTTACGTCAGTTTTGATATCGATGGACTCGAGCCCTCTCTTTGCCCATCCACAGGTACACCTGTTCCTGGAGGCCTTTCATTTCATCAGGCAAACTATCTCCTCAAGGCTTTGGCACTCTCCGGCAAAACCATTGTTGGCTTCGACTTGAACGAAGTGGCTCCATCGGGCCGAAAGGGTGATGAGTGGGATGGCAATGTAGGTGCCAGAATTCTCTATAAACTCTGCGCAGCAGCCCTCTATAGCCAGGGCGCACGCAACTAAAAGTTCGCCTCTTTTCTGATTGTTAGTAAAACTTCGGAGTTTTCCCTGCCAAAACGGGGACATTTTCTCTTCAGATATAGCCTCATCTGCCGATGCATCCCCCAGAGGCAGGCATGAAAACGTTATTGATTGATGGAATCAACATTTACCAGTTTGGACCCACATCGGGACAGGCCGAACGATCTGTTCTTTTTGCGCATGCCACAGGAATTGCTGCCCTCTCCTACAAAGAAATTTTACAACGCTGGGCAACAGAACACGTTGTGAATGTTTTCACTTTCGATGCCCGTGGGCATGGCGAAAGCACATTGGAAACAAAACAGGCTTATGAAGACGGCCTTGAATCTATTCCCTGGAAACTGTGTGATGACCTCAAGACTATTTTCAGCAAGCTCAAAGCAGAGTTTCCGGGACTGTGGAGTTTGGCAGGCCATAGCCTGGGTGGATGGTTGTCTCTCTACGCAGCAAGCGAAGTCGACGTGGAACATGTCGTCTTGCTCGACATTCCACTTCTTCCCCCTTCGAGCGCATTTCTCTGGGCCACCGCCTGCCTTTTCAAACAACGCGGAATCCACCCTTTGAGTCGTCCGGCACGCCGACGCAAACGATTGTTCCGCACCCGCCGTGAAGCGTTGATCGCATTCAAGCGCAATCCTTTTTTCCGTAAGTGGGACGAGCGACATATCAATCACTACATTGATGCTAATTTTGAAACACAAAGCGATGGAGCACTTCGGTTGCGACATGATCCCGAATGGGAAGCAGATCTCTTTGAAAGCCAACCAGCACTGCACACACCTCTTTTTTTAAAAATGAATTCAAACAAACGAAAAATAGTACGGGTTGAACTCATTGCCGGCGACCAAAGTAAAATCTGCGATCCGGCTTCAATTCGTTATTTCCATCAGTTTTTTCCACGCATGCGCTGGCTTGTTGTTCCCCGAGGCGGACACATGTTTCCCTTTGAAAATACCGCTGGGCTTATGAGTGCGCTGGCACTAGCGTTCCCTAAGAACACAGAATCATTTCTCACTGACGTTGAACTCAAGGCGGTTTGAGGGGCGTGGTATTTGCTGCAGCCCCATCCACACAAACGGCCCTCGGAATTTTTTCAAAAAAAAGACTCGACGTTTTAATTCACTCTGGAATCTCTTTAAGATTAAACGACACTGTTTAATGCACAAAAAAGACCTAATAGCTTTTATTTTTATATTAGAACAGGATCTCTAGCCTGAAAGAAAGTCCTTTCAATAAGCCACCGTTCCTACGTCAGTTGACTATACGGATGACGTTATGCTTTGGACAATCTCAATTGTGTTAATTATTTTGTGGACTCTTGGACTTGTTTCATCTTTTACGTTGAGCGGGTAAATTCATATTTTGCTTGTTATCGCGCTTGTTATAATTTTAATTCGCATAATTCAAGATCGACGAATTCGCTGAGCCAGTTTAAAATTCAGGGCCGCCAAGTAGCCTGCGACCAACGGCAGTCTGTGCAGGACGGAGCTTGACGGATGGCGGAGGCAGCAATTCATGTTGCTCAAGAATCACTGCCTCTATTACCTTTGCGACATTTTTTCGTAACATTTCCTTTTCAACTTAGACTGTGAATGCACGTTCTTTAATGAAATTCATAGACCTTCAAGAGTGCGAACAATATCTACTAAATAATTGCAACTCGCGAGAAAATATTTACCTATTGGTCCTCTAAAATGCAGTGGCGTTTGGGATAATCTGAATCGGGTTACACTTGGCAACTTTTAAATCCTGAGTGTTGCGCCAGCCTGGATTTGAAATCCGAAACAAATCGTAGTCCCTGTAAATGTAGAAAGTGAATCCGTTCATTTCGCTTTTTTGAGCCGGCTCACACACAGGAATCATAGGGTAGGCTTCGAATTGATCGGTTTTGCGAACGTGCGAAAATGTACCCCACTCATTCTCCAATACGTACATGCTGCGGTTGGACACTGATGATTTGTGCAACAATCGCGTCGGGGAGGCCATCACCGCGGTACAAAAGGTTGGGGCCGAGGCGTTAAATTGTTTAAAAAAACTGCGTTCTCTTCCAACTTCGCGTGAGATTTTCATTCAGGGACTGCTCTCGGCCTGTAGTGCAACGGAGTTGTCATCCACCACGAATTCAGCGCATCATCCAAGAGTAGCACTCTGACATCGTCAAGCTAAACCAAGGTAACGATGTCGCTCCGCACGCCAAGAATCGAAAGGTTGCAAACGAATGAACTGCCTACTGGTCGCATGGACGATATCGTTGTGGGTGACGTTTTGGATATTCTCCTATATTAAAAATCTTGAAAAATTCAAAAAAAAATTCGCTATGGCGGGAAAATGGCAAACAACAATCAAAACATCAACGAATTTGGAGACACAGACGAAGAACGCTATTTGCATGGCTTTTCGACCGAAGAGCAGCAGCGGCTTCTTGCTCAGGCGGATTTCCTTGCTCCGACGATTTTTTCCACAGGCCCCTTGCCGAAGCCTCGCGATAAAGTCATTGAATTAGGATGCGGAGTTGGCGCTCAAACCCGTCATATCTGTTCCGTGGACCCGAGCGTTAGAGTCGTGAGTGTCGACCACTCTCCGGCCCAGCTAAACGTGGCGCGCACTGTTTTAGGGCCTCGAATTGAACAAGGGCAAGTGACGCTTTTGTGTGCTGATGCTGCAGCGACAGGTTTGGATGCTGAAACTTTTGATCTCGCCTATCTTTGCTGGATTCTTGAGCACTCATCTCATCCGCAAGACATTGTCCAGGAAGCTTTTCGGCTTCTTAAGCCAGGAGCGACCATTTGGGTCACAGAAGTTTTTAATTCGAGTCTGCAGATCATGCCCAGTAAACCAGTTCTTGGAGACTATTGGAATGCACTCAATCAACTCCAGCGCGAGATGCTTGGCAACCCTGATGTCGGTCTTCAGTTACCAAATCTGTTGCACAAAGCCGGATTTGTCGAAATCCAGTCGCAACCTGTCGTTTTTTTCTATGCCGCAGATAAACCGCGTGAACGTGATGCGATGTTGAACTACTGGCAGACCTTAATGCTGAGCGCGTTGCCTGCGCTTGTTAAATCTGCAAAGGGCGGGCAACTCATACCCACAGAAATGGAAGTTCAAACAGCCTTTGACGAGCTTAAGAACAATAAAGACACAGTGTTTTTCTATCATCCTATACGCTGTGTAGGCAGAAAACCTGGCTGAATAGTTCCTTAAGGAATAAAGTCCTTGAAAAAACCTTTTCGGCCTGTTTATGTGCAGGTCGTCATGAAATTTAACGGAGTTTCAATATGAATCCGCAATATGATGCTGTTGGCGCTCATTTCAATTCTGAGTCATTTCACCAGTCACGCACATTGACTCAGGATGCACTGCGTCTTTTTGCCGAGCAAATCCGTTCCGGCATGACATGCCGAGAATCGATTAAGCTATGCAATTCAATTATGACCTCGCTCGGCGCAACTAAACTTTGGCATCAGACGTTTGTGCGCTTCGGAAAAAACACAATTCTCGGCTATGAGGACCCCCTCGAACTGGATGCTGTTTTAGGAGAATCCGATATTGTCACAGTGGATGTTGGCCCTGTGTTTTATGGCCACGAAGGTGATGGTGGAACAACGATTGTTATGGGTCATAATGATGAATATCTGCGAATTGTGCAGGATGTAAAAAAAGTTTTTTCCGAAACTGAACAGGCATGGCGCGAACAAAAGCTCAGCGGTGCACAATTATATGCTTTCGCAAGTCAGATGGCTGCTAAGATGGGTTGGCGATCAATTCCAAACTATGTCCGTGGCCACCGTGTCGCCGATTTTCCGCATAGCGTGCACTGGCAAGGTGACCTTGCATCCTGCGACGCCACACCATCCCCCGATCGGTGGGTCCTTGAAATTCAAATCGCCGACCCTGAGCTCAGGTTCGGCGCATTCTACGAAGATGTTCTCACTGCCGCGCCGTAAATCGAAAAAACTCCACGCACGCCTGCAATCAATTAATCCATATTTACTCGCGGCGTATCAACAGGTGCGCTGACGGGTGCAGTTTTTGGAAGGCTTTCTAATTGGCAACTCACTTGGATATTCGTTGACGTCTGCGCAGTGAATTCACTGCCTACCGTTCCCGAGCCCGCTCTGACCTGTGTGCAGCATGCCTTCAGTGCAGCCATTCCAGTGTCAAATCGACTCTTCGAGAGTTTTTTGTGATCGTCCAAAAAATCACCGAAATACTGTGGGAATCGAGTCTCCGACAGAAGGTGTTCGCAGGTTTGCGTGCCCATTTTGTGACACGACGTGCATGCATCGCGGCCATCATTCACCTTTGGATCCTTTTTTACCATGATGTGCCTTGAGACTGTTGATTTTGGGGAATAGACAAGTTGATAATTCGACTTCAAACCCCAATTGATTTTTGGCAAAATCGGGCGCCCCACTTCCTTGCCATCCACAAGAACCGACTCAACATGCCGTGTGTGGATGATGGGATCTGAATCGTGACAGCTCGTACAGTTGGAGCCTCCTGGGTGGAAGAAATTACTACCAGCCTTAAGCCCAGCAATCCCCTGCGCAACAATAGCGGAGTCTGAGCTTTTAAGGCTCTCCAGATTTTCCCACTTAAAAGGGCTTGGGTTTCTCTCTTCGATTGACGTGCGCAGGAACTGATAGAAACACGTTCTGCCGGTTTTAATGTTGGTTTGAACCACTGCAATATCGCTGTAGACCAGAAAGGGAGTCTTAGGCAGCGTGTGATAACGACGGCAAATAAATCCTGTTTTTACGTGCGGGATAAACTTCCCTTCGCGATCAAAAGATGGCAGCGTGCCGACACGACTGTTGGGGTAACATCTCGTGCCGCCACCCAATTGCGCCGGGTTCGCACAATCACCCTCGTTTTGCAGCACTTGATAGTTAGAATCGTGGCTTGCCCCCACGTGGCCGACAAACTGTTCAATGGAACGCGTGTAAGGTTTATCCACAACCTCAGGTGTTCGCTTGTCCGGCGTCACATCTAGGTCATTCTCACCACAACTAAAATCAGGTAAAGCTCCCAGTTCCGCTGCGCACTCTGCAAATTCTTTAGAAAATCCATTTTGCTTCAGCAGATCAAACTCTTGTTCGGAGACTCCCAAAGCGAATTGTTCGTCCAGTTTATTGCCTTTTGTGCCTGCTTTATTGAAATATCGAGATTTACAAGCACCGGCTCCTGCAGCGATAAGGCCTGTACTGAGAAACAAGGTAGCAATTCTCAATTTACTTCCCTGCTTAAATTTCAACATTCGCTGATTCCTCTGTTCTAAAAAGTACACTTCATCTAAAACAATGCTCTTAAGTTTCGAACGATCAATGACAAAGTTTTGAAAGGAAGATTTTTTTCATGAATTTTTAAAAAAGGACAAATCTTGCGCAGCGAAACATAGACATTTTTCAACACAGAGTTATTTTTTTAACCACTTCAAATCTCTACTCTTTTCTTACGACTACTGCAGCCACTGTGTTCAAAGTGGAAGGGGTCAAACTTCATAAAAGATTACAGCGGGCGGCCCGAAATCTACGAGCAATCAGCCAAAAAGCAAAATAAGATTGTTTCTGAGCGACATCCGAACGCGGTGCTAGTTGCATTTGCACGGGCGAGACCTCTTATGAAGCTCTCATTGAATGCAACTAAACTCTGACATAAAGCGTTCTAAATTGATTGTCTTGGCCAGATTGCGAGTCACTCCTGGCCAAGACATTCCGGTGCCGAAGATGAATTCAGACCGAATCTAAATTTTGATTCAAAAGCACAGAACGAGCGTCGAGGCGCCTGCCTGCCTCACCGGCAGGTCAAGCACTTTTAATATGATGCTTTTTGCCATGTGTCTTGTCATCAACCGAACGACCGCCTTCGATTTCCATCTCCTTTTTTCTCTCCGAAAGTGCTTTGTCTGCATGCGCTTCCTCGGCTTTTGGCTCTGTCTTCTTATGAATAGCTGCCCTCACCTTTTCTATCTGCTGGTCGGTAAAATCCTCAACCTTTTTAAGAATTTCATTTCTAATTTCAGACCACTCTTTTTCTTCAGGGCGATTTGATTCTGTACGTTTTGATTCAGTCATATCGACTCCTTCCAATGATTTATTCAGAGATAATTACCATCATGCAGTGCAGTATGACCGTGCATGCATATCTTGAACCTCTCAGTTCGAGCGATTTGATTCAAAGTCTCTTTATGAAAAAGGGAAAATATTCATCTAGGACAATAAGCTTTTTGCGCGGAGTTTGGCCGCCGCAAATCTGCCCAGAACTTTCTGTAGAATCCGTCCTTTGAAGGCGAGAAGCTTAAACCCGACGCCTGCGCCTTTCTATGTATTGTTTGTGAAATCTCAGATACTTTGTGTGCCTGCGAATCACTTCCATTGAAAGTTTATCAAAATATTTTTCCACAAGCATCTCGGCTTCGAGTGGGTGTTTTTTTGAAAGGTCAGCGATGAGCCAACCAATTCCGGTCTGAATAAAACGTTCTTGAGATTTCGAAAGCTGTTTAATGACTTTCTGTATGACTGGGAAATACTCCGGCGCATTGACACATGCGCGCAAGCTCACAATTGAAGAACGGCGCTGCCAAATATCATCTCTGTCTGCCCACGATGAAAATTTTCTCACTGCTTTTTTTCCGTGCCGATGAATTAAGGGCGACAACACTCGAACGTTCAACCCGTCGGTTGTAGACCAATTGTTGAATGCTCCTTCGAGAAAAAGTTTTTCAATACGAATGAAAATCTCATCGAATTCTATTTTTTCGACGAGATTTTTCTCGATGAGAAGAATTCCTGCAAATTTATCTTCCGCATGATTTTCCTGAATCAATCTGACAGCGATTGACAATTGCTCTGAAAAATCAAGCTCAGAAATATTCTCGCGAGTGATCCATTCTTTCACAAGGTCAACAACATGAGGAGTTTTAACTCCTCGAAATGGAATAACGTGTTTTAAATAGTTATCGCACCATTCCTTTGTTTGGTGATTAGCCGCTGACTTAAGACTCTTCTGTAAAGATTTAATTTTTTGCAAAAAAATGCTCCATAGAATTCACTCCCCATAACTCTCTTTTAATGCTGGGCTTGTCACCTCGAAGCAGATGAGAGCCCAAATTCTCCTTCGAGCTGATTCAACGCCATGTCCCACCCCTGAGGAAAGCCCATGGCTTCATGGCGGAGTTTGTGCTCATTGGAAAGATGACGAATTATCGCACGATATTTTGGTAAACCGTTCTCGCCGGCAAAATCAATCTCAATGACGGTGGGGAAATCGGGTTCCAGTATTTTGGCAGGGCGGAGTCCTTTGTGAAACAGATTCGTTGTTACGAAGCGCTTAAAAGGAATGACTTCAAGAATGCATCCGTGGTTTTCAACACCTTCGCCTTGAGGCCCCTGCATGCGTGTGAAAAATTCTAATGAGGCACGCAATTTGCTCCAGTCGCTACAGGGTATCGGGCGAACTGCTGGTTAGCTTTTGGGGGTGAATTTAATTATGCCTACACTGTTAAATAAAATAAGCTATCTTGCTGCCTTATCATTGACACAAGTCTCCTGCGGTGGAGCGTTGCAGCGGGCCGGAGAATCGCAAACAGCGTCTACAGTGTCTACTTCTGAGACATGCACCTTTCTCGGCGACAAATACGAGTCAAAGGCCCTCTTACCCGCTGGAAGTCACAAAGGTGAATGCGCAGACACGACCCAGGCGCGTTCGGTTATCCAAGTCACAGAAGCCTCTGCTCTCGATAAAGATATTATCCGAGTCGCCAATGTCGGCCACAATGGTTCATTTTGGCTGGCGGAATTTCCAAACAATGGCGTCGAAGACGTCATCTTTCAAATGGAGCGCTTTCCCGCCCCTGTTCCGGCAGCACACACGCAGATCCGTTTGAAGTTCAAAAAAGAATCTCCTGTGCGCCTCACAGACCAATTGGATCCAACCAAACAGATTTTTCTGCATGAATTTGCCTTGAGCACAGAAGCTATTGGACAGAAAGGTTGGAAGTACGATCTTATCAAAGGAATGAAAGACGAGTATCTAACTGCATACCGAATTACTTCAATGGCCGACAAATACAAATGGATGGTGCTCACGCTGAAACATAGCGTGGAACAGTGGCCATTGGATCTCACAGAAGATGAAAAGCAACTTATTCTTCCTGCATATGTAAGGCGTGCGACTGAAAAGGGTATGCTATCAACTTATCACACGCTCTGGCGGAACTGCACGAATGAACTCTTCAAGGTATTTGATAGCACACTTCGATATGGTGGCCTGAGAGCGATTCCGGTGATCTTCACGAAAATCAATGAAACTTATCCCGTGATTGTCCATGGAGCTTTAAATTCGCGTGGATTGATTCGTTATCGGGATTTGCCTCCTGTTTATCCAGCCGATCGCCCCCTTGACAAGACAACCCAAATGCCGAGTCGCGAAGAAATAAAGCTGCCCAATCTTGAACACGAGAAAAATCTTGTGTTGGATGAGTCAATTCAGCGCTAATATTGACTCGAGTCCTCAATCACTTCTCCGTGATGTTGAACTCGAGTCGGTCTGAGGCCAGAACGACACCTTCATCTGAAACAGCTTCAGCAATGATGACGTGAGGACCTGGCACGAGCCCACGGGGACTTAAGCTCATTGCCACGCGATCTGCCGTGTGTTCGGTTTTGCGCAATCGCACCTCATTGCCGCGTGCATTCAAAAGCCTATATTGAACGTGAGCAAGCGGAACCGGCCGACTGGTCACAACAAAATGAGGAACAATCGTTTCCCAAACGTTCATATTAGCTTTCATACGTTCTATTTTAATGGTCGCAGAAGGTGCGGAATTACGCACGTAAACAAGACGCGCCTGAGACACTCTTTGCTGCGCAGGTGAGTCTGAGGTTTCAACGCGAATTTGGATTGTATAAATTCCATCGGCAAATTCAGCTGGATCGAAAATCAATTCGCCGGAACTATTAAACGGTTTTGAAATCAGAGTTTTGCCTGTTCCGACAACTTCCAACACGCCCGAAGCAGCAGTGACATTGTGAAGACGCATTTTCATTGTGAGAGGCTGCCGGATGGTTTGCGCATCTCTCACCCCCTCCAAAACAACCGCAGCAAAGCCTTCGGAAGCCTCAACCCCGTAATAAGAGCCACCCACACCGCTGATATCATCCCAGGCAATCCGGAAATCACCCGCTTCTCCCCAGTCGGTTCCCCAGCTGTTGCGAGCAATCCATGCCTGCTCAGAATTATTCCACCCTACAATCATAACTGCGTGACCACCCAAGAGAGCTCCCTCTTGGTGTTTGTAGATGCCAGCTTTGTATGAGTAAAAATCATCGTACACGCGCATAGATGTTATCAGCGGACCAGCAATAAGAGCTCTCTTGACGTCATCGACACTTGCTCCACGGAAACGCTTGCTGCGAGTGCGTAGGAGTGTTTTTGTGCTGCGTACCTTCGAATCTTTGCAAGTTTTCTTGCATGCAACATCACTGCCAACAGCGCCGCTCGTGTAAGGAAAACAGGCCTCTTCGGGCACACCATCATCCACAAGAAAATCTACGGCAGAACCGGGAAACCATCCTGCGTTGCACGATCCCCCACCGCAAGAAAAGAGGTGCTGAGGTGAAAAACCCCAAACGTGCTGAACGGAATCAGTCGCAATATTCATTTGCGTTTCAAGGGTAGACGCTGCAGCAAATGCCACACAACTTCCACAGCGTCCCTGATTTTTAACAGGGGTCACATAGTTTTTGCCATCGCGGTCGCGCCAATCAAACACTTCGGGGAGCGCATCTTCAAGAACCTTTGTTCGGCGTCCGTAATCGCCATCGGTTCGAACCTCAGCAAGTGACGCGCCCAGCAAAACAACACGCTCTGCTCGAGAGAGATCAGAGACAGCCGTGCGCCCGGCAACCCAAGTTGCACGGTTCCGTTTGAGACGCTGCTGTAGAATTTCCAGTTCACCCGTTTTTGCGGGCTGAACGGCCGCAAAAGAAGTGAAAGATATTGCGACAGATAAAATCGAAAACAACAAAGCCTTCAGCATAATGAAGCCTTCCTTAGTTTATAGCTACACTCAATGCGTAGACTGGAGATTGCCAAGGAGTATCTCTTCTTCCTGCGCAAGAGACAAGAATCAAGCCCCTCCGATTGCACCAGCAGTCTCTTGGCAGGTGCTTGATTGCAGCAATAACAACGATTGGTCGGGAGCATGAGTAAAAGAATTAAATCATTGAATAATAAACCTCGAAAGCTTTCTTTCCTCCCACCGAGCTTGACCTCGTCTCAGGTAGCAGGACTAAAACCAATGCTCATAGGAACGTGCGACAGCAGCGCAACATCACATACAGCAACCGGCAACGGATCCATCAATTTATGTTGGCTTTCGTTGCGTTTACCTTCCTTGAGTCTCTGACCTTTGATTCATCGATTCCATTTGTTTTCAAAGGCTTCACCGATGATGCTCCAAGCAAAGGCTGGTCGACATATTATTCATGTATTCGAACCGATGAAGTTGCGCTCTCGTTGTGCATCTTTCTTAATTTATTCTCGAGACAAGTGGTTGGCTCGGCATCGAGCAATCGAATCAATGCCGAGCTTTCTCTGCCAGCAAAGGCATCAAACAAAGCATGGGTAAAACAGGCTACTTGCCACTTACACCCCCTGCCCTGTAGAATGAGTGGAAATTTGGGGATGTGTCCCCGAAACGAAGCTCCTTTAAGCAAACATCCCGACAATCAAATCTGCAAAAGATGGATTCTTCGTCACCGATTAGGGAGCATTTTTCGGGAAGGACTCGATGCGAAATTGCCTTGATTTCGCCTAAGTGCCTTCGTTGACCTGGAGACTTTTGAGCACACTCAGATGAATCCCCTGTCAATGCCCTTGAAACCTAACCCTTCTCGTTCCTCGCGCTGTTCACGTTGTCCCGCGCGGCACGATTGACTTCCAGAGATCTGGCAAATAGAACTACATGAATCTACATAACAACTTTGGTGATTAATGAACCCCCTTCAGATTGACTACGAAAGGCTTCTAAGCTCGTATGCGCGGGTAAGTGACTCACTCACTCGTTTGCCGCCGCTGGTAAAATCTATGCTGAATGACTCTATTGCCATGGAGCCTTACG
>CAIZJW010000073.1 GCA_903933385.1 uncultured Silvanigrella sp. | reverse complement strand
GGTAAAATCTATGCTGAATGACTCTATTGCCATGGAGCCTTACGATGCGCTCGCAAGTCGTTTTGAACGTCTTGTTGAAATTGCACTCAATAGTTTTTTTCGAAGCGTAGAACTCCACCAGTTTGGCAAAAAGTCCGAATCACTCCGCGACCGACTCTCATGCATGCAAAAGATTGGTCTTGTGACTTCAGTGGAACTCTGGATGGAAATGCGTGATTTTCGAAATCGTATTGCCCACGACTATTTACCAGAACAACTCGTTGCTATGCTCAATACAATAAAAGATCGCTTCCGTTCAGAAATCGATCTCTCAATAACCAAATGTGCGGCCTTTATGTTGCATAGCCTGGATAGAAAACATGTTCCGACTTGACCGCCTAGAGCGCTTTGCGCTTACAAAAGTCTTCCCACTCATTCCGGCGCAGGCAACATCATGGCTTTTTGGATCCCGCACGGATATCGATGGCCGCGGCGGCGATATCGACATCCTTATTAAGCATGACGCTTCCCCCCAGGAACGCTTTGATCTTTCCCATCGTCTGACGGTAGCCTTCCAAGAACACTGCGACGAAAAGATTGATTTCGTTGTCGTACAGAAGAGTCCGTCTGAACCGGAACTAGAGGTATTCTTGCGGAGTATTGTTAAAAAGATCGATCTTGCGACCGTCGTCAACACACCTCTTCTCGATCACGTAGCACTGCTCGTGCACAACCTAGAAGCTTCGCGCGCGGCATCCGCTTCTTTGGGATTTGCCGTCCAGGAAATCCAGAGTTTCCCCGCAACCATCGAATCCTATGTTGGTGAATCAGGTCGCAGTTCACGCCTGCTCTTGATGCAGCCATCGGGTCCGGGATCGTATCAACGCGCATTGAAAAAGCGTGGACCGGGCGTGCATCATTTTGGCGTTGTTGTTCCTTCAATGAAAACATTTCCAAATCAACTTATAGGAACTGGATGGTTTATCCATCCAGTGTCTGCATTCAATCTTGAGACTGGCGGCGATGTTTATTTGGCTCGCCCCGGCGCTCCGCTCCTCGAAGTTTCCGAGGCAAAGCCGAGCAAGCCGGCCGTTCTTGCCCCCGTTGTGGAGCGCATGCGCATCCGTGTGAACCCAGACGTCGCTGCCAATCTTTCCTGCCTGGGTATTCCTGAACTGACTTGGACAACGTCCGAAGAAAGCGCCCTACAAGTGGGTGGCAAGTGGCATCACGTCGCCGAGTTTGTCGAACCGGCCCAGACGCCGTTCTGAAAGCTTAATTGGATATATTCAGGTTCTGGCGCGCAAAGCACTCCCTGCGCAGCGTGCTTACTTCAGGTTAGGAGCGTTTCACAAGATTCTCGACAGCCACGTGTGTATTTAAAAAACGCCCTCGAAATTCCTATACCCCCGATTGCCAATTCGAACATCTCAGAATAGATCGAGACTTAAATCTCCCAATTGTCTGGCGAGAAGACGAATTGTCTTCTTTTTTTGCGCTAAGGTCGCCATCGGGTTCGAATAAAAAAGACGATGCCTACATCCAGTGCCAAACAAACTGTGCCCTGAGTCCGCCCGTAAAAGCCACCTCGGCCAGCCCTCTGCATCCTGCGTTTGCGTTTTCCGGTGTCCGTATTTTTGCTTGATTTTTTTTCGAATGTGGAAGGGGCCATCTTTTAGTCCGGCCACCCGTAGTCGGCATCTGCTCCCGCACAATCCATCATCCGCATAGCGGCACCACGGGAGCTCCGGAAAGCTGCGTTTCATGCACATATCAAAAGCATAATGCATAAAGAGATTCGCCAACATCTCTGCCGCGCGTCTTGTGCCTTTTGGCTTAACACCCCAACAAATGATTCCCGTAGTTGCGCAAAATCGCCCAAATGTAGCTCGTGCCGTCTCTACGCCGGATGCTATCTACCCAATAAACAGTTGGCCGGTAGATTTATCCCAGAGAAGGAAGTCGTCTCTGGTTTCAGCATCGCTTTCGACCTCTCGGCGCGGTCATCGACGGTTCACTTGCGTTCACCTTCTACATTTACACCTGCCGGCTTTAACACCGACTTTTCCACAATTGCTCACGACCTTGGCTTTTGACCAAAGCCGCATTGGGTGGTTTGGTACCCGCCACTGTAAGCCGATACCGGAGGGCCTTCCTCCATCAATTTTGCACATTCAAGCGCAGCTCCTCGGTTATTTACCTCCTTTCCTGGATGCTACGTGCTACGGCACACACTTCCTTCGGTCGCAGCGAAGGATGCAGAGGCGACCTGAGCGGAGGAATCTTGGGAAGAAATGTTAACTGAAAAACTGGATTCATATTCCTCTCCCGAGGCGCCGGGTGTTGGCCTTTGCTGCGAGACGGGTTCAAGCCAACGAGGACTTTGAGTTCAGAATTTCGATCTGTGAAGTGTGCAAATTTGGAACACGAAAAGTGGGGGTTTAAGGGGGTTATGGTGTGTCAGAATGAGACAGAAAATGGCATCAAAGATTCGGACCCCACATCGGTGGCACGACGCGTCATGCTACCGCGCCACCGATGCAGTCAGCCCCGGATGAAGGCCGCAGTGCCTTGAGTTTTCAAGACCTATGGCTGCGCATTCAGAGCCAACGCAAGCCGCCGTGAACATCGCCCACAGCACTCCCGCTTCAGTTCCGAACGCATCGAACAGCCAATGCTAGCCACCTTGCTCAAGTCTAGCTCCACGCCCCGCAGGAAAACGCAGCGAAACCCAATGTTGTTGTTCGAGTTCGATGCGCTATTGTTCAGATTAGCCGTGAACAAGCCAGCGTTCGTGTCGTTGTTCCAGTTGTCACCACGAAGCACCGCGCCGGCGGACCCACACCATGGAGAGCCTTCACCACACTTTTGGTTTAACACGTTCGGGAACGCACGCCCAGGCTCGATGCGATTCAACTGAGCGTGCCACAAGACTATCGCGACATCCGCGACGCTGCAGCCTGCGCAGGTGCTTTGCGAAACGCCGGCGGTTGCGAGCCAAAATGCGATAACCGTCATGATTCAAAACATACCCCAAAAACGGAACGGGATCGGCGGCAAGCGGTATGAATTTGCTGAAGGGAATTTCAAGGGCAAGTGCTTTACGAACAAAGTCAACCGTTGCGTGTGCGCAATCAAGGGCGTCCTTTTTTTGTGTTGCAACGATAACAAGGTCATCCATGTAGCGAAAATGCCGCACCTGCGGATAATTTTTTTCAATAAAATGGTCTGCAGGAGTCAGTGTCCAATTTGCAAATAATTGGCTTGTGAGATTGCCAATTGGAATTCCCTTTTCGAGCGCACCCAAAATCGGATGGCTCTTGCACACCAGCTCACTCACGAGTGGTAAAAGGCTCTGGTCATTTAATGCGCCGATAAAATGCTCTTTCTCTGCATCAGAAAACCCGCCAAAGAGTTGCTTCAACAAAATTTCATGCGAGATACTTGCGAAGAATTTTTCAACATCAAGTTTCACGACGTATCTGCGCTCACCGAGCGTCTGCAAATGTTTGAACAGAGCGACAACTGCGCCGCTCGTTCCCCGCCGCCGCCGGCACGCAAACGAGGCATTTGACATATGTGGATCAAGTATTGGAACAAGCACGCGGTGAATAGCGTGGTGCACGACTCTATCCGAGAACGGAGCAGCCATGATGACCCTTGCCTTAGGATCTTTGACAACAAATTCGCGGTAGCCTTTCCAACAGAATGTTCCATCCAGAAGTTGTTTACGCAACCCAACCAAGCGTTCACCTCTGCGAAAGAGGAATTTCTGATAGCCTGCTTTTGTTCGCTTTCCCCGGGAACACTCACGCCAAGCTGCATTCAAATTTTGGACCGATGCAACTTGCTCAAGGAGCGAAGTCGGCGGATTTATTTTTGCTGCCAATATATTTTTCCTGTCTGAGCTCATTTATGTCTTCAAGACTTTAAGCCAACCGCCCAACTGCCGCCCAACCTCGGCCGACTGCTCGGAGATTTCGAAGTAGCCGTTCTCTGAGAAACAATTGAGGTCTTTGAGTAGTTGAGCAAAAATCCGAAGGCGATCGAGCGCATCGGATGCGCGTAAGCAATGGTGTTTTTTTTGCGAATGCGATTCTGCAACACTGGCTGCTCGGAGCGCTGTGAGTAGCTCCAAGGTCGCCTCCTCAATACTCCGGCCTAGCGTTGGGCGTTGCGCCTTTGGGATGGATTTTGTGCGCTGGAAAATCAACAGTGCCATCGCATATGCATCTGAATACACCTTCGTTGCCTGAAGGTTGTTCATGGAGGCGCACGCCGAGAATGAGTTCTTTGTTCGGCCGTTCTTTGCAGCGCAACCAAAGCGGGTAAAAGTTTCGCTTCCAGTGCATTGCACTCCGACTCAAGCAGCGTTGCAGTTTTTGGATGCGCAGAAAGCAATGCCAGTAAGCTCCCCGTGGCTGCACGGGCGTGGCCATAATGGGCTACCTTTGCGTTTCCGAATAGGTGATATCCAGCACCCAAAGCCTCTATGATTCTCATTTGCAGTATTGCAACTTGGGATGCCAACAAAACTCCGGAAATCAGGGGAAACGTCTCAGACAATGCATCTTCGCTGACACGCTTCCAACTTGGTGCAGAAAAAATTTCACATGCGATTTTGTAACAGCTCAAGCCTTGCAGACCGGAGCGGGGTCGTCGCTTCTCGGATAATTCCAGAACGACGGGTTCAAGTTCTCGTTCGGACACCTTGACGTCGAGTTCAGCTCCCGCCGAAAGATTCCGAACTGAAAGTTCATCCACAAACCAACGCTTGCCTACCTTCGCAGCTTTGAGTTGCTTTGAGCGAATCAAATTGATGACTGTGCGCTCTGTTACCTTTAAGAAATCAGCCACATCTGCAACTGAGATTTCTTTCCCCTTCTTCTTCGACACGCGCGATCTCCAGTAACTCTTCCTTCAATTTCAAACTTGCTGCACGTTCATGAACACTTCTTTGCCTCGAAAGGCGATAGCCCATGTTGTGATGCGCGTGCAGCCCAGGCTCTGCAATTCCGAAACGTATTTTTTCTCGTCGATTTGAGCGCGCGCCGCAGTGAGGGCTTCCTCTGGAGTTTCCTTTTTGCGCAGGGTTTTGAACTCCACCACCACTCCCGCTTGGCGGATCGGGTCTTTGGGAATCAGCATCACATCGTAGCGGCCATATCCACTTTCGCGGTTGCTGCGTACAGTGTGGGTGCCCTGCAAGTTTACCAGCAAGCCAACGACAAAGGCGTGATAAAAAGATTCAGCATGCTCTTCATATACGTCATGAAAACTTAGAGTCTCGCGCACCATCCGCGAAAAATGGCGTTCAAAAATTTCTTCTTTTCCATCCACAAAAGCCTTCAACATGGTCTTCACGGTTTCGCTCGACGAAAAATGACTGCGGCACCATTTTTCCACAAGTTGCACAAACGCTACACGCACTTCGCGATTAGGGATCGACAAGAAACCAAACAGCTTGCCTTCGCGATTTTCAACGGGGCGACTGAGTTTTAGGTACCCCGTGAAAAGCAAAAAGCTCCACACATCCGTCGGTCGCAGGCTGTTCGGCTCAAAGGTAATGTAGTTGTCGATCTCTTTTTCAATTTCGCCACCTGCCAACAAATCTTCCAGCTCGGCGCGAAGAATGTTATCGGAGTTGGAGATTGCAGTGCCAACGATGTCGTTGCTTGCGGTGTTGACCCAATAGGGCAGAAGTCCTGCCTCTGGTTCAGAGGCGTAACGGATGACGCTCCACGGGTTATAAATTGTTTGCCGTCCAAATAAGTAGCCGTTATACCAACTGCGAACCTCATCCATCGAAAATTCAATTCCACAGTCCCGCAGACACGTTTCAACCTCGCTCTCGAGCAAGCCAAAACAGGTTTCAAAGCGACTTTCCGCAAGCGAATTTACAGTGATGTTGTTCAATCCAGAAAAAATATTTTCCTTGCTCACCCGTAAAATTCCTGTGAGCACACCCTTCCAAAGATGTTTGTTGTCCTTCAATCCAGCCGAAAGAAAATTACGGAAAAACTCAACCGCCTCCTTGAAAAATCCATGTGTCAGGGCGGCGTGGATGGGTGCATCGTACTCATCAATGAGCAACAAGGGGCGCTCGCCGGAGACAATATGGAGGGATTCAGTGAGAATTTTCAGGGACTGGTTCAAAAGAGCGTCCTTAGATTCGCCTGAGCTCAGTGCCTCTAATTCTAAACGAGTTTCTTCGTGGATGTTTGCTTTCTCGAACCAAGGGGAAAGGCGTCTCACTTCGGCCGCGACCAAATGCGCGACCTCATCACGAGTCTCTTCCCAACTCGACTTTTTAATATCCTTAAAAGTTAAAAAAATGACCGGCAGCTTGCCCTTGCGTGGTTGGTGGCGACCTTCTGTGGTGGCTGCACGCAGTCCCTCGAACAAATGAGTGACGTTACTGCCGTCGGGCCGACACTCATACCACGCCTGAAGCATGGTCATGTTGAGGGTTTTACCGAATCGTCGTGGGCGGGGAAGAAGGAGAATGGCCGACACCGACTCCGCAATTTCGACAACAAACTGGCTCTTATCAACGTAATAAAAACCATCCTCGCGGAGCATTTCAAAACTTGAAATGCCTATTGGCATGCGTGGTGCGTTCACAATCACACTCCTAAAAAACTCTTGTCACGACAACCACAATTGCCACAGACTTTTCAGCCCTGGGCTCTCTTTGGGCTCGTCTGCTCAGCCCGGCGCAAGCTGACGCGCTAATCTGACATCGGCCAACTGAGTTTTCAAGCTTGCCACCGCCCCTGGGAAAAACTTTTTCCGAAACGAGAACCGCATTTGAGTGCTTTTCGGAAACGTTCGGAAATTTTTCCGAAAGAGCTCATGATTTTTCCGAAAACTGCACTCTACTGCCGCGCTTTCCGGAAACATTCAGAAAATTTCCGGAAAATTTCCGGAAATTTTCTGAAACACGGTCTGCTCTTGAGGCTTTTTTTCGGAAATTGCTGCTGCGCCTGCGGCGGGCTCTTTCGTTTTCCCACGTCGAGCGTCTACGCCCCAACCCGCGAGCCCTGTCCAAGGACCAAAGACCAAGAAACCAAGGGTCAAGAATTCAAAGGAGCCGCACCCCGGGCGGGGTGCTTAGGGCAGGAAAACGCAGCGAAACCCAACGTAGTAGTACGAGTACGAGGCGCTAGGGTCCAGATTAGCCGCGAACAAGCCAGCGCTCGCGCCGTAGCCCCAGTAGGCACCACGAAGCACCGCGCCGGCGGACCCACCATACATTTTGCCTATATTTTGAGCGGAAGTGTATAATCCCAGGGGTGCAAAGAGCAGCCGATTGACTGCTGGTGCTACGGTTGGAAAATTAGTGGTGTTACTGAACTCGTCCCAGTTTTGCGCAATCGTGGGGCTCAAACCCAGAGCGCTGTAGTCATCACTCGCCCACTGCCACACATGTCCACCAAAATCCCAAACCACGTCGCCGTTGCTGAGGGTTTGGGTGCGTTTTTGTTCAGTTCCCGCTGCGGGCGTTGCACCGAGCGTGTTCCATGCTGCGCCTGAATTTCCTGTGCCGAAGTACGGATCGTTGTCTGCGGCGTTTTCAAGAGCGAATGACGGCGAATTGTCGGTGTGCCCGCGCGCCATCACCCCGCTGCCAACGGCGTTTCCACTCCAGTTGGCGGCTACACTTTCAGCATTGCGCGCCACGGTTTGCCAATGAGTGTTAGAAATGAGGCGGTAACCAGCTCCGGCATCTTTGCAGGCTTTCATTGCACCGCCAACCGTATTTTCGTCGGTGCCGCGAGGAATACTAACCCAGGGTGTTCCTCCCATCGTGCTTGTTGCATACGTGGAACTGTGTTTATTCTTCGCCGGATATTTCATCACGCAGAAATCTGTGCTGGTATTCAACCACCAACTTGTGTGGGAATTCGTTGCGCTGGCGTTGCCAAGGCCAGCAACTCCGCTGCCTGGAACACCAACGTAACCCTCCGGACATGTGAATGCTGTGCGGGTGAATGTCACTGCACTGGAACTGCTGTTGATGCTGTTCTTGGTGGATGTTGCAGTGACGTTGAAACTTGCAGAACCGGCAGGCAAATGAACCAGGACACTCAATGTGCCGCTGGTGCAGGTCACCGATCGAACAGCGCCCACAGTTGTTGTGGCTGAGTGACTTGTTGCGGTGCTGTCGCACGTTCCTGTGAGGGTTCCTCTGAGGCCTGTCACGTTGGACGCTGTCACTGTGGGAGCCGTTGGGGATATGGTCAAAGTGAAGGATCGCGCAGAGGAAGTCCCCACATTTCCTGCGGCATCAGTTTGGCTCACAGTGACCGATTTGCTGCCATCGCCCGTGGTGAGGGTCCAGCTCGAAAATGAGTAGGTGCCGCCAGCGCTGCAATTGGTGCTTTGCCCTGCGACCACATCTCCACCGAGACTCACCGTGCGCTCCGGCTCACAAGCACCTATGAGAGCCGTATCAACGGCTGTGTTGTTGAACACGGTGCTCTCCGCAGGAGAAGTGATAGTTGGTGTGGGTGCAAGGTTGTCGACATTCACAGAACTCGATGATGTGGCGAGCAGAGTTTGATTGCCTGCGGTGTCGGCAGCTGCCGCGGCAGCCACGGAAATTCCAACCGTTCCATCGCCCGAGCAATTTGAAATGGTGACGATGAACGGGTCGCCAGCTGTGCCTGCACCCGAAATGGCGCGGCTGCACAACGCACCACCTGTTGTGGAGAGGGTGATCTTGCTGCTGTCGATTGCGTTCACTCCGTTTGTGTCTGAGAAAGCAACAGAGTGCGTGACACTCGCCGACTGCTTGACCTGCGCAACGCTTGGGCCGCTGATTGTTACTGTCGGAGGAGTGGCATCTTTCTTCACAGTGACAGCTTTAAGAACTGTTTGTCCAACACTGTTGGTGGTGCTCACAGCAATAGTTCTGCTGCCATCAGCTCCTGTCAATGAAAGTGCGATGCTATACGTATCGCTGCCCGTACATGTTGTTGAAGCCAATGTTCCACCATCAGTCACCGATGCCACAACACTGAGACCTGCGTTGCATGCGCCCTGCACATCGAAAGTTGAACTGATGGGAGCATTCGTTGCAAGACTCGTGATGGATAAATTTGGCGCAACATTGCTCACACCGAAGGCTGCGCTCGTGGCCGGTGCGGCCGCCGTGTTGCCCGCAGCATCAGCGGCTGTATTATTCGCCAGTGTCAGAGTCACTGAACCACTGGTTGCGCTGCAACCTGTGATCGATATCGTGCGGCTTGTGCCGCTCGTTGAAACTGTTTCTGTGCAGCCCGTTGCGTCGCCAGTGAGATCTACGTTTGCTGCCGAGAGGGTGATGTCACCCTCTGTGATTCCACTTCCCGCAGCTGCATAAGTCACCGTGTAAACCGTTGTCTGCGAAGATGAGATGGTTGCTACACTCGGCCCCGAGATGCTCACGCTGGGTGGGGTTGTGTCGAGGGTGCCATCGGCCGTCGATGCCGCTGAACTGTTCCCGGCGGCATCACTGACCAACGCCGACACCCGAAATGACCCATCGGAAGAAGCTGCCAGCGAAATTTGCGCAGTGGCAGATCCAGCGGTGAGTGTGCCGCTCGCACCACTCGCCACAGTGCAGTTAAAACTGCAGCTGAGCACATAAGACGCTCCGGCAGTTCCCGTGAGAGTCACGCCAACAGAGGACGCCTTCTCTGCACTGTTGACCAGCACGTCCGAGAGCACAACGCTTGTCAAACTCGGACTCGTCAGCACGGCTGTTCCAGTTGTTACAGTTGCTGCACTCGCATTACTGAAGCTGTCGGAAAGTGTGCTTGAAAATGAAAACGAACCACTCGCGCTGACTTTCACTTGAACTGTTGCGGTGCCCGCTGCACTTAAACCACCGGCCGTGGAAGAACCACCAGCAACCACCGTTCCGCCACTGACCACAGTGCAGTTGGATGTGCAGCTCAATGTGAAGTTGGCATTTGGTTCTCCATTTACCTCCACTGCAAATCCACCCAGGGGGTTTTCCGCGATGTTAATGGAATTGTCCGCAAGGGTTGCCACGCGAATGAAGGGTGCCATGGGTTCCTGTGTGTCGATGGCAATGACACTGGTTGCAGCGACGCTGTTATTGCCTGCAGTGTCTGTGACTTTCACGCACACCACTTTGTTTGAGCCGTGCACGAGTCGTTCATCATTCGACAAAGGAGCGCTTGTGCTGAAAACTGAGCTCGCACAGCCATCGAGGTTGTTTGCAATCGCATAGCTCGCAGTTCCCTCGCTCGGGGTAAAACTGACAAGCAGCGTGGGAGTTGCAGCTGTGGCCTCTGCTTTATTAAGTTTATTGTCTGAAACAGTGCTCGATAAAATCGCTGCTGTTGCCGGTGTTGCCGGGGAATTTAAATCAACCACAATATTGCCAGACGAACCGAAAGTAACGCCACCCTCGGCGTTGCTCAGCTTCACGCAGATCTTTTGAGTGCTGCCATCGGTAAAGTCCACATGGTTTGACCTCGGCAACGCACTGCTGGAATACGTTTGTGCACTGCAGTCGGCCGCTGAGGCAATAGTGAGATATTGTGCCGTACTAAAATTGTTTGCTGTGAGGGTTGCAATGTTCGTGTCAGCGAGCTTTTCTGTTGCATTCAAGTAACCATCCGCAGCTGCGCCAACAAGATCAAGGCTCGTAAATGTAGGCAAGGGTAAACTGCCGCTGCCAGGAGATGCAGTGTCGACTGTGAGGGCCTCTGTTGTGATTCCATACACTCTGCTTCCTGCGACATTGGCAAGTTCCACGCAGACTTTGTAACTGCCATCCGGGTTGAGCCTTGCATCTTTGGCGAGTGGAATACCTTCGGTGTAGTTCGTGGAGGGTAAAGCGGAACAGGCACTGAGATCGGAGCTACCGGAGACAAACGCATACTTGCTAGAGCTGAAGTCAGTTGCCTGCAACATCAACATTGCGGAATCCAAAATGCGCTCAGCCGCATTGAGCTTCTTATCAATTGCTGCGTTAACGTAATTTAATGAAGCGAAGACGGGAGGCTTCGCGTTTACAATCACGCCCACGGCAGCTGTATGACCGGTACAGAGTTCCTTCGTATTGTTATCGGTGTACCCAGGGTATTTGAGCCGCACCACATAGCAAGTGTTGTCCTTCAACAGAAGATTTTCACTGATGTGAAAATCTTCTTTCGTAAGTGCTGCGGGAGAATCAAAATTATAGGGTCTTGGTGCCGCCAAACCTACACCGTCGGCCTGCGGAACCTCGCGCGAGAAGACTTCGTAGCTCACGCCCTCAACTGGAACAGAGTCCCAGCGCAGGATCCAAGTCCCATCGTCGGGTCGAGCTTTAAGGGATTTTGCGCCTTCGAAAACAAAAGCTCCTTCATTCATGACCTTCACATCAACAAGACCGCTACAGGCAGAGACGGCATTAACCGCAAAAAGGAGGGTAAAAATTTCCCACCTGCGCAGGCTCGGCGTGCGCAGTAAAAGTCCAAAGAACCCATTTTCAGAGACTCGATCGGCCATCATGAAGCTCCCAAAACCAATAAATACCTTTATTTACAGAGAACCAGATCTAGCCAAATCCGCTTTCGAGTTGTTTCGGAACTTTAGAGCGTAAAGTTAAGTCGGGGACAATCGGCTGCCCGTCGGCAGGGGAGCAAGAGGAGCATTGTTTATGCCCGGTAGTTGCCTTAATTGATTTGGCTCACGCGCGAAAGGTAACTACCGCCCCGGTTCCGACGTCGATCTTGCTTTCATAGGCACTGGCGTAAATTTTGATTTTGTTGCCGCGGTTCAAAAATGCAAAAGAAAGCAAATCGGTAGGCAATATTTTACTCGTAAATGCTCCGTTTGTTTCGTATATTAAGAATATCAATATAACAAAGTGAAAACCACGAGTTTTTGAAATGAATCGACCACATTCTTCGACAAAACAGGAGCGCTCTTCCCAGCAGCGGCATTCAGCTGTGATTTTAGCCGTGGGAACGATTCTTCCAATGTTCCTTGCCGGTGCATGCGCGCACAGGTTCAATTTCGCAAGTAACCCCTCAGGGGCAGATGTGTGGCTGGTAGATACAAATAGGCCAGGCAGGGTGGCGCTTGGAAAGACTCCGATCGTAGGAAGTCCTATTCCCTACTCACAAACGCTTCTCTTCGAAATTGAAAAGAGTGGGTTCCTTTCAAAACAAGTCGCGATCGCAACACTTCCCGGTGGCAACTACAACATTGTGACAAATCTCTTGCCCATCACACCAGAGTATTTGTCCGAGAAAAGCAGACAGCAATTCGCAGGTGCACTGAAGCGAAATCTCGAAGAGATGAAGAAACTTCAGTCCGCCGTTTCAGCACGGATTCCAGAAATCCTCGAACTGAAAGACCTTGTTGCGAGTGGGAATAAAAATGCCGTTCTCAAACAGGAAGCACTCATGAAAGATGCTTGGGGCGGAATCAGCAGCTTTCACATCCTTATGGGAGACTTTTTTGCTGCGGAAGGTAACACAACCGAAGCACGTGTGCGCTACAGTGTAGCGCTGAAACTGGATCCGAAAAATCCAGAAATTCAAAAGCGGCTTCAATCATTGCCCGGAGGTACAAAGTGAGGGGCAAACGTTTGGCTCTGCTTCTTACAGCCTCCACCCAAATCTTAGCATACGCACAAAGTCCTCACGAAATTGACGTGTCGAATTACATTGGCTTCTTTCGCACCTCAATTTCGGATAGTCCGAAAGTTCAGATCTTGTCGCCACTCGGCGGACAGATAGGCTACACGTATAATCTCCTCGATAATTCGAGTCTGTTTTCCCAATACAGCTTTCTGAATTCAGGAAAAACTCTCTTGATGCATGGGTTGAATTGCGGATATGAATACGCCTTCTTTGGAGGACACAATAAAACAGTTACGATTCAAAAAAATACTGCCATTGCAGCGACATTTCCACGTCGCGCCTCAGTTTTCTCTGCAGTTGCTTTTCGCATGCACAATCTTGAAGGAATCGTCGTCCCAAGCAAAAGCATTCTGCGTCCAACGGTTCCCGTGAAGGGCAATTTTATTGGGATTGATTTTGGACTTGGCTATGAACAATCATTTGCGAATCGGCTCAGGTTTTTGACTCGAGCTTCATTGCTCATGCCGCGATTCATCGGTCAGGAAAATCAGAAGGGTCTCCTCATTTCGCTGACCGCTGGCGTTGGAGCAACGCTCTGAGGAGACAAGAATGATTACGGCAATGCAAAAGATCTCCTGGCATCAAACGCTCGCGTTCAAGTTGTTCATACTCGTGTCAACCATTTTGTTTTTAGCCATTGCAGCTCTCTCAATTCAGAATAGCAAGCAGTTCGGCGAAGTCCTCAAGCAGCAAAATAAAGACAACCTGCAAGTCGCAGCTTTGGCGGCGGCAAGCTCATTTCAAAACAACGTTGATTATTGGTCGGCTCTTGCGAATTCCATCGGACACATGTCCGTGCAACTCCCTTTGGAGCAATTGGAGACTGCTACCCAGGTTCTTCTCGACTCAAACCAAGGATTGGCCGCCGTTCAGATTGTCGCCTCGGCAAAAGCGGATCTCCAGAATCAAAACCTTTTCCTTACAAGCCGCTATGAGTCGGCAGATGCCGCTGGAAAGCCAATTGCAGACATCGAAAAACAGCTTCGAGCACAGGGACAATTGCTTTCTCGGATGCCTCCGAATGGGAAAATAGTCTACTTCAAAAGCTTGGCAACAGATGTAAAAATCCCGCTTGTTCAAATTGCAACGCGAATGACTCGAATCGCAAAGAACATAAAAGAAAGCAGATCCAGCAGTGATTCGTGGGTCATTCTCTCGATCTGGCAATCAACAATGACAGCGGCATTTCAATCCTCGAAACTATTTTCAAGCTCACTGATGGATCCATTTGGTCAGGTTGTTCTTCAGGCTGCGGGAGAATCGGCCAGCAATTTATATCCGAAAATGAACGAGCGAGACTTTCAACCACTTGCAAGCGGCCAAGTCCGCAGCAGAACCTGGCTGACTAAAAACCATTTGGGCGATCCTGTGATGGTCAGCGCAAGCAAGCTCAGCGACCTCAATTTATTTGTTGTCGCGCAGAAGCTTGCAAAGCAGGATCAAGATGCGATTACTAAACAAACGAGAAATACTTTGCTTGGCAGCTGGATTCTTTTTCTGCTTGCTCTGGGCGCCTGCTATTTTGCTGCGAGCGGGCTGACTCAGCGAATTTTAGGGCTTGTTCAATCGACGTGGGAAATTGCCGCGGGAAATCTTGCAATTCACCTTCCCGAACGCAACCACGATGAGGTCGGCATTCTTGCCCGTTCGGTCAACAAGATGGCTTCAGATATTCAGACTCTTCTGGGCGTTCGAGAACATGCCATTCGGCAACAGGCCGAGCTTAGAATGGCCGAAGACATCCAGAAAACGCTGATTCCGGAAAAACACTCACGGCACAGCGGAATTGTAACTCAATCCTACTTTAAACCAGCAACGGAGTGTGCTGGAGATTGGTGGGGGCGTTTCACATTGGGCGAAGAAAAAATCTTGGTCGCCATTGCCGACGCAACCGGGCATGGCGCACACGCAGCCATCATCGCATCGCTTGCTTATTCATTTTTTGCAACCATCACAAAACAAATTGCAGAGGGAAGAATCAAAGATGTCAGCGCCGCAAAAATGGTCGAAGATTTGAATTCGGTTCTCTACAGTGCGGGACATGGAAAATCAACAATGACTGTTTTTCTGCTGCTCTTCGACACTAAAGAAAAAAAAGTTGAAGCCGTGAGTGCTGGGCACTGTCTCCCTTTCACAATGCTCAACGAAAAATCAAACGTCATTGCGTGTTCAGGAGGGGTATTGGGTGCAGAGGAAAAAATATCCACAACACCAAAGATTCTTGATTTGGAGCTTGGGCAAAGGTTTCTTCTTTACACTGATGGTCTTTTTGAATGCAAAAACAATTCAGGGGACTTCATCAAGAAGAAGAGATTGAACGACCGACTAGCATCGTGGAACATGCTTCCCTTTGATTGGCTCGCGAATCGACTGCTCGAACTTGTCGACCATCATTTCAAAGACGCAACACTTACAGACGACATCACTCTAGTTCTGATTGAATACTGCGGTCACGAGTCACAACCTCTGGAACAATCCGAATCGTTCCTGCGCAATGAAAATGCAGATAGCAGAAATGAGGTTCGACCGCGGAGGGGTTCGGAAAGCAAAGACTCAACAAACGCTCATGAAGACAACCCGGATCCCGTTGACCCCGAGACAAAGACGTGGGTTCTCTTATGAGCCGTGGGTCGCTCGTCTTTTTTTCAATTTGGCTTGTTGTTCTGGCTGCATCAATTAGGGCCTACATGCAGCCTGGTGAATCACCACAACCCGATTCCCATTTTGCATCAATATCAAAGAAAGTGGGCGAGGTCTCTTATCGTGCACCATTTTCAGCGAGCTGGAAGCGCATATCAGAGGGGATGCAATTGGCCGCTGGCACCGCCATTTCTACAAAAGAGAATGCACGCGTTGTGATTGAAATCAAAGATGGCCACATCTTGAATGTAGCTTCGAACAGTCAGATTGTTCTTTCAGGACTTGACTCTGTTCAACGCGGAAAAACACAAGTCTTTCTCTTGAACGGTACGGTATCCATGAAGCCAGAACTGTCGAAACAATCTGAATCGAAGAGCCTGATTCAAAGAGTAACGACTGCTGTCCGTTCACAGAAGATTTTTTCAAATATTCTCGACACGGCAGTTGGCAGTGAAAGCAGGAAAATTGAAATTTCTGCAGGAAACGTAAGTCTGGATGTAACGAAATCGCAATCACCGGTCGTCATCTCGGCGGTCGATGACAAGATCGACATTCTGACAAAAGACCCAAACGTAACCGCACGCATCGGAGACAAATCTCTGAGCATATTGCCTGCGAACAAAGCGCTCAGCTTGTTCGCAAATGCAGGCGAATTGAAGGTGAAAGAAAATATTGAAACTCGGGTCTTCGAAAATCTAATAACCCTCTCAGAACAAACCGCACAGGAAGCTCTGGTTATAAAACGGAGGCAGACCCCTGCAACAGAGATTCGAAAACCCAACGCGAAACCAGCACAAGCATATTCAGCGGAAAAAGCACCCAGCGCATCACCGGAAAATGTAGCCAACGCATTACTTGAAAAAATAGACAAAGAAAGAGCCGAGTCATCTGCTGAAGGCAAAAAACTCATTGAAAAAGACTATTCCCCTGTTGTTGCGAAGCCAGAACCAGTGAAGCCAATCTCGCCTCCACGTCGCGAGGTCTCTTCTCCAAGCGTCGTAAAGCAACGCGAGAACAATTCACAATCAGAGAACGCCCGATCGTTATCTAACGCAGCGCTGGCACCGACTCCCTTCGCACCAACAACTCTGCCTGCAACACCAAGCACATTTTCTGCGTCCTCAGCCGCACCTGTCTCGTCGCCTCCCCTCACCAAAGTCTGGCAGCTCATTACACCGCGAGGGGGTGTTGAGCTTTTACCTCCGGATAGTCATTCATTGTCCGCCATGGATCCGATAAAATTTGAATACAAATATTTAGGTGAAGACGGAACGGAACCAGAAAGCCCAACGCTCGAGATTTTCAACAAGACAAATAACGAAATTCGAATTTTAATTTCTCCGGATCAAAACAAAGGAGAGAAAGGCATCAGAAGATTTCGACTGAGCGGGGCGCAACTCTCTGAGCTCGTGACAAAGTCAAAAGGTGACAGGAAATTTTCGTTCAGGCTATCCAATGCAAAAGACTCAAGCAAGGGAGAAAATGCTTCCTCGAATACAGAGAGCATAGAACTGAGGTCATTGGAAGACTACGGTGAGGGCACATATTCTATATCTACAAATGAATACAAACCAGCCAGGCCAGATCAAAAGAGGGTGCCGCTTGTATTCGAGAAGAATGAGGAATATCTGCCGAAAGATAGGGTGGAATTCGTGGCACAATCGCGATCGGCTTTGAATACTCTTCTTTCCCGGATTGCTCCCGGGCAAGCGACATCTTTGAAGCGGCACCAGCACTCGTCTGAAGCGACCATTGGTGCTCACTTTATTGAAGGCTCTTCTCTTATCTTCAGCGTTTTTCCAGCCCGAAGAGCCGAAGAATCAATTAAATTGGAATGGCTTTCAAGCGCTCCTGAGCGCATCGTCTTTGAGGGAAGAATCAAGGACTTCATTCGTCCTGAGTCCATCGTTTCAACGCTTCGTGAGGGCGAGCCGAACCAGACAATTCAGTTCGTTTCCGCGGGAGAGCTTTTTTTGACACGCCTTATCATCCTTCGGAAATTGCCCGGGGCCGCAAAGCGGCTCGCTCAGGATCGGCTCGCGCTCTTCAAATCAAAATTACCATTGCGCATTGGTGATTCAAGGCCAGATTCAACGTTGATCTCGAAACCTCCATCCTCTTTCGTGCAGCCATCGGAAATAACAAACCGAGGGCAAATTGCCACGGTGCTCATCGCTTCCAAAGGGGGAGTCTCATTCCCGACCCTCGACCAGCTCGGCTTCTCCTCGCCCACCATATTCAAAAGCATTCCCAAGGTGGAGTTGGAAAAATTACTCAAAGCAAAGAAGGTCACCATCGATGCAAAAATACTTCAAAAACAAGTCGCAACAGAGCTATACACCCTTTTTACTAATTCTTTGAAAGCAAAACTTTTAATGATTGTCACTGAGCAGCCTGATGGAGAGCTGACTAGCGATATTTATGGACAAAACTTCAGTGGCGCGGTTGTAAACAGATCGTTTTCCGCCCCGCGGATCTCCGACCTTCAACGTCTCTTTTTCAGATCTTTTGATTACGATGGAATTGTAATTGCGTCCGATAAAAAATGGATCAATATTCTGTCGCAGGGCGACGCTCCGACTCGCGGGCAGTGGGCTTCGATTTATAGCAAGGCACGATCCGAGATTTGGTTGCCAGTGATAGATATAAATGAAGCTCCGACCGCATTGGCAAAATGCGAAATAGTTCAAAAAAACGGTTGTTGGGCGCGAGTCTTTTCGATCGAAAAATTGGCTTCGGAAGCAGACCTGATGGGCGCAAAAAGTAAATGGCTTTGAAGTGAAGACTCACAAAAATTGGTTGGCAGGAGATAAAATGAAATCTGCGCTGGCCCTAGTCGCAAATGCGACCAATTTGCGACCAGCGACCGTGGATCTCCAGAGACTTCGGTGGATCTTGGTGGACATTGGATGGTC
>CAIZJW010000072.1 GCA_903933385.1 uncultured Silvanigrella sp. | reverse complement strand
TTCATTTCTGCCATTGTATTCTTCCTGTATTGGTCTGTTCACTGTTTGGAAGTTTGATCTTGTCAACACATCAATACCGGAGCATATGAGTGAAGAAAAGTGCGCCACCCGTTTCTTTGCTAGGAACTAGAGCATGAACGTAAAAAGCAACGACTCTGAATTTTGCTGGATCCATATTCGCGACGTTTACACATTCCTTTACTTAGGTGCGAATCCTCACGAGCAAAAGGTGGGGCAAAATTTAAAAGTTGACCTCAGCGTGCAGGTTCCCTATCGGCAAACCCAGGATAATCTGGAAAACGTCGTAGATTACAGCAAGATAATCGAGAGGGTGCAGAGCTCGATAGAAGGCTTGGGACGAGTGAATCTTCTCGAATACCTAGCCGAGCAGGTTCTGGACGTCATTCAAAGCGAGTTCAAAGGAGTTCGAACAGCGCGTCTGACACTCTATAAAGCATTTGTGCCATTGAGCCATTTCACAGGCTCAGTGGCAATCGAAGTTGAGCGGTCGTTTTTCTGAGACCTCGAAACCGGTTTGCATCGTTTCAAAAAAAATCCCGCTGGAAGATATCACTACCTTCAGCGGGATTTTTCATTGAAAGCATTTTTCAGCTTTCAATGAACGCCTTGAGTTTCTTCGACCGACAAGGGTGACGAAGCTTTCGCAACGCCTTTGCCTCAATCTGACGAATACGTTCGCGCGTCACATCAAAACTTTGGCCAACTTCTTCGAGCGTGTGGTCTGTTTTCTCTCCAATTCCAAAACGCATTCTCAAAACTTTCTCCTCACGTGGAGTCAGAGTTGCGAGCACCTTTTTGGTTTGGTCAGAGAGGCTCTGGTTTGAAACGATATCCACCGGTGCTCCGCGGGTTTTGTCTTCAAGGAAGTCACCGTAGTGATTGTCCTCTTCCTCACCGATCGGCGCCTCAAGAGAAATAGGCTCGCGAGCGATTTTCATCACTTTACGAACTTTCTCAAGACTCATATCCATTCGCTGTGCAATTTCTTCTGGTGTCGGTTCGCGTCCCATTTCCTGAACAAGATAACGGCTCGTACGAACCATCTTGTTGATAGTTTCAATCATGTGAACAGGGATACGAATTGTGCGAGCCTGGTCGGCAATTGCACGCGTTATTGCCTGGCGAATCCACCAAGTTGCATAGGTACTGAATTTATATCCACGCCTGTACTCAAACTTCTCAACCGCCTTCATGAGGCCGATGTTACCTTCCTGGATGAGGTCCAGAAATTGCAAACCGCGGTTCATGTATTTTTTAGCAATAGAGACAACGAGTCTCAAGTTAGCCTCAATCAGCTCTCTTTTTGCATCTTCTGCCTGGCGATTCGCAGTACTGACGATCTGATACATCCGAGGAATTTCTTTTCTCTGAAGGAAGCACGCTTCCTCACTTCCCCGAATCGTATTTTGAGTATTTACATACGAACGCTTGCAAGATTCCCATTCACGTTCAGAGAGAAAGTTCACTTCGAGCGGACGAGGAGCATCTGCCTCTCCGTATGCTCTGAGTTTATTCTCATCCATGCGTGTGCGGTAACGCAGCTTATTGAGTTCTTTTTCAACGTCAGCAACCGCTTTAGCATGCATATCGAGTTCAGAAGTGATTTGCTGAATGATACGTCGGTTGATGTTGATCTCTTTGACGAGCTCGAACATTTGCGAACGCGCCTCGTTGAGCGCAACTTTATCGGCTGGAGTCGCGTTCTCTAGGTGCTCAAATCCATACTTATCTTCGAGAACAAGAGCGATTTGAGCCTGCTGTAAGAAGCCTTCGACAAGTGCTCGGACGCGTGCCGTCTGGCCTTCATCGGTCGCCTGATCTTGTTCGTCATCAAAACCTTTCACAAGGTTTTTAGCCTTAATTGCACCGTCAAGGAACTTCTGACCAATGTCCGTAATGTGACGAACACCCAAACGAAGATTCACTAGATGCTGAAGAAGTTTGTTTTCTTCATTTTCAATTTTCTTCGCAATTTCCACTTCACCGTCGCGCGAAAGGAGTGCGACTTGTCCCATCTTGCGTAGATAAATTCGCACAGGGTCGTTACTTCGACCGAGCGATGAATCAAGATCCTCTTCCTCAGCTGGCTCAGCCCCGAAATCTTCACTTGAAAAAAGATCTTCATCGGAAAGTGGAGCGCCTTCTTCGGGCTCTGCATCAAGATCTGGACCTAGATCTTCTAAATCGGCATCGAAATCTGCCGATGGTTCTACATCCTCAAGATCTCCCTCTTGCGGTCCTTCTTCTCCGTCAAGGCTAGCGCCCTTTTTCTTAGCTTTTTGCGGTTTTTCAGAAGCAGAGGCTCCGTCCACACTGCGAGAAGGGGCTGTTTTCCTTGATGCGCCCTTTTGGTCCTTTGCTGGCGACGCTTTTGCCGTTTCAGCTGGCGCTGATTTGGCTGCTTCGCGCGACACGGATTGTTTTTCAACTTCTGCTTTTACAGGGGATGCCTTGACCGCTTTGGTATTCTTTTCGCTCTCGGTTGTGACCTGCTTCGCTGCAGGTGCGTCAGGAACAACCTTCAGATTGCCCTTTGAACTTTTATTTTCCGACACTGCCGGAGCAGGTGCTGCCGGTGTTGGAACTGCCTTGACCGCTTGAGATGCAACCTTCGCCGCTGGCTTCTGCACCGGCACTGGAGATGCCTTTGCCGCGCTCTTCTGAACTTGCTCTACAACCGCAGGCTTTAGTTTTGCCGCTGGCGATGCCTTTGCCGCAACAGACGGCGTGTTTTTGCTTAGGGCGATGTTCTTCGCAGGAGAGGATGCTGCAGCAACAGTTTTTGGCTTAGAAACAGCCAAAGCTTTTGTCGGTTGCTTTTTTGTGTTCACAGCAGCCTGACTCTTTATGACGTTGCTTTTACTTTGCGTTTGTTGCTTTACTGGCTGTGCCTTGCTGACAGTCTTTGCCGCAGGCTTTGCCGCAGGACGCATTGGAATTGATGACTTCACGGGTGCCGCAGGCTTCTTACTGAGCTGCGGCCGGGCGCTCGAAGGCGACTTCAGAGGCTTAGCTGCCGGCTTTTTAGGCATAGGCTTACTCGTCTTTGCCTTTGAAGGAGTCATTTTGGCCACAGCTGTTTTAGGCTTGGTTGGCAATATTTTCCCCGCCTTCTTTGCTGGCGAGCTCAGATTTTTGCCTGAATCACGGCCTTTTTTCGAGGATTTTGAAGACGATTTTCCCTTGCTTGAAGCCATGGACAACTCCCTCTCACACTGCAAAAGCCTGAGGGCTCATTTGAGAGACCCGCTTTTTGAAAACCTGAAACAATGTCCGAAACAATTACCCATATTCATGGGAAACAAATAATGCAAGTACCGAGACCTATTTACCCCGAAGAACGTTGAAGAAACTTCTGATGCCGTCTCAGGCGTTCATTCGCCAATTTTCTCATGCGCGAGCCCAGTTCAATGCACTCATCTCGCGATTCATCTCCCTGCGATTCCGCAACCTTAAGATCCCGATTTGTTGAGTCAATTTGTTTATCGAGAAAGAAAATCTCAAGATGAGCTAAGAGTCGACTCAATAAGGTTGGCAAGCCATTTTTAGACCGAGAAAATCCCACATCCCTGACAACCATACGCACGAAAGGCAGATTGACCGGGTCGAACAGGTTTTCGGGGGCACGGAGCTGAGGTTTCAAATACCCACCGAAAGCTGGCTCTAGAACCCCTCGCACCCAAGACTCTAGCCCTGAATCGAGCAATGCCTCCGGGTCAAGCGACGCCATGGCCCTCACCTGTGGTATTAAAGCATCAGAAGGAACTTGCTGCCCCCTGCAATCTACCAAAGCAATTTCCTGTTCTGACTGCATTTGAATTTCACTCCAAGCCAAAATCGCTTGGGAGACTTGCTGACTCATCCCAGAAGAAATGAATTGCGCCAGAACAATCTCATCCATTGGTTCATCACTTTGTTGGCCATGAAGAATATTCTGCAACCGGGCTGGCAACATTGAAAAACGCGCATGCGCGAATGCGATCAGAAAAGTGGCTTCTTCCCCAGACGACACAGATAAATCCAATTTTGCCTGATTTTGCGAAGCATCATCACGTAAACTTTCGGAATGACTTTGTGCTGAGGACTCATTTGAAGTTTCATTGCCCCTCTCTCGAATGACGGATGCAACACTCCCACTCTGTGCTTCACTCTTGCGCTGTGGCTGACTTCCAAGCCCAGACGTCAGCGCAGAAACGCTCGACAGTCCAAGCGCAACAGCAACTGATTCAAGAGTCACTTCACGCACTGCTGCATCTGGATTCTTCATAATAACAGGGACAAAATCCGATTTAATTTTGCGAACCTGAGCCTCTCGACTGTTGCCTTGTGCCAGATATAAATCGCAGACCCAACTTGCCAAGGGCATGGCCCTATCAAGAAGCGTTCGGAATGCCTCAACGCCCTTTTGCCTGACAAAATCGTCGGGGTCCTTGCCAGAGGGCACTGTGACATACTGAAGCTCGACCAAGTTCAAGGGAAATCCGATTTCGAATGACCTGCGGGCTGCCTCTCGGCCAGCTCCATCGCTATCAAAACAGATCACAACCCGTTTTGTCAGGCGAGCCAACTTTCTCAAATGATCAGGAGTGAGAGCTGTACCAAGAACCGCAACAACATTAAGCACACCTGCCCGGGTCAAAGCCAGGCAATCCATATAGCCTTCAACAACAATGACAAATCCAGCTTGAACAATGGCAGTTCGCGCCCGGTGCAAATTAAAAAGTGTTTTAGACTTCTGAAAGAGAGGGGTTTCAGGAGAGTTCAAATATTTGGGTGGAGCCGAACGTCCCTGAGGGGTTGCTTTAAAAATTCTTCCGCCGAGCGCGATTGGACTACCTTTGTCGTCTCGGATTGGAATCATCACACGGTCGCGAAAAAAGTCATACCATTCATCGACCGTATCGCGTTTTTTCAACAGCCCCGCTGATTCGAGTTGCGGCAGCGGCCAACCTCTTTTGTCGGCCATCTTAACCAAAACACTGCCAGTAGGAGCCAAACCTATTTCCCAGTCTCTGATGTTCTCGTCTGAAAAACCTCTGTCTCTCAGATATTCGAGCGCAACAGAACCATCCGCAGTCCAAAGATATTTTGCATAAGCTCGAGTGACTTCCGCTAGGATATGGGACAATCCGCGCCGTTCATCTGCAAGCGCGCGCTCTTGATCGCTCTCTTTACTGTTATCCTCGTAGTCGAGGCTGAAGTTGCTGCGGTTAGCCAGCGATTCAACAGCTTCAAGAAAGCCAGATCCGCTCCTGTTCATTTCAAAGTCGATCACATTTCCATGAGCCTTGCAGCCGAAGCAGTGATAGTGCTTTTCATCAACCAGAAAAGAAGGCGAAGAATCTTCGTGGAAAGGGCACTTGCCCATCGATCGCGCGCCACTTCGTCTGAGTTGAACGGTTTGAGACACGACATCAATGAGGTTGATTCGTTCGAGAAGTGCATCAATGGAACTGCGTCGTATTCTACGGGTCATGATACCGTGGTAGATAAAGAAAAAGGAGGACGCAAGGTCCTCCTCATCAGAAACCACCTCAAAGAGAGGCAGAATGCCAAGAATCTCTTAAGCAGTCAGCTTCTTGAGTTTCTTGAGGGCTCTCTTACGAGCCGCCATGCGCTTACGCTTGATTTTCACGGAAGGTTTTTCGTAATGCTCACGCTTACGAACTTCAGAGAGAATGCCTGCTTTTTCGCACTGCTTTTTAAAACGACGCATAGCGCTTTCAAACGCTTCGCCTTCTTTCAGCTTGACAACTGGCATATCATTCACCCCCCTTCGGTCGCTTTTTTTCGTCCCGACCCTTGGGCCATGGCTCTTTCGCGAGAACCAGCCTGATAACAGGCCAAGAGAGAGCTTTCAAGCAGGGAAGGCAAAAACTGGGGGTAAATCGACATTCAGGATAAACTTAATCCATAAAATCATGATCTTAAGATCCATCCCTATCCATAAAGAGAGCCTGTTGAATCCAGAAAATTCAGGCCGCTTCACCTGGAAATTTACTGAATCTCGGCCACACAGGCAGTCTCGAATGTGAATTTCCATCTCGCAAAACGAAATAAAAGCGTTTCATCGCCAAATCTACAATGCTGCAATCAACAACATCAAAGTTGGTTAGTGATATATTTTGTCGGAACAAGAAAATGCAAATCGAAACTATTGAATAAGGACTGAATTTGATGTTCCTGAATAAAAACAAACATAAATCATCATTTGAACAAGCCGCCCCTGAAGTCGAGACAGCCAAAAAAGGCGAAATATTCTCTTGGGCAATGTTTGACTTTGCAAATTCGAGTTACACAACGGTCATTATCACGGCTGTATTCTCTGCCTTCTTCATTGACTACATTGTCCCAGAGGAATCGACATCCAAAGATAGTTATTGGTCAATTGCTGTCGCAACATCAACCTTACTCGCATTGCTTTTGTCGCCCCTTGCAGGCGCAATCTGCGATCTCAGTGGGCGGAAGAAAAGATATCTCGCCTACAGCACTGTCATTTGCGCTGTGACAACCGCACTTCTTTTCTTTGTGGGTCAAGGAAATGTTTGGCTAGCCATTGGACTTATCACACTCAGTAACGCTTCTTTTATGTTGAGCGAAACCTTTTGCGGAAGTTTTTTGCCCGACTTAGCAACAAAAAACAACATGGGACTCATCTCCGGCATCGGCTGGGGGCTGGGCTATTTTGGTGGACTCGCCAGCTTAGCCCTCGTTATGTTCATTTTGGGGAACACTCAGGCACTCGATAAAGCCGAAATCATTTCCCGACACCAAACGGCGATGATCGCAACAGGCGTATTTTTCCTCATCGCAGCAATGCCAACTTTGTTGTTCGTCAAAAACAGAAGCAAACCTACTCCCGGATTTGAAAACGCAAAGACCAAAGATTTGCTGACCGCCGGATTCAGAAGATTCAAGCAAACATTTGATACTGCGAGAAAACACAAAACATTATTCCGTTTTTTGCTAGCCTTTATGGTTTACATGGCCGGACTCGATGCCGTCGTTAAATTTGTTGGAATATATGCACGAAAAGAGCTTAATTTCGAATTATCTGACATTACGAAGATGTTCCTCATCCTACAATTGAGTGCAGCAGCAGGAGCTGTTGGGTTCGGTTTTCTCGAATCGAAACTCGGCGCCAAAAAAACAGTTCTCGCGACCTTGCTTTGGTGGATCGGAGGAATTCTTGCAATCTACTTCATTGATAACATCAGTGCCGCGACTGGAATTGAAAGAAAAACATTATTTTTTGGAATCTCGCTTGTCGCGGGATCGGGAATTGGCGCTACCCAAAGCTCAAGTCGAGCTGTCGTAGGAATGCTTGCTCCTGCAAATCATAGCGCTGAAATGTTCGGCTTTTGGGGATTCTTTTCGCGCCTTGGAACAATGCTTGGAGTGCTCTTCGGGTTTCTTTCGGATGCAGCAGGTCGACAAAATGCTTTATTGCTCGTTGTTGCTTTTTTTGCAGCAGGAGGTCTCATGCTAGCCCCCTTAAAAATAGACGAGGAAGTTAAGAAAAATTCTTAATAAAGTGCATAATGAGAGCTTAAAACGAAAAACACCGTGCACATGCCACGGTGTTTTTCGTTGATATACGAATAGAAGTTCTTTTGCTCAAAAATTATTATCGATACAGGCAACAGTCGACGGTTCAGAAAGCACCCCGGCTGCAACAGCGACGACATAAAAGCAAATCTGATTGCCCACTCCTGCGAATTTTTGTGCATCCCGAAGTTCCTGAGCCGTCAGAATCACGCTCTGTTGCTTAGAACTCACTGATGCCTTTGAAGTTACTTTTTTTGCGAGTGAAAGGTTTTGCGCGTCTGGCGCAAAATAGACATCAAATGTTGAAGCAGTGCCCGATGGCTGCTCCCAAGTCAGAGCGACCTTGCCAATTCCATTCGAATTGGCATCGCCCTCTGAAACCCTCTTTGGTGTCGACAGGGAACCGGTTTGCAAATTGACGAGTGGCTCCTGGGCACTGCACGACACAATTGCCAAGTAAGTTGTTACAAACTGTAAAAACGCAGCCTTCATAATTCCTCCTACGGGCTGCGCTGAATCTTTAGATTCATTGGTTTAGGAGGCCTCTGAACTGAAGCAGGCAATGCAGTTCCGTTGTCAACCAGACTCACATCGCTGCACGAGTAATATTTAGATGGGAAGTT
>CAIZJW010000071.1 GCA_903933385.1 uncultured Silvanigrella sp. | reverse complement strand
GTTAGGGACGGCTCGAGCGACGGCAAGAAAGTGTTCTTTGAGGCCGGTTTGAGTGGGTTTGTTGTAGTAGGGGGTGACAACCATTATGCCCGCCGGGATTTGGTTGTGCGCTTTGAAGCCAGCGAAGTGCTTTGAGGTTTCTACGGTTTCCGCGGTAGAGTTGGAGCCGGTGCCTACGTATATTTTGAAGCTGTCGCTTTGGTACTTTAAAGCCGTGGCAACCAGGAGTTCTTTTTCGCTTTTGTCGAGTGTTGGGCTTTCTCCTGTCGTGCCGCAAACCACCACTCCGTGCAGGCCGCTGTCTTTTTGAAGTTGAAGGAGTCGGTTCAGAGCTGGGACATCAATCGAAAGGTCAGAGTTGAAGGGAGTTGCCAGCGCCGTGAGAACCCCTGTAAATGATTTGGTTGTCATAACGTTCCTTTCGGGTAGCAATGAATGAGATCAACATCCTTTAGTGCAGTTGAGCTAAAAATGCATCCGTATTTTAATGGAGATGCATTTGAACATTTTTCTCAGCAGGTGATGGCCGCGCTTTTGCCCGCTCTCTCACCAGAAAGAGGCGATTCGCAGGAACTACGCCTCTTATTGCTTAAAAAAGAGTCAACCCTTCGTTCGACACTTCCTGCGCACCTGACCACTTCCTCCGTGGTTCTGTCTCCCGATGGACGTCAGGTTCTTTTGCTCTTTCATAAGAAAATTGGCGAGTGGGTTTATCCGGGAGGGCATGCGGATGGCGATTGGCATTTGTTACGCTCAGCTTTGAGGGAATGCTTTGAGGAAACCGGATTGGAGCGGGTTGAGGTCCTTCCTCCGCGGCACATTCCCGATCCTAAAGTGGCCATCTACTGTCCTCATTTGTTTCATCGGTTTGTTATCAAGTCGAATAGTCGCGACCCAGAGCATATCCATTTCGATTCAGTCTTTGTTTTTAGGGCCCACTCAAAAAAAGCAGACTTCGATCCGGAAGAAAGCGATGACCTCTGTTGGGTTGATTTAGAGGTATTACAAGAGCACTCATTGCGGCAGGATAGGAGTGTTGTTGGCGGAATTGATGCTTTGACCGCCCGCATTTGCCTTTCCGCAATGCAAAGCGCCCTCGGGTCGGTGTGACCACAAGGGCGCAGTTGTTGACCTCGAGAGAGGCCTGGATTAGCTTTTGAAGCGAGGGCCTGTAGCTAAATGGTTACGGCAGCGTGCTCATAACACGATGATTTGGGGGTTCAAGTCCCTCCAGGCCCACCACCTCTCATTTACTTGGCCGTTGGAGCCTTGTCTTTCGCGCTCGCGGAGCTGTCCGTTGCTGGCTTAATCGAACCAGGGAATGACTGTGTCAAGATGTCAATGAGAACCGCTGGGTTGTTAGGCGTTACTATGCGGCGGCCACTTGCAATGTAGGACGGAGTTTTCTCGGCACCAGATGCCTTAAGATTCTTAGTGACTGTTGTCAGTTCATCCATTCCATCGCCACTTGTCATGCACTTCTCGAAGGATTTAGTGTCGAGTCCTGCTTCTGTTGCAAGCTTAACTGCTTGGTTGCGCACTTCGTCGACTCCAGCATTCTTTTGAAGAAGATAGTAAGGCGTGTTGTATGCGCGTTCGGAGTATTTCCAGAAAGCATCGTTGCTCTGGCGTTTTGCGCAATATGCACCAGCAGCCAATTGGGCAACAGGAGCGTTCACGTCTTCCGTGGTAATGACTTGTGTATAGCGAATTGTATCGCGATGTTTGTCGAGGAAGTTCTCGAGGTCGCTCTTAAAGTAACGGCATGATGCGCAGAAGAAATCGCCAACAGCCACGAGAGTTTCCTTGGCGTTAGTATCGCCACGTGTGGGGAACTTAGCGAAGTCCATTGCAACGCGAGGGCCGCAAGGACTTGGGAGAAGAAGTTGGTAGGCCTTCTTGTCGCGAAGTTGTGCCATCGTTTTGCGGATACCATCCTGATTGCGCTGTGTTTCGAGGTGGATACGCAGGTTCTTCGAAATTGACTCAAAAGTCATATTTGGAGGAAAGCTCTTCTTGTTGGTTTCGTAGAATTTTCGAACGTCGTCTTCGCTCACTTTTTTGTCAGCAAGCAGTTCGCCGAGGTCGGGAACCTTGGATGGGTTAACCATTCCGCCTTTTTCTTTTGCGAGTGCAAAGCGAGTCGCATAGGCTTCAAGAAGCTCACGAGCCCGAAGATAGTTCTGTGATGTAAGTTCATAGAGCTCCGCGCGGACATTTTCAGGCAATTCAGCTCCGGCAACAGATTGATTGCCAACAGCGATCACCGGACCTTCGAGGCTCGCATGTAGATTTGTATCGCACCCAGCAGGAGCTTCGGCTTTCGTTGTGCCAACTCCACCTGCCAAAGGGCTTCGTGCAATTCCGTAGCCAACAAGACATCCAACAACGACACCACCGACGCCCAATAATGCATTCTTATTCATTTGTCCTACCTCACTTTATGAATCAATGACCCATGGGATATTATGCATATTTCCAGAATCATTGTGGAGGATTGGCGAGTTAAAGTAACGAGGTAAGTCAAAAAGCCGTCATAATTAAAACCTGCAAACAGCAAAAAAAAGAGAGCCCATAGGGCTCTCAATAAAACCAACCTTAAGTGAAACCTTCAATCGAGGTCGGAGTAGCTTTCCTTACCCGGGTGGCCAATGTACTCGATTGAGTCGAACTCAGGCGATTCGCTCCCCAAACCATCAAAGATTGTGAAAGCAGGATTGCGCTTTACACGCCCTGGCTCAACCTTCACATTGCTTGATGCGGCGCGCTTCTTGAGCTTCTCGACAAGAGTCGTGCGATTCATTGAGAGCAACTGAGCAGCGCGGTTCTTGTTATGATTCGTGCGACGGAGAGCCTCGGCAATCAAACGGTTTTCGAACTCTTCAACAACGCGATAAAAATCAATGCCGCTGCCAAGATCGATATCTTTTTTGATGAACTGCTCAATTTCGGTACCTTCATCAAATTGCGACTGCATGCCTGAACCGAAATTCCCAGGATTATTATACATGGGGTTATATGCAGATGGATTTCTGCTCTGCCCCATGTAGTTCATCGTTGGGTTCACTGGCATGCTCTGCTGATTTGGCACGCGGTAGTTGTTCGGAGCGTGTTGCATCATGTTCTGGTTCATTGGGCGCTGCTGTGCGGGATGCGACACGCCCTGATGTTGTGGCTTTTGAGGGGGTGGCATTTGCATGCGATCAAAGAACGTATCGATGTTGTCAGTCACCAGATTGCGCAAACGAGGCGGGAGATCATTAACCTCGATGCTGCCGGAGTTTTTCAGCACAACGATACGATCGATCAGATTCTCAAGCTCGCGTAGATTGTGAGGCCACGTGTGTTGGAGAAGCGCGCTCATAGCGTCTGGTGCTACGCCAAAGATAGATTTGCTCTTCGCTTGGTTAAACTTCTGAATGTAGTGCTCAACCAATGGGGCGATATCTTCACGTCGCTCGCGCAGTGGCGGAATGTACACCGCACAGCCGGCCAATCGGTAGTAAAGATCTTCACGGAAAGAACGCTCGCGAACCGCGAGGTCAATGTTCATGCTCGTGGAGCAAATAATTCTGACGTTTGCTGTGCGCGTCGATTGTGATCCAACGGGGGTGAAAGTCCCCTCTGTTAGAACACGCATCAAAGCCATTTGCAGCCTGGCAGAAAGTTTTGAAACTTCCTCGATGAAAATGGTACCGCCATCTGCAATCAGAAAGCGACCCTCTCGAGCCTGGTTCGCACCCGGAAAAGCGCCCTTCTCATGACCGAACAACTCTGCCTCAAGCAGGTCATCGGCAATGGTGCCGCATTTCACAGGAACGAAGGGTCCCGACGCTCGGGATGACTTCTCATGTATGGCGCGCGCCACCATTTCCTTACCTGTTCCAGCTTCGCCGGTAATCAGTACAGGCGCCTCTGCTTCAGCCACCTTCATAATAAGATGCTGAACATGGCGAATGACAGTGCTTGAGCCCAATAGTGCGGACACTACGCTCACGAGAATCTCCTCATCCCCGCTCCCTGCGGACTTAAAGGTTCAAGATCCACGAATGCCCGCAACTCATCCTTGAACTGCGGATCACCCGTATGATTTTAAATTGTGTTGATTGCTTGCTCAGTATGACAGGAGGTTGGCCGGATGACAAGTTCGATCATCCGGGTTGTTGGTAACTTTTTGTGATTAGAAAAAAACTACTTCGCCTTTTGATAAATCTTGGTCTTCATTGTTTTGCGAACTAATCGGGGGAGCCGCCCGTGTTGACGCGGGGTTGTCTGGTGTTGTGGTACCAGTTTGCACCGCTGTCAGAGATGTGACGCTCGAGGAAAGTTCGGTCACGTTTTTGAGTGCTGGGCTGCTCATCGAAAGAGTTGGCAAAGTGACTTCTCTTCGACCAACGCGAACCATGAGTTCCTCAACGTTGGTTTTAATGCGCTCAAGTGGCTGCAAAGCATGCTCGATTTGCTGCTTGGTGATGTCTTGAAACTGAAGGCTGAGGACAATCTGATCTATGCTCTTGGCGACACTTTCTGAACTTGTGACTGCATTTGCAATCAGCTTGGTAAAGACCTCTGTGCTTTCTTCTGCTGTCTGGACCAATTCGCCCACTGCCTGATCAACGTGAGATTTTTTCTCAGTGTTCTTCTTGATGCTCTCGAGCAGATTCTTGCTCATATCGCGAATGCTCGAATTCACTTTACTGACTATCTTTATAATACTATTAGAGGCAACGCTTGTGCGATCTGATAGCTTGCGAACCTCTTCTGCAACAACTGAGAATCCACGACCGTGCTCTCCTGCGCGTGCGGCCTCAATTGCTGCATTGAGTGCAAGAAGGTTGGTTTGGTCAGAGATGTATTGGATTTCGTCGCTGATTTTGTTGATTTCCGCAGTGCTCACCAGAATCTGCTCGATAGAACGAGACGATACTGCGTTGAGTTGTGAATTCTCTTCTAGCATCGAAATCATTTCGCGAAGCAAGCCTAGGCTTTTTTGAATCACTTCGCTGAGGCTTGTTCCTGATGAGGACGACCGTCCTCCTGTAAACTGGGAAGAGATTTGGTGAGACTCAACCAAATGCTCTTGGGCCTTTTCATAGATGTATCTGACCTTGTCACCAATTTCGATTGCACTCGATTCTGTTTGCTTGGTCACTTTCAACAACTGATGGGTGATTTCCGGAACAAGTGCAACCATCTCTTGAAGCAGGCGCTGTTGCTCGCCCACGCTTTGCTCGCGCTGATTAACTTCGCCTTGAATTTTTGCAAACCGACCTGAAATTTCCTGAAGTCGAGTTGATGCGCTCTGTGCTCGAGTTTCAAGCGAGCGGTTGAGGTTATCGAATTCCTTCTTTTGTCCCTGAAGACGCTTTGAAAGGTTTTCGGCTTCTTGCTTCCAAAAATCGACCGATTTATTGAGCGACTGGACACGCGCCTCATATTCCTGAAGAGCAGGCTGAGACGCCTGTCTCAGGGTGCTTTCATCGGCGGAGCGTTGTTGAAGTTGGTTCGCGCTGGAGGCTTTGGCAGCAATACGCGCCGCACTCGCTTCGGCTTGGAGTTGAACAATCTGTTGCTGGAATTGTCCGACCTGCTGTTGCAGAGAATTGGCATTCTGAATCGCCAAATCACACTTCTGATTGAGAAGTGACTTCTCTTCGTCCCAGTTTCTTCTTGCCAGATCGACTTTTTCAGTCCACGCGCTTTTTTCTTCTTCAAAAGACTTTCTTGCTTGCTCTGATTTGTCAGACGAGGTTGCTTTTTCTTCTTCCCACGATTTTCGCGCAAGTTCAAAATCAAGGCTCAATTGTTCATAGTCGCGTCGCGCGTAGTCAGCAGCTTGTTGTACGTCACGAGCGGCAGCCTCGCGACTTCTTTCAATTTCCCTCGAATAAACTTCTTTCAGTCGCTCGACATCGACCTTGGTTTGTTCGCGCAAGCGATCCAACTCTCGTTGTGCTGCATCTCTTGTAAATTCTGCTTCGCGCAGAGCAGATTCGAAGGCAAGCTGGGCATCGCTGAGGAGGCTGGCCTTCAATTCTTCGGCTTCTCGTCGTCCGCGTTGATACGCATCTTGCAATTCCTTCTTCTGGGCTGCTCTGAGGCCATCGAGTTCGCGCTCGTTACCTTGTTTGGCGATTGCTAGTTCACTCTGCAGCAGCGCAAGGACCCGAGCATTTTCTTCCTTAAACCGTTCAATTTCGAGCTGTGTTTTTGCTTTTGCTTGTTCGGAAGCAAAGTCGGCATCTTTGCGAGCTTGTTCCATTGCTGAAACGGCAGTGGCCACGCGTTCATCGGCTGATGCTCGAATTGCATCAAGCTCTGTGGCATGTCGAAGTGTAATGGTATCAAGCTGTTCGCGCAGAGGTTGGCAAGCTTCACTGATTGATTGCTCGCGATTGTCACGCGCTTCTTGAAGTTCAGCGAGCGCAGCATCACGGATCTGGTGAGAGAGTCTTAAATCCTCCTCACATTGAAGCCTAACTTCCGAAATCTCTCGCTCGGCTGAATCTCTTGCTTCTTTGATTTGGTTTTGAGCGCTTTCGCGAATTTCGTGCAGGTGAAGGGCGGCAACAGTTCCCTTCGAATTGGCCTGGGCCAAATCAGATTCAAGTTTTTGATTCTCTGAGCGCGACGAAATGAGGTCGCGCTCCAAGCGATCGAGATCGCCACGCAGACGCTCTTGTTCTTCCTTGTACCTTGCCAATTCATTATCAGCTGGCGCGTTTGCCGTGCGCAGGTCCCGAAGTTCGTTTTCGAGTTCAGCCATGCGTCGTTTGTATCTCGTCTCAATTTCCGAGACGACTTCGGCGCGTAACGAGGCTGCTGCACTCTCCGCTAGTCTGTCGAGCTCTACTGTTGCGCTCTGTGCGATTTGATTGCTCCGTTTCCAGAACCAGGTAGCCAAGATGGCTAGAGCTGACATATTAACCAACAGAGCAAGCCTGTAGTCGGAGAATATGAATGTTCCTACCACCACGAAAATCGCGAGTGCTGCAACAATCAACACAACTGACAGCGGACGAATACGAAGTTCTTCCATAGCAATATCCTTTGCGCCCTCTCGTGAAAGAGGAGGTCCAAATCAACGGCCTTTGTATCGTCCCAGTTTTTTCGCCACGAGACGGTGCATTCTGGCACCACGTCAACCAGATGACGTGCGAGTTGCTGCATTTTTGTCCGCGTCAGGAAGGTGATGGAAACGGTCTTGCAAATTTCAGGGGCATGGCATGATAAGGTTACATAATCACTCTGGGTCATGGGAGTTTTGTGGAACAGAGGATAAACAGTTGGCTTAAAAATCTAACAAGCGTTGTTCAGCAAAAGTTTGATCTTTCGCAAGCAACGTTTCCTCCATTTGTCGTGATAGCGAAGTGGAGTGCTGTTGCGGTGGGAGCGCTGGTGCTTTCGGCAGCAGCTAACGTGTTTTTCACAAAGTACGTTCTTTTTCCTCAGCTCAAGCACAGTAAGTTGGCCAAAGATGAATTTTCTGGGCCAGCATTGGTGATGGTCGTAGAACGGCCTAAAAGTGAAGATTTCAAAGAAATTCTGAAGCGCAATTTGTTCAATTCAGAACAAAAGGAAGAGGTTGTTAAAGATTCTGCTCTTCAAGCTGTGTGCAGTGCGGTGAAGTCTGACCTACCCTTGAAGTTTACTGGTGTAATCTATGGCGGCACTAAGGAAACAAGTCTTGTGCTTCTTGAGTCGTCGGCAACCAAGCAAGCAGACACTTTTGTTTTGAATGACTTTGTTCCGGGTGAGGCTAAGATTGTCGACATCCAAAGGGATAAGGTTTTATTTGTTCGAGGTAGCACTGGCTGTCCCGAATTTCTTGAATTGCAACAGCCCGAGGTTGCCAAAAAACGTGTCCCGAATTTGGCCCGCTCGCGTTCCGGCGCGGCACAGGCTGGGGGCGGTTCTTCCTATGATTTCACGGAATCTGGTTTTGCACGCGGTCGTGATGGAAATATCGTTGCCGACAGACGATGGGTCGATAAGGCGTTGACATCAGATTTTGCTAAAACATTGCAAGACGCCAAGGCGAGCCCGAACCTTGTCAATGGTGAAGTTAAAGGATTTGTTCTGACTAGAATAAGGCCTGACAGTGTCTATGAAAAAATGGGATTTCAAGATGGCGATGTCGTTGAGCAAATCAACGGAATTGATTTGAACGATGCAGCGCGCGCGATTCAAACTTTAAATTCACTCAAGAACGAAAATGCCATTGAGCTCATGGTGAAGCGCAATGGTGTTGCCGTGCCACTCAAAATTCAGGTGAAATGAAATGAGCGGCAGCTGGTACGATCCAAAAAAGAAGAAAAGCCTAAGGGAGTTAGTGACGAGCCTTTTTGGTCGGCTTTCTGCTCAGTCGGGAACGAATCGTCGTAGCAAATCAGCGACTCGTCGATTGATGGAATCTGAGGCTTTTTCACAATTTAAAATCAAACTCTTCAACTGGACTTTGGCCTTTGGGCATTGGTTTCAGCTCTCTGCTCTTCCAATTCTGCGGCGCTTCAATTGGAAAATGATCCAGGGAATTTTGTCTGTCATGGTTGGTACTTTTTTCCTCGCCAACTCAATCAGCACATTTGCGGCCAACAGCATACTTTCCCTCACTCGGGCTGATGGCAAATCAGCGAATCGAAAATCTTCTAAGAGTGGGGCAGGTAATCTTGATGGCGAGGGTGCAGTATCGGTTGGTACTGTCGCTTTGGGAAGCCCTTCCGTTGCCAACACGGTTTCAATTCGCAAAGACATCTTGTCCAGAAACTTGTTTAATGCCGAAGGAAAGTTGGCACCAGAAGCAAATAAAGATGAGACTAAAATTATTCGAAAAGATCTGAGCCTCGATTTTGATCGGGTTGAATGCACCACCGGTGAATTACCCGTCCAAATCAATGGCACAATTTTTACAGGTGATCCTCTCAAGAGTTTCGTTATTTTGAAGGATCCAAAAATTGCCGATGCTGACATCTACAAGCCCGGGGACGCAATCATTGATCATGAAGACTTTGAAATTTACAAAGTTGAACGTGGCGTTCTTGAAGTGCGTAAAGGTAACAGCAAAATTTGTGTTGCCATCAGTGGGTACGGTAAAAAATCAGACATGTCTGGTGAATTTGGCGCGGGAACTGCTTCTGGGAAATCTCCCGGAGAGTCGAAAGAGTTCGAGTTTGACGCTGCATTCATTTCCCAGGAGATTGGCCCTGGATACGCGACCATCTTAAATTGTGCGAAGTTGATTCCTGAAATTGACGCCTCTGGAAAAATGCAGGGATTTAAAATGATTTCAATTGCCACGAGCTGTTTGTTTGATCGGGTTCAGATTCAGAATGGCGATGTGGTGACTGAGGTGAATGGCGTGAGTTTGAAAGATCCGGGGCAGGGTTTTAAACTCTATCAATCGTTACAGGAAGAGCGGACAACAACAATTAATATTATTAGAAACGGCGAACCGATTACTCGCATCATACGGGTGAAATGAACATGAAGAATTGGATTCGTACAGCAGGTGTGATGAAACAGACAGCTCCCCTTGCTCTTGCACTGTTCGTGGTGGCAAGCGGCTCACGAGTTGTTCCCTTCGGTGTGCACAGCGCCCATGCGCAGGATGTGCCACCACCACCACCACCGCCACCTCCGCCGCCACCACCACCAGAAGATAATCCGCCGCCCATGGACGACATTCCACCAGCAGATGTTGGTGGTGATTTTGATAGTGGCGGTGGTAGTTCTTCGAACGGTAAGGCAAAGACGCCTTCGGCCCCCAAAGCATCGATACCTGCTAAGAAGGTGCCGCGCGGTCAGGAACTTGTGAGCATCGACTTTCCCGAGCCGACCCCTATCAAGGACATCATCAAGGCTGTCGCACAATGGACAGGTAAGAACTTCATTCTGGGGCAGGGTGTCTCTTCGGGTGCGAAGGTCGCAATTATCTCCCCGCAGCAAGTCACTAAAGAAGAGGCCTACCAAGCCTTTTTGAGTGCACTTAACGTTGCAGGTTATACAACTGTCGACACTGGAAAAGCAATTAAGATTGTCCCAACGCGTCAGGCAACTGCCTCCAATATTAAAACATTTTATGGTGCCAGCTGGGCTCCAATGACCGATGAAATAATCACTCAGATTATTCCGCTCAGTTACATCGACGCTCAAACGGTTTCGAATCAGCTGCGGACAATTCTGCGCGAATCAAACCCAGTGCCTTTTCAAACCACCAACTCTCTGATTGTTTCCGATACGGGTCATAAAATACGTCGACTTTTGGAAATTATTCGACTTCTTGATGTAAAGGGTAATCAGCCACAAGTTGCAATTCTTCCTGTGAAGAACACCGATGCCAATGACATTGGCAAAAAGGTTCAGGATGTTTTCGGCGCCCGGGGTGGAGGAGGCGCTCTTTATCTCCAAAAAGTTATTGTCGATGAAAGAACCAACAGTCTTATTCTGATTGGGCCACCGAGGGGGCTAGATGACGTGGCTCGTCTTGTCGCGCGACTCGATCGTCCTCTCGACGACATTGGTTCGCAGGCACAAATTCACGTTCGTCCGCTCGATTACGCCGATTCCGAGAAGCTTGCAGGCACGCTGCAATCGCTGGCACAAGGATCTGCTTCGTTGCGAGGCCGGCGCGGCGCTTCCAATGGAAACGCTCCAGCACCGGCAGCTGGAGGCAATGCCACTGCTGACTTGGGTGGTGTGAAGATCACTTCAGATAAGGCCACAAACTCCCTCATCATTCAGGGGTCGAAGGCAGCGTTTAATGAAGTTGATGCGATCATTCGTCAGCTCGATAAGCGTCGAGATCAGGTTTACGTTGAAACCGACATTATTGATGTTAACCTTGGCAACCAAATGTCTCTTTCAACATCGTTCCTGGCTGGTGCAACAGCTGCCAATGGTAAAATCAACGCTCCACTGGGTTGGAAACCGGGAGGTATGGCTCCTTTTGCAATCACTAACCCGAACGCGAGTTCCAGCGAACAGACTGATTTGCTCAGCAAAGCCATTCCATCACAAGCACTCCTTGGTGTTTTGAGTAGCAAAAAAGTTAAAATCGGTGGAATTGAGCTTTCCCCCGGTGCCTTCATTTTTGCTTTGAAACAAGACAGTAATTCAAACGTTCTTCAAACACCGAGTTTGTTGGTCGCAGATAACGAAGAGTCGAACTTCGAGGCAACCGAACGTGAGAATATCCTCATCAACCAGGAAGACCCGACAACTAAAGTTCGGACTCAAAAAATTGAAACTCTCGATGCAACTCTCGGAGTAAAAATAAAGCCGCAAATTTCGAAGGCTGACTTTGTCAGTATGGATGTTCAGATCAAGGCAGAAAGTTTTGGACGACGCAACTCTGAAAACCGCCCTGAACAAACCAACAAGCGCTCATTCAACACCAAGGTTACTGTTCAGAACGAGCAAACTATTGTTGTCAGCGGGTTGCAACGTGATCTTGAGATTGATGGCAAAGACAAAGTACCATTGCTTGGAGACATTCCAATCATTGGATGGCTCTTCCGAAACTCGTCAACGACCAAAGCAAAAACAACGCTCATGATTTTTCTCACACCTCACGTTGTTCGCTCGTCGGAAGACTTGGGCAAAATTTATGATAAAAAGGTGCAATCGCGGGATGAATTCTTGAAAGCCTTCTATGGAAGTGACTTCAAGAAACGAGACGTCTTCAAGCGTCTGCGCACTTTGGATGAAGGTAAGGTGCCGCAAAAGAAATCAGCAACACCTGCTGCAGACGCGATTGGCGCTGGAGCTGATGCTAAAGCTGCAGTTCCTGCAAATGCTGATAAGCCAGAAGAATCGAAAACATTGCCTAGCAATGATTCCAATCCGATCATTGTTCCAGGCGCATCTGGTGGAAGTAGTGGCGGCAGTGGTGGCGGAGATATCTCCCCCTCAGCGCCACCTCCACCACCACCCGGTCCTGCAGGAGAGTGAGGTTCGATCATGGAAAAGGCTCAATCTGTTGATCCGATATTTTCGGTTCTAGACAGGTCGCAACCTAAAAATTCTCCCGGCGAAGTTGGCCCGGGACAAATTACCCAAACTCAACCTCAGCGTTTCGGACAGAGGACGTTGGGTGAGATTTTGGTTGAACGAAAGAAGATCACCGAGGAGCAGCTGCGTGAAGCGCTGAGAATCCAAGCGCAACGGGGAGGCGCTCAGAAGGTTGGTGCGATTCTTCTGGAATCTGAACTCATAGATCAAACTGACATTCTTCAAGGCTTGGCTGTTCAGCTTGAACTTCCTTATTTAGAGCATTTGCCAATCAATGAGATTGATGCTGAGCTCGTCAGAGACTTGAGCATTGGATTTTGCTCTCAGAATTTGATTGTTCCTATTTCCCGAGACGCCACCGGAGTCACGGTCGCGGTGCATGATCCTCTCGATGTCTCTGCTGTTGATGATCTGCGGCTCATCTTGGGCAGCAACATTTTTCGTGTTGTTTGTCCGAAAGTAACAATAGAGTCAGCTATCAATAGTGTCTTCGAGCGTCAGGACATGTCGCGCGAGTCGGCGCAGGGATTAGCTTCCGATGAGGGCGACGATCTTGCTGGCCTTGAAGAAGCAACTGACCTTCTTCACGATACGGAAGATGCACCAGTGCGGCGCGAAGTGAGTACCATTATTCGTCGTGCAATCAGCGAAAAAGCTTCCGACATTCACATTGAACCGTTTGAAGACCGAGTTTCGGTACGCTTTCGCATAGATGGCGCCCTGCGTGAAGTGCGCGCTATCCCGAAGAAATATCAGGCAAACGTAACAACACGCATCAAAATTCTCGGCAAGCTCAATATTGCTGAGAGCCGTATTCCGCAAGATGGTCGAATTTCATTGCGTGTAGGTGGCCGAGATTGCGACGTTCGTGTGAGCGCTCTTCCCACAAAACATGGCGAGCGCATAGTGATGCGTATTCTTGATAAAAGCTCGGGTGTGCGTGAACTTACGGGAAGCTTGCCAGAGAAAGTGTTTAAACCCTTCGAGCAACTCATTCACTCAAAGCATGGGATTGTTCTCGTCACAGGGCCAACTGGATCGGGTAAAACATCCACACTCGCTTCAGCTTTAATGCACATCAACAAGCCAGATGTAAACATCATAACCGTTGAAGATCCGGTGGAAGTTGGACTTCCTGGGGTTGGACAGGTGGAAGTGAATGAGAAGGCAGGGCTGACGTTCGCAGCTGGCTTGCGTTCCATCTTGCGCCAGGATCCGGACGTAGTGCTCATTGGAGAAATTCGCGATTCGGAAACGGCACAGATTGCCGTTCAGGCTGCGATGACTGGTCACCTCGTGCTCAGTACTCTCCACACAAACGACACAGCGTCGAGTGTGACACGTTTGGCCGATTTGGGAGTTGAGCCTTTTCAGATCACAACAACTGTCCTTGGTGTGCTTGCAGTGCGCCTCATGAGGAAAGTTTGTTTCACTTGTCGGGAACTCACAACATACAGTACCGAAGAACTTGCACTTTTAAATCTGACGCCCGAGCGGGTTGTTGGAAAAAAACTTTATCGAGCGCGTCCCAATGGCTGCTCCAGCTGCAAAAATCTCGGTTATTCAGGACGGATGGGTATCTATGAATTACTGGTATTTGAAGATGCTATACGTCAGCAGATTGTAAAGAGTGTCGACGGCGCTGCACTGAGAAAAATTGCGGTATCAAAAGGAATGACTTCGTTGCGTGACTCAGCAGCTGAACGTTTCATGAACGGTGAAACAACCCTTGATGAAGCATTGCAAAAGACCCAGGTCGATGATTGATCACAGATGTTGACATGTAGCTAGAGGGCAGACTCATGCCGGTTTTTATATACACAGGTCAGAATGCTCAGACCGGCAAGAAGGTCAAGGCTACTGTCGACTCCGATTCGCTTAAAGATGCGAAGCTGAAACTTCGTCGACAAAATATTCTGGTCATAGACATTAAGCCGCAAGCCGCCGGTTCAACATCAAGTTCAGACGGTCAAGGATTTCTCGCGCGACTGAATGAAAAGAAGGTCACACCTGAAGATCTTGCGCTGGCTACAAAGCAGTTTGCAATTCTAACCAAGGCCGCTGTTGATGTTGCCGAGGCTTTGCGTTCAATTTCAGAACAGGTCGAAAATCCAAAACTACGCGTTGTGTATGCGAAAATTCGCGAGTCCGTTTCCGAGGGGAAATCGCTTTCGGATGCTCACAAGGAATTCCCGGACATATTCCCAAATGTTTACGTCAACATGCTTGCAGCAGCAGAAAAGGCTGGAGCTTTGCCGATTGTGCTCCGTCGTTTGTCTGAGTTTACTGCTTGGCAAATCGCCATTAAACGAAAGGTTGTGGGCGCTCTCATTACTCCCGCGATCATGGTTGTGGTTGCAATTGGTGTCACGCTGTTCCTATTTGTAAACGTTCTTCCAAAAATCACGAAAGCTTTCTCATCGCTTAAGGTCACATTGCCCTGGTATTCAATTATGCTGAACAACATTTCAGCGTGGCTTCAGGATAGTTGGTGGATTGTGGTCATCGGAATGATCTTGGCAGTGATTGGATTTTTGCGCTGGAAGGCAACGCCCAACGGGCGTCGACAGTTCGACATGTTTACCTACAACATGCCGGTTTTTGGTCCTTTGGTGCAGCGTGTCGCGGTTTCTCGTTTTTCAAAAACGCTTTCTACAGTTTTAAGTTCCGGTGTGCGTATTGTTGAAGGTTTGCAGCTGACAAGAAACGTTGTTGATAATGCCGTGCTTGAAGATGCAATTGATGAATCAATAAAGCGCGTCCAAGATGGCGAAAAGCTGGCGGCCGCAATTGAGAAAACAAACCGATTTCCCGTCATGGTTGTACACATGTTGCGCACGGGCGAAAAAACCGGGCGGCTTGAAGAAATGCTTGTGAATATTGCGGAGGCTTACGACGACGAGGTCGATTACAAAATTGAAGCAACCACTAAACTTATCAACCCATTGATGACTGTAATGATTGCAGGCATTGTAATGTTGATGGTGATGTCAGTTCTTGGTCCGATGATGCAGGCAATGAATAGTTTGAAGTGAGAACGTTTTTTTGCAGTGAGGGTTTTTCATGATGAGAAAGTTAGTTGCTCGATTGCGTGTCATGCGTTTTGTTGGTGCTCGTTCGGCTTCGTCGCAAGCCGGCTTTACCCTTCTCGAAATCATCATCGTTTTGGGTATCCTTGGTACCCTGATGGCGGTTCTGATTGGTGGCATTGGCTCTGGCGGAACAAAAGCAAAGCGAAAGGAATCGGCAGTGAAGGCTGCAAATATCCAAGCCAAGCTTTTGCAATATCAATCAGATGTCGGCAATTTTCCGTCGACCGCTGATGGCTTGCAATCACTCATTACGAATCCAAGCGGATCTGCCAAATGGGGTGGTCCATACGCCACCGCAGAAGATGACATCAAAGATGCCTGGAACAGCCCTTTTGAATATGAGCTCACTGGCAAAGGTAACAAGCTTGTTTCTGCTGGTCCGGATGGCGCAGCAGGAACCGAAGACGACCTCACTTTCCTGAATGGCAGAGAAGTTGACAACGCAGCCCCTGCAGCCGGTGGTGAGGCTGGCGGGCAAGCAAATCCGTAATTGGTTGAATTCAATTTGAGTCCCGCTTGAGGAGTGTTGAGTCGTGAAGCCAGGTTCATTTCTGAACAAGCCCCGGCACAACCGCCCCCAGGCGGGATTCACTCTTTTGGAAATTATTCTTGTTCTTTCCATATTTGGTTCGATTGCAGCCATCATTCTTCCTAATATTGGTCTGACCATTGGCTCAAAGATGTCTATGGCCTTGCGTGAATTGTCGGGCACAATGCGTGCGACTTACGACAATTCAATTCTGAGTGGTCGAATTAATAGGCTGGTTCTAAATCTCAAGACGGGTGAATACTGGATTGAGGAAGCTCCCCTGGGGTTCTCTGGTCGTCCGTCGGCACTCAGCATTGATAAGTCTGCGGCAGAACAACGATTGGAAGACAGCCGCGCGCGGCTCATTGAAGAGCTTGACAAGGCAGCCTCCGAGCAACGCAAAGCAGGCGGAGGTAATGCCGAGCGCAGTTATGGCATTCGCTCGATTTTAGTCGCGCAGCGTGCTGTACTGAAGGAAACCAAGTGGGCTGAAATAGAAGATGCGATTCTGACACGTCGACGGCTTCCAACTGGTTTATTATTTTGGAGTGTCGCAACTGAGGGAATGAGCCGGGCATTGAGTTATAGTGAACTCCGAGACGGCGAAACTGCCTTCATCTATTTTTTCCCTTGGGGAGAGGCTATCCGTGCGCAGATTCAACTTGCCTCACAGGCTCCGGAAGGCGGTGGACTCGATGAGAAGAGCCCGCGAAATACGCTTTCTTTGGACTCACTCTCAGGGCAAAGTTCCATTCTGGAAGGGCTTCAAGACGCCGAGTTTCTTCGCGAACGCTAAGTTTCGCTCTTCTCCTGGCTTTACTCTTCTCGAATCGCTCTTGGCTATCGGAATTGTTGTCACTGTTTTTGCCCAAATTGTTGGTGTTCAAGCGAGCGCTTTATCAGTGGCTCGCAATAACAAAGCTAATATTCAAGCAACCTGGGCATTGCGTTCGCTTTCCTCGCAAATTGAATACATTGTAGATGTGCGCGGCGTGAAGGCTCTACCCACGGAATCGTCGCAACCCCCACCTCTCAAGCTCAACGGGGAGAATGACGAAGGCATGCGGTTTGAATACAAAAACAAGCAATCTCTCATCAAGGCGTCGAAGTTTTTATTGGCTTCAATGAGTCTCGGTCAAAATCTTGCTGGAACTGGAGGAGGCGACGAAGGTGGCGGGAACGAGCAGTTTAAGCAGTTTGGAGAACTTCTCGACTCACAACTTCCGAGTGACATTTATCGCAGCATCACTTTGTCAGCATTTTGGAATGATGGTCAAACGCAGCGCTCCACGGAGCTTGGCTTGCTGCTCATCGATCGCAAATCTGTTCATATTGGCATTCCGGGACTCACCCAATGATAAGAACAAACCTTGCCTTGAGAAAAGATAAGAATTCACAAGCTGGTTTTACACTGATTGAAATCATTATTGCGATCGGAATTCTGGCCTCAATCTCTTTGTATGCAGTCACTGCTCTTACGAACCAAATTGAAACACGCAATAAGCTTCAACAATCGAATGAAGCAATTCATGCTGCACATGCCGCAATGATGCGCATGACTGATGATATTCGTCACGCATATCTTCTTAACGGCAACGATGAGCAGGTGGCGCGCTCAAATAGCGACGTCATTGGAAGGCCTATGTTTGTCCTCAATGGCACGCCTCGGCTACTTCTCATGACCCAAGCCCATCAGTCGCTCATGGCGAATCGTGCCGAATCGAATTTAGCTTATGCACAGTACTTAGTCTGCCCTGACTTGTCGGCTCCTTCGGGAGTTTGCAAGCAGAGCGATTCATCAGCAGCACCAAAGCAACTTGTGCGAATTGTTGATCCGGGGGTAAACAAGGTTTCCGACGATGCAGTGATTACTGGTGTTTCCCAGGTTCTCGTGAACGATTTAAAGGAGCTCAAATTCAGCGCATGGAATGGTCAAGATTTTATTCCAGAGTGGAACACAGAGCGGAGCGATTTTGGAAAGAAACTACCTAAAATGGTGAAAGTGGAGCTTTCTGTTTTCATGCCTGAAGATGCTCTTACAAAACAGGCACGCGATGAAAATCTTTCAGGAGTGCCCGCAGAGCGGCGTTCGATATCGTTAAGTACAATTGTCTATCTCATGTACAGCGCCGGACAGGCAGATCTGAAAGAGGCTAAAGCAGAGCCAGGGTGGATCCAATGAAGACACTCCAGATCATTGCGGCAACAGTGGCTCGAACCAAGGGATATTTTTATTCGTATGACCGAAAAAAATCACAGCGAGGCATGGCGCTCATTTTTGTGCTTTCGCTCGTTGGTGTCATCATGGCGGTCATGGGCGAAGTGTTTTTTCAAGCGCAAATAACCGTGAGAAGTTCGTTGGGCGAACAAGACCGCATGCGTGCGGAAGCAGCGGCGCTCACAGGAGCTCAATTCGCACTTTTCCTCATTGCACTCGAGACTCAGGTCAACGACGTTGGTGAAAATAAGAATCTTCCAGCCGCTGTTGCCTCTCAGCTTTCAGCAGTTCCGGCTATGGTGAAGAGTCAATTGGGTGGGAAAAATCTTTCAGAGCTCCTCAATGGCTTCCCGATTGGTTCGCAAGGCCTCGACGAGATCAAAGATCTGTCAAAAGTAAATATTAGCGCAAGTCTTGATGAGGGTTTGCTGGAGGCTCTGAAAAATATTCAGGGATATTTTGTGCTCGAGGTTGCCAATGAAAGTGCCAAGCTCAATCTGAACTTGTTCACATATCAACCTTCCACCGACGTTGCTTTTGAATCCCTCCTGCGTCTTTTTTCGATGTCGCGCGAAGCTCGTTGGCTCGAAGAAAAGGGATTTCCCCCGAAAAGGTTAGCCGCAAATATCAAAGACTACATTGACCGTGACAAAGTTGATTCAGCCGATTCTGGAGATGAACTGTCGCAGTATGGTGAAGGAAGCGGTCGAGTTCCTGGGCGCCCGAAAAATGCGGCCCTAGAATCGATGGAAGAACTTCGAATGATTCCAGGCTTCAATGACGATGAAATTTTCAACGTCTTTTCGCCCTATTTAACAATTTGGCCATTGGCACCCAAAGACAGCAAACTTCTCGACTTCAACGTTGCGAAAGTCGAGTTACTCTCTGCACTCGTGACTCCTCCTGGGCGAGATGTTGAGGATACTATTGTTGATCGTATTGAAGACAAACGATCCGAGGGAGCGTTCGTGAGCAAGCCTCAGGAACTTGACGATCTCATTCCTACACAAGATCGAATGACTCGCGAAATTCGTTCTCGCATGTTCAATTGGAAATCGCAGTTGTATCGAGTCAATGTGAGAGGAGTTTCGGGGAAGGTTGAGCGCACCTATCAAATGATTCTTGAGAAGAATTCAGCCGCTGTTGATAACCTCAGGAAAGATAAGAAAGGGGCAGCTGGTGCGGCCGCAACTCCAGTGACGGGAGCAGATGCGTCTGCGACGCCCGTTCCACCTGACACCACGGGTGCTCCCGTTTCACCCACAAGCAGCATCCCTGATTCGCAGAAATCTCCTCTGAGAATTGTCTACCAACGTTTTCTTTGAGGCACATCGATGTTTTTTCGACTCATTCTTGCAGTCCTTGTTTTTTTAGCGATCACCTCATTGGTTCACCTGTATATTTTTCAGCGGCTCGTGGATCCACTCATCGCACCCGTTGATCGCAATGTCGGAATTGCAGCTGTGGGTGCGCTTTGGATGATGACAATCGTTGGGTTTCCGTTGGCGCGTGCCGTTCCTCGAAGTTTACGCAGTCTCCTTGAAGTTGTGATGTTCACTTGGATGGGGTTTGCGTATCTATTAATGCTCGTCTGCGTTGCGACTCTTCCTGTGAGTGCAGTGTTGAACCTGATGGGGCGTTCGGAAGGTGTTTTGGCTGTTTTTGTATTGGGTGTGTCATCGGTGCTTGCTTGGCGTTCCATTGCGAAAGTTTTGCGCCCAGAAAAACTCTGCTATCAGGTAATTCCCGTCGATAAATACGTTTCAAAAGAGTTGGAGAATCTGACAGCAGTCGTGCTTTCAGATGTTCATGTCGCAGGCCTTGTGGGCGGTGAGCGCATGAAGCGGCTTGCGAAAAAGGTGAACGAACTGAAACCCGACTTGATTTTTGTGACCGGAGACCTTGTGGATGGCAGTGTGAAGCAGCTGCGCAATGCTGTGCTTCCACTGGCAGAAATACGCGCCACACATGGTGTTTATTACGTGACCGGAAATCACGAGTTCTACAGCAACCCCAAGCAATGGAGAGACTTTTGCGCCAAGGAACTCGGCTGGAATGTACTCTCGAATGGAGCGCATCAAATTGAGATTGGTGAACATCTCATCAATGTTTTTGGCATTGAAGATAGATCATGGTTGCGACAGCCCAACGGACTCATTCGCAAGGACACCCGATTGGAACAGGCAGCTGCAAATATTTCGCAAGACGATCGAAAAAGGGGCCTGAACATTTTGCTCGCGCATCAGCCGAAAGATGCACGCTGTGTTGAAGATTTTCCTTGGATGGATGTTCAGGTTTCTGGCCATACCCATGGTGGACAGTTCTGGCCTTTGCACTTTTTTGTGTATCGCGATCAAACTTACAACACTGGCCTTTACACCATTAAGAAAACCCGCACACGCCTCTATGTGAGTGAGGGCACGGGTTTTTGGGGGCCACCCATGCGGCTTGGCACGAGTTGCGAAATCAGTATTTTACGTTTCGTAAGCGGTAAAGGCAAAGAGAATTTGCTTGAAGCTTAACGCTCTGAAAGCTTACTTTGGTTTTTGTGCCGTGTAGAGGTAAACGATACTTCCACCCAGGGTTTTGTACTGCGCTTTCACAAAGCCCGCTTCGAACATGTCTGCAACGAATTGGGCACCGGCGGGAAACGACTCGACAGTTTCTGTATAATAGCGATAAGCAGGCATAAATCCGGAGATGCGTCCGCCGATGTATGGCAAGAGTTTTGAATAAAACTTATAAGCAGCACCAATTGGTTTGAGCTCTGGTTTTCCACTTTCAAGCACCACCAGCGAACCACCTGGCTTGAGAACTCTCAGCATTTCGCGCAAGCCCTCCTGAAATGGATTCACGTTACGAATGCCCCACGAAATGGTCACTACATCAAACGTGTTGTCGTTGAAGGGAAGGCTGCGTGCATCTCCCGTTTTCATATCAACTGTTGATGCGTGCAAGGTTGCTTTCTTCTCAAGCTTCTCGCGGGCAACTTGTAACATTCCTTCCGATGGATCGACTCCCGTAATGTGAACATCACCGCGGATTTTTAAAATTCCAAGCACAACGTCACCAGTGCCTGTGGCGACATCAAGGATGTATCCTCGACTCGGAGTGAGTTTGGACGCAGTTTTGCAAAGCACGCTGCGCCAAAGCCGGTGAAGCCCGAAAGTCATGGCGTCGTTCGCAAGGTCAT
>CAIZJW010000070.1 GCA_903933385.1 uncultured Silvanigrella sp. | reverse complement strand
TGGAACAGTTGCCCCTACGTTCTGAGCTTCAGGCTCAAGAGCTGAATACTCGCTCACCCGATCGACAGAAACTAGGCTGTTTTCAAGCATCCGCAAACTGCGTGCAACATTTCCCAAAATACCAATCACTTGAAGACTAAAAGTTAGGCCCACCGCAGCCAACATCGGAGAAGTTTCTTTGGGATTGAGGGTGAGAAGAACAACGAATCCCCCAACAAGTGCAACTCCCAAAACCTCAAGTCTGAATGCGAACCACAGGTTCGTTGCAATGACGTAGAAGCCAGTTGAGATGTGCCGGTTGATGAGTTGTTCGTAGCGAGAGAGAAAACGGCCTTGTGCTTGAAGAGATTGAACGACTGACAGTCCTGGGAGTGTTTCGGCGGTGAGTGACATCCATGGGCTGCGCACAACCTGCGACAACGCATTGAGGCGCAATTGAGCCTTCCTGACCCATTTAAACAACCAGAAGTATAAAATGGCCGCGGGAACGAGAAGGAAAAACGTCGGTGGTTGGCTCCATACAACGGGAAGCAGGGATGCGAAAATTCCAATGAATGCTGTGAGGAATTGGCCCACCGAAGAAGGCATTGTGTTATCGATAGCACTGGTATCGGATGTGAAACGATTCAAAATGCGGCCCTGAGGGGAAGTATCAAAGAACCGCATGGGCGCTTTCATGACGCCACTGAGGAGATTTTCAAAGAAAGCAGTGCCTGCTTTAACGCCGCCATCAAAAAGAACCACTGAACGAGTGCGTTCGGCTACTACTGTCACAAAAGTCAAAACAGCAAAAACGATAACTGCAGTTGAAATCGCAACCTCGGAAGGGTGTGATGTCCAATGACCAAGCCAGAGGTTTGAGCCGATATCAGTCAGACGTGGCAGCAAGAATACGAAGATGACTCCCACGACTCCCAATGCGGGGGCAAGTGCATTGAAGTAGAGTTTGAGAGCTTTCTTGTTGAAAACAGGCAAAGTGATGAGCTCGTCAGACGTGAGTTTGCCTAAATCGCTTGCTGGCGGCTTTTCTTTCTCTTGCTTGGGAGGAGTCTCGTATTCATTTTCAGCAACTTCATGCCCACGAGTGCTGAGGTGCAGTTTGTGAAGTTCAGAGAATGCACTGTCCTTGGTGGCTAGAGATCGCGGATCACCTTGTTCAAGGATGCGTCCGGAATCCATCATCACAACCCAATCCGCGCGCATTGCGAAATCAATGCGGTGTGTGCAGAAAATTCGTGTTCGGTCGCGGAGCTCGCTCTTGAGGAGTTGGTCAAAGACTCGATTGGCAACACTTTCATCGAGGGCGCTGAAGGGGTCGTCCCACACAATTGTGCCAACTCCCTGGTGTAAGCTTGTATAAGCCGTCCGAGCGAGCGCGAGCCTCTGTTTTTGGCCCCCTGAGAGGTTGATACCCCGCTCGCCGACCTCAGTTTCCATACCGGCGGGCCACTGTTCAATATCTCGGGTGAGCGCAGCTGCATCGACAATTCGTTCAAAAAGATGTGAGTCAAAGGGAAGTTGAAAGGTAATGTTATCTTTCACGCTTGCATTCTGATTCCAGGGTATTTGCGGTGCATAGCAGACAGGATGCGGCAAGGAGGCAGTTCCGGAGGAAAGTCTTAATTCACCCAATAAGGCTCTCAGTAAAGTTGTTTTCCCTGAACCAATGCTTCCAACAATAGCCACACAACTGCCTTTCGGGATGTTTAGGTTCACCCCTTGCAGTGCCTGACGCCCGTTGCTCAATTCCTCTGAACCAGGGCGCGAAAAGGAGGCGTTTTCAAGACGACATGAATCGCTTTTTAAGGTTGCTGTTGCTCCGTTCGAAGGGCGATGACTTAGAAATTGACCAATACGGCTTAAGCTTATTTTTAGCTCTGTTGTGTTCTGGAGGAGATCCGGAATTTCACTAAAAATAGTGACTAAAGTTGCAATCACACTGAACGAGGCAAAAACGTCGGCCGTTGATGGAACTCCGGAGAACCAAGAAACAAGTGTCACAACGCTCGCTCCGGTGAGAATAGGAAGCAAGGCGCTGAGTGCACTATGACGAGCTGCAACCCGAGCACGTTCGCGCATAAGAGAAACTTCTTTATCGCGCACCTGAAGAACTCTTTGTGAAAATCTTTCTTCCCATGCGTGGAATTTGATAATCCGGATGCCAGAAAAAATCTCTCCCAAAATTCCGAGACGAATACGCGATTGCTCGCGCACTTGCGCTGCCAAGTGACTCATTTTTCGCTCAAGTCGTCGGCCCAAAGGCACAACTGCAGCGAGGGCAACCACAGCCAATAGGGCCCAAGGGCCAAGGAATGAGACGAGCATCGCGCAATAGACGATTATCGTAATTGGATACAAAAGCGGTTCTAAGAGAAAAGGAAGCATGGAAGTTGAGTCGCAATCACGTGTTGCAACATTGACAAATTCACCCGCAGTTAATTTCGAGCGCTCTTCCGGATTGAGAGAGAGAAGGCTTTCATAAACTTCAAAACGAAGGAGGCCCGGCATTGACCAAGTGAGTTTGAAACAGTGTCTTAGAAAATGAGAACGAATGAAGGCCAACAGAAGAAAGCATCCGGTGGCAACTGCTGCCATTGTGAGATTGCCTTCAATCCAGCCAAATAATCCAGATCGCTCAGGTTGCGTTTGAAGATTGAAGCGATTGATGAGCTCTTTGAGAATGAGTGGACGCAAAAGTCCAAGCGCAGTGAGCAAAGTTAAAAGGACAGCAATTTTGAAAAAGCGAATTCGGAATGCTGCGAACAGCGCAGGGAGTACCTTGCCAGAAAAAGCAGCCCGGAAGAGAGGTGCTGTAAATTGAAGCTGATCTTCAGGGGGAGGAGTGGGGTGGAGATCGTCCAAGTTTATTGGGCGCAGCTGGCCCACTCGCACGAGTGGACCAATCCAGCCATGAAATACAAGTTTGCTCCAGTGAGCCGTCTCTTCGCGGAAAAGTCCCATCATAGGGACACTTTATTACTTCTGCTTCGCTTGATTTGCAAATTGGAAGGCATCATCAAGATTGCGTTCAGCAGGTTGAATGATAATCACTTGACCGCCTTCATAACGAGTCACTGCTTGAGTGCGCTCAGCAGGAAGGCCTTTTTCGACGCGGGCCTTACGCATGCGCAGCTCACATTGCTCGCGATTGTTGACAACAACTTTTGTCAGTCTGCGGATAGTTTTTTCAGCACTTTTTTCGCCTTTAAGCTTGTCTTCAAACTTTTCCTGACGAATAAATACCAACTCACCTGATTCATCGACTCCAACGGTCTCTTTGAAGCTTGGATCGTTCTTGATGCCGTCTATTTCAGGCAGTGGAGCCATTTCCCCAGTGCCGCCGAGGCGCACGTCAGCCAGATCCATTCGGCAGCGTTTTAGCTGCTGAAATTCATGCTGTAGTTTGGACTGAAGCTCCTCATTGACGTGCGTTTGTGTGATGAGCTCATCAGTGGCGGCAGTTTTTTCCTGGAGAACTAAATTTCGTTCTTTGTCGAAACCAAATTTATCTGATGTCTTTTTGTCTGATGTTTCGAGTTTTGTGTCGAGCTTTTCATCGCCATACTTTTTCGAAGCACAGCCGTAAAAAGCGATAGAACCGGCAACCAGAGCCCAAGCTACCTTCATGCGTCATCTCCCTCACAGTGAGTTTTGGTCCGACCCATGTTTTACTTCAATTGATGAAAATTGGGAGGGCAGCATGGAAGCGACGTCGTCTTTTGGTCAGAAGGAGGAAAATTCTTCCTCGCCCGCCGACCTGCGGCAGGACGCACGCTTCAAAGTGAATAACCCTGGAGCATATTTGGTGAATGTCACCATGGGGCACAAAACCTTTGAAGCAATTTGCACTGACTATAGCCCGTTCGGTTTAGGCTTGCGCATTGAGCTTGCACCCGATCTTCCCTTGTTTTCGATTGGAGAATCGATCGATCTTCAATGCAATTTTTCTGGTTCTAAGTTTAATGCAAGAGGGGCGGTTGCCAATACTCGAGTTGAACGCACTGAAACTGGGGACTTCGTTCGGCTTGGAATTGCCCTCAGTCGATCGGCTGAGGTTGTGCGTCCCGCGCATGTAAAGCGTCGCACGGCTCGAATTCAAATGAATGAAGGTGTCTCGCCTTTAATCATAGTTTCCGACGAACTCCGTTTCGGAGAAACGGTTTTTGCGAAAATGACCGACATCTCGCAGGGCGGTATGCGCCTTGTGATCGATCGCCATCCTTTGCCATTTCTTGAAAAACAAAGGCATTGGTTTGAGATTATTCTTCCAATCTTTGGAAAGTGCCGGGCTTATTGCAGAATTGCTTACGTGCGACGTGAGGAGCCCACTCACAGATACATCGTAGGTTGTGAGTTCATCGACGGTGGGGAAGAGCAAGATCTCCGTGCCCTCGAAGATTGGCTGTTTTTTGGGAACGTCTGGCTCACAAGAAGTGACATCCAGGCGGCAGGCTTTTCGCTGTTGCACATCGACCACGTGGATGAGAAGTTTCGTGTTCTCGTGAGTGCCGCTGACCCTGCCTATCCTAGCGCTTTTCAATCCAATGAATCAGACGAACTTGCCCAGCATGTATCACATGCTGAAGCAATTGAGTTCTCTCTTTCGAAAGACGCACAAACGCATCGATTGGTTGCAAGCTTTGTTCCCGAGCAGCAGCAACTTGTTTTAAAATCCGCTGATATTGAGTTGGAGTCGCAAGAACTCTTTCAGGCTCTGTGGAAATCACTCCTTATTTTTGCATTGCACAACCGACTTCGTTTTTTGAAATTTGAGATTTCCGCTTGTGATTCGGTTTTTGTAAGAAGCAGTCTGAAGATTGCCGCAGCAAAAAAAGAAACTGAGTTTTCGGTCGAGAATATTCTTGCCTCTGACACACTCATTTTTTCTTATTGGAAAAAGATTTATGGCGATTTAAAAAAGAAAAAGGATCTCAGTTTGCCTGCGCCGACTTCTTTTATTCGCCGTCTTTTCCAGTTCTAAAAAACCAATCTTGCCAATAATATCCTTGATGTTTTTCCCATAGACCGGGCGCAGGGCTTTCGAGAGGCAGGAGCGGGGCTTGTCGGCCGTGAACAATATTCACCCAACCGCAGCCCGCAAATTCTCTCGTTTTTTGAAGAAGGTCTTCTGGGAGTTGCTGCGTTCGAGTGAGATCAACGACAACAGCACCAATCTTGGAATCCTGCCAAATTGTTAAGCCGAGCGCGCTTTGAGCAGCAAGAGCGCGCACCTCCGCTAGGTTATGTTGATGTGCAAATTGATGCAGTGATGAAGTTACGATGGATTTGTTTTCAAAAGCTCGCTGGCTCAACTCAGCACTCAATTCTTTGAAAACATCTTTGCAAAACTCTGCGCATGATGCTGGCGACCAAGCTGGGGGAAGTTCAAGCTCTACGGGGGTCAGGCACCCTCGGCCCATCCATTGAGCGCAAACATTTGCAACAAAAGAAGACGATGTCTCGTTTTGAACCTGGAATGAATTTTGAAAATGTCCGAGTCCAATTAACTTTGTTTTGCTTTTTCTTCGAAAAAGTTCATCTGAAATGGTTTTGATTGTTCCATCAGTTCCGAAAACCAACAGTCGATGAGCTTCTCGATATGATGAATCTTCGAGGAGGCGTTCATTTCGGATCGCGATGAAGTCGTTGCGGGTCAATAAATTGAATGCATCTACAAGCGATTTAATTTGTCGACGAACAATCGCGCTGATTGGATCATCTTGTCGGGTTGAGGGTAAATAAAGAATGATCGATTCAGCTTGCATGAGCCAAGCGTGGGTCACTGGAAAAAACCATGAGATAGGGATGTTGGCTGATGCCACGATAGCTATAGTTTCACCCTTAAGCGAAACGGCAGATGACAATTGGGCTTCATTTTCGGGGGCGCTCCAGTTTTCAAGACAACCTTCAAGATCAGCAAGTGTGGAGTTTGTCCATGCGTCTTTTTGGATCGATGAAAGAAATTCATGAGCGCTGAAAAGTTTGCGTTTCAGCGTTGTGTTGTTCTGCAGTGAAGACTGGTCTGCTGCAGTTGCTGTTGCAAAAGAAAGTGGCGTTGTTGTCGTATCGATGTCGAAACGGTATGTCTCGCGCACATTCAAGCTACAGCCTTTGACCGTCGCATCTGGAGCGCGACCCTCTAAACTGAAGATGTCATTCTCGGTCTCAAGAGTTGTGCCGAGATCCTCGCTGATGATGCAAGGCCATGAATCGACATTGGCGAAATCAATAAAACCAAGAAAACCTTTTTCTCCGCTGGGGAGAATTCTGTCTAGCTCTGGCGATACAGCCAACACTTTCAAGCTTGGTGCACAGCGGAACGTTTGCGAGTGTGGTTCGTGGAGAGAATACGCTTGGGAGGAGAGTTCGCACATGCCATATTCCGATAGTAATGAAACTCGACAGCTTTCGTTGAACCAGCTTCTTATGCTGGAGTGCAGTGTGGCCTGACTTACGGATTGGGTGCGTCCCTTTGTTCCGCCGGTATCGAAACACCAAACTTGCTTTGCATCGATAAAAGGCTGTCCTTTGCGAACGGTTTTCTGCCATTGGGCAATTTGTAGGTGATGGAGCGATGTTCCGAAAAGTATAAATTCCTGAAAGTGGTTTGTGTTCCTCTGAAGTTCGCTGAGCTGCCTTTCAAGGTTGCCTGCTCCCTGTTCCAAATCAACCCAGTGGACATCGAAGCCAGCTTCTCTCCAAAACGAAAGCATTGCAGCAAGAGAACTGTCGGGCCAAACCTCGTGGGACGGGACGAGGCTCACGATAGGTGTGGTTGAGGCAATCCCAAAACACTTTTCAACCGCGACTAACCCCTCACAGGAGCTTGTACGATACGCTGCTAGGCCCTGAGCTGCCATACGATGACGCGCCCGCAATGCATTTGTGCTCCCGCTCGAAAGAAACTCTTTTGTCCAATCTCCATGCTTGCCTTGTCCAGGTTCTGAGAAGCGCGAGACGTTCGCGAGGCGAAAACAGCGGATCGGCAGGAAGGGAAGCTGCTCATTTTTTGAAATTGGGATATTTCTTATCCAAGGCGAGAGCTCTGGATGTGCGGAGAGAGTCCTTGCGCAGATGCCTTTCAGTTCGGCGATTTGCTCTGGGGTCAGCGGGACTTCCCGAGATTCAATTGCTTTTTCAGGGGCAGTCATGCTTTCATACTCCTCGTCCCTTATTTGCACCTTTTAAAGGAAGACGCATGGAATCCAAAGTTTCGCCTTTGCGCAACAGTCGTGCTCTCATGCTCGGATACATTTTGCTCTTCCTTGCTACAGTAGGTCTCGATCAAACGACCAAGTACCACGCTCAGCGCCAGTACATGACATGGTCGCATGAAACTGACTTGCGAAGCTACCGAGGCGATTCCAGCCGTGTTTTGACTCTTGGGGTATCGCCGTCGCTGACAACCGAAAAGGGGATAGCGCGCGATGAAATTTCTAACAATTGGCTCGATTTTCACCTTACATATGTGCGCAATCCAGGTGCAGCTTGGGGGTCTTTTGCCAACGCACCTGAAAAAATTCGTTTGTGGCTCTTTTATGCAGTGACCGTCTTTGTTTCGGGCATGATTGTTTATCTATTCAAAAGTTCGCATCCCGGGCAACGCATGGCTCGTACGGCCTTGGTATTGGTTTTGTCGGGTGCTGCCGGAAACTTCATCGATCGACTGCTTCTGAAATATGTGATCGATTGGCTTCATTTTCACTGGAAAATTTTTGGTTGGGAATATTCTTTTCCGGTCTTCAATTGGGCCGATGTAGCAATAAACCTAGGTATAGCATTCATGCTGCTTGATATGTTGCTTCAGGAGATCGCTTTGCGTCGAAGCGTAAAAGCGGGGCAACCCATTCAGCAAGCTGTCACCCCTTGACAGTTGCGTTATCCGTCTCAAGTTGATGCGCATCTCCGGAAGCGTCGATTTTGAGGGGGATTCATGCCACAGCATTTTTTAAAGAGCTCCACGCATAAAGTGAATGAAGTCTTTCAGGCTGCGATTACCGAGGCCGTGAATGCGCAAACTCGTTTGTTAACGCCGGAATTCATTTTATTTGCTTTGGTTGAACAAAAAGATTCCGTTGTCTTGAAGGTTGCACAAGAGCTTCAACTCGATGAAGTCAAAGTCAAAACCGGGCTTGTCAATGGTCTCTATGAGCGAATCAACCGTCTTGCGCGCAGGCCTGAGCAGAACCCTCCAGCCAAGGGTGAGTCGCTCAATCTCTATGGCACTCAAGATGTCAATTTTCTCTTTGAGCGCGCTGACACAGAACGAAAAAATTTTGCCGATGCATTCATTTCCACCGGGGCATTGTTTCTTGGATTTTTCGACAGCCGCCTGGTCTCCATGCGCGAACTTCTTCAACAAGTGGGCTTTATCCAGGAGGATACTCGTCGCGCTCTACTAAGTGTGCGCGGAAATCACACAATCACTCATCGTGACGATGAATCGAGACAAAGTGTCCTCAGTCAGTACACCAAAGATCTTACAGCCATGGCTCGGCGCGGCGAGCTCGACCCAGTCTCAGCTCGCGACTCAGAAATCGATCGCGTCATTCAAATTCTCTCGCGCCGGAAAAAAAACAACCCCGTTCTTATCGGTGAGCCTGGCGTTGGCAAAACGGTCATTGTTGATGGACTTGTTTTGCGAATGCTTGCACAGGAGGTTCCCGAGCATCTCCTTGGAAAACGTGTTCTATCTCTTGAAATGGGTGAGTTGGTTGCCGGCACTAAAATGCATGGCGAATTCGAGGAACGACTCAAGCAGATTAAAGAGGAAATCATCGCGCTTGAAGGTGAAGTCATTCTCTTTATCGACGAAATTCACACCGTTGTTGGGGCTGGGCGCACGTCAGGTGCACTTGATGCCAGCAACATACTCAAAACGTCACTGGCCCGTGGCCAATTGCAGTGCATTGGTGCGACCACGTTTAAAGAATACAAACAGTACATTGAATCGGATCCGGCTCTCGAGCGACGCTTTCAGTCGGTCAGAGTGGAAGAACCTTCACTGGAAAATGCCAAGGCAATGCTGCAGAGCATCGCTTCAAAATACGAAAAACATCACCATATAAAATATGCTCCCGAGGCCCTTGCTGCCGCAGTCGAGCTTTCGAGTCGCTACATTACAGGCCGTAGTTTGCCAGATAAAGCGATCGATTTGATTGATGAGGCTGGAGCATTGAAGCGCATACGTGTGGTGAGTTTGCCTCCAGAAATTCAGAAACTTGAACAAGAAAAAGCCTCTAAACAAGAAGAAAGAACAGAGGTTTTTAACAAACAAGATTTTCCAAGAGTCGCCGAAATTCAAATGGACATTGTGAAGCTTGAAAACAAAATCTCCGAGCTTCGCAAAAATTGGGAAGCAACCATTAAACCAGAAGATCGCATGGTGCTTCAGGATGATATTGCCGAACTTGTTTCGCGAACGACTGGCATTCCAGTGCGTCGGCTGCAGGCAGAAGATATCGCCAAACTTGCCAATATTGAAAAAGAACTTGCAAAGCGAGTGATTGGTCAGCCGCACGCGGTGCAAGCTGTTGCCAATGCATTACGCCGCAACCGAGTTGGTTTGCGCGAGAGAAAAGCGCCGATCGGCTCGTTTTTGTTTCTCGGGCCCACGGGAGTTGGAAAAACAGAGCTGGCAAAGGCTCTTGCAGAATACGTGCTCAATGATGAATCGAAGCTAATTCGCTTCGATATGAGTGAATTTATGGAACGGCACGAGACAGCCAAGCTGATTGGTTCGCCTCCGGGGTATGTTGGGTATGGGGAAGGCGGTCAGTTGACAGAAAAAGTCAAACGCCAGCCCTATTGCGTGCTCCTTTTCGATGAAATTGAAAAGGCTCATCCGGAAACGTTCAATTTGTTTCTGCAGCTGCTTGATGATGGCCGAATCACGGATGCGGAAGGTCAGGTTGTCAACTTTGAGAACACCCTCATTGTTTTCACCAGTAACATTGGTTCTGAGCATATTGTTTCGAATAAGCGTGCGCTGGGCTTGAGCTCTGATACGCGCGAGTTGAGCAATGAAGAAGTAGAGAAGCTCGTTAAAGATGAACTTAAGAAAGCATTCAAGCCCGAGTTTCTCAATCGTCTCGACGAAACGATTGTGTTCCGTAAACTAACGCGAGATTCCGTGGCCAGCATTCTTGAACTACACCTTCAAGACCTCGCATCGCGATTGACTAAGCAGGGCCTCGAACTTCATGTGAGCGATGCAGCAAAAGTGTGGTTGGGTGAAAATGGGTTTGACACCCTCTTTGGGGCTCGCCCGCTGCGTCGTTTGCTGGAACAAGAAGTCGAAAACAGAATAGCGCAGGAAATCGTCCGAGTCGGCCGTGACAATGCGGGTCAAAAGGTGAACGGTCGCATGCTCAGCGTCTCTTTAGGCCAATCGGAATCTGCAGGTTTGGTTGTTGAAATTTCGAATTAGTTCGGTGAGTTGAAAAAAAAAACCTCATTTCTTCTCCTTTCACGCCGATTCTCCCGATATAGAGCGTTAAGAGGAGACCGGGATGAATCTCAAAGCGCCGCCGATACGCGAGGAAACTCGCAATCGCTGCGTTGTTGTTCCGCTGACAAACGAGCTTTCTCAAAAGCTCGTCAGTGTGAGTCTTGAGCATTTTCACTTTTTGTTCGACGTTCAAAAAGTCGATTTCAGCCTTTTCGTTGTTGTCGAAGGATGGCTCGTAGAATTCATCAAAGCCAAGGAGTTCAGCAAAGAGATTCTCGACGAAGTCTGGTCGGCCTGTTTGAAACCGAAGGGTGCGTTTAGAGTTTGCATTTGGA
>CAIZJW010000069.1 GCA_903933385.1 uncultured Silvanigrella sp. | reverse complement strand
CTATGCGTGAGGTACCTATTCAATGAAGTTGTCAGCTCTGCTCTCGATATTCCTTTTGCCTTTCTCTGTAGCTTGCGTGCCAACCCTGGTGGTCATCGACAGAACAACTCTCATTGAAGAGGAAAGCTCTGGTGATTGGCCTGAACTCGATAAAGCCACGGCAAAAAAAGCAGTCGATTTTCGTCCGAGTGTTCTACCACCATCAGCAACAGATAAACGCAAAGAGCGCGCTTATCAGGTGATTGATGGCGATTACTCCCTCTCGACGCAAATTCGGAAATGAGGTTTCAGCGATGAATGCGATAATCGATGCGCCCAAACGGATGCGCAGAATAGAACGCTTTTTTGTTGCAACGTTAGCGTTATTTCCATTGTTTTCCGCATGGGACATGGAGGCCACTGCAGCAGCCGAATTGCGCATGCCCCGGCTCGAGACTCTCGAAAAATTGACTGTCGGACCTGACAATCATTTTCAAGTTGCAGTGTCGCCTTCTGAGGAGCGCATCTATTTTACGCGCAGCACTAATCTAGCCACTCGGCTCTTTTGGCGCGGACTGAAAGGGTATCAGGCCCTCGGACAGGTAGAGCCATTCGTAAAAGCAGAGTTCGACACCAAAGATCCTGCTCTGAGTCCTGATGGTTTAAGAATCGCCTTCACTTCCTTTGAATCACAAGCGCGTGGCGATATTTGCGTACAAAACGTATCCTCGAACGGTGCAGCAAATTCGTTGTGTGCTGATGAGAAGTCGGCATCCGAACAACCATTTTGGCTTGGAAATCAGAAGGTCGGATATATCAGACGCCCAACCGGATCAAACAAGTCTCAGTTGGTTGTTTTCGATCTGTCGTCACGCGAAAAGAAGGTTCTGTTCGAGGATCAGATTCTGTCCGCGCATGCAGATTCGGCTTCGCGCTGGATTGTTTACTCATCCGTTCAAGGACAACCCTCGCAAGAAGATAACTTGGAACGGGTTCTCAAGGTCTACAGACTGAACGATCAGCAACTGTGGTCTTTGAAGGTAGGGTTGCCTGGCTTGCCCGGATTTCCACGCTTCGACGAGCGCGGAGATTTTGTTTACTTTGCTCAGTTTTCGAATGACACCAATGGGGACTCTCGGATCGACGGCAACGACAACGGATTGGTGTACCGGATACGCGGTGCGCAACTCGAGGAGCGCGCTTCGGTTATTCTCCCAGAGCAGCTGACCACAGCCGAGCAAAACTGCAACTTTCCTGCGCCTGGACGAACATTTCTTTATATGACGTGCGCATTCGAGGGTGCTCTTGATGTTTACAGGATTCCCAATTCTGGTTTGGTGCCAACCGATTGGACCGAGAAAAACCTTCTAGACGCTTATCGCACAAGCCGCAGTATTCCTGAGCGCACATTGATTATCAATACTTTACGCCATCGTTTTGAGGCATACCGCAACACTGATTCAATTGGGAAGATTTTGAGTCAGCATATGTTGAGGGGCGAATATCAAGCGGCTCTTTACTATCTTGATTTTGTCGAGGCAGCGTCTCCAGCAGCAGAGCGAACGGGTTATGTTGTTTTGCGAAATTTGCTCGAAGTTCTTCAATATCAAGCTCGCGAGAAGCTCGATCAGATCTCCCCAGAATTTGTTCAGCTCTTGGCGGCGAAGAGAAGCCTCTTTGAGAAAGAGCGTGGGCCTTATCGTGGATTTGCACAACTTGCATTGGCTTTTGTTGAGCTTTCTTTGCGCCGCAATGTCGATGCAAAAAAACGGTTTAGCGCTGTTTCCCTTTCTTCGCTGCGTTCCTCCCTTGAGCATCATGTCTATTTGAATTTGGCAAAGGATCTTGCAGATCAGAATATCTTGAGTGCCGAGGAATGGATTGATGCGGTCATTCGAGTGAGCGATGCACAGGTTATTTCAACCGAATCGAGTGCATATTTAGCCGCGCAACTGATGCAGAAGATTTCGGAATTACACAAGTCTCCGTTTGAAAGGCAGCAGTTTATCACTCTTTTGCGAAAGAAGGTTAGGGTAGACAGTCTCTTAGAAATTGTGCTTCGTTCGCAAGATACTTTGCTGAGTATTGCAAACGCTAAAAGTGAAAATGAGGAAGATAAGTGGTTTTCGGAATTCAATAGGCAACTTGCAAAAATCGGTGATAAATACTTCCTTCGTCGTGTTGTTTCCATTCAGGGTGTTCTGACACTTGCGGAATTTAACAAGACTAGAGTCATGGGATATGTTGATTCCAATTGGCTTAGTGCTGCAAAAATTGCTGACACAGAGTACATGCAGGCAAGAGAGCAGTATGTGAGTGTCGTTTTGGATGAAGGATATTCCCTCTGGTCGCGTGGGAAAACCAAACCCGCCTCACAGGTTTTCTATTCTGCGGTGCGACTGACGGATGATCAGGAATCTCACTTGGCGTTTGTAACGACACTCCTCGAGGAATCGAATCGCAAACTTCTTGATGAACGCTACGCGAGCCTCAAGAGTGCATCGTTCACCTCGGCGAATCTCCAATTCGCAAAAGCAGTCATTGTCTTGTTCGATGACATGGGACGTAAAGAAGTCAATGACTCAAAGTTGCTCAACGAAGCAGAGGAAATTCTCAGCGCGCTGAAAGATGATGGCTCACGTCCTGCAGGTAAGCACCTCCTGCTTGGATATGTTGCGCATCAAAAGATGCTCCGGAAAATGAAAGGCTTCACTTTTGATGAGGAACTGAGTCAGGCGGCTCATCATCAATACATGATTGCTCTCGATCTCTCTCGACGCAGCACACGCATGACGAGCAGGATTCTCTCAAACTTGGGTATGTTGCATCTACAAACCGGGAATTTTGGTTTGGCGTCTGGATATTTTGCAGCGCGCGAGAAAATCGCTTTCGAAGATGAGCTCTCCAAGCTTGCCTTCTTTGCTCATTTTTCGAAGGCGCTCTATCGCAACGGAGAATTTGCACGTGCCGCAGATATCTCAAAACAGGGATTGGAACTCGCTCGAAGCCAAAAGCGCGAGTTAGAACAATTGAATGGATGGCTGGAGCGAACGGCGTTTTATTCTTCGCAAGCCGGTCGATTTAGCGAAGCAGCGGCTCTTTATCAACGATTGCTGGAAACGCTGGGAAATCAAGAAAACGAAAATGTTTTGAAGGTGCGTCTCATGATCGGATGGTCGTTGTGGAATTCAGGAGAACGCAAGCGTGCTTCGGAACACTTCGACAAACTTCTCTTGTTAGCCGATAAACTCAAAACACGGCGAGGCCAGGGAGTGCCAGGAGACGTGATTGATTTTCATCCAGATCGCTACAAGGCTTTGGCCTATGGATTTTTGGCACAACTCGGGAGCTCACCCGCTTCTCGAATTCCGTTCCGCGCAGAGCGCATTAAAATTATTTCGGCCTGGGAAGATCATTTGAAATCATATGCATTAAGCAAAGATAACTGGGCTCGTTTTGTGCTCAAAGACTGCACGACTCAAGCAACTGATCTTTGGCTCTCAGGAGATGTTGTGGGTTCGAAGTCACAACTCGAAAAATGCCTCGTGACGGCAAGTGAATTCGCGGACGACGGTGGTGAGCCGGGTGATGAAGTTGTTCTGGAAACTCTGCGCTCTACCTGGATGCTCTCACACCGCTATGCGGAAAAAAAGGTTGAATTATCATCCTCTGCGCTAGAAAAGTACTTTGGCTTGAGCCGGCGGGCACTCTCAAAATTAGACTCTCTCGCTGGTGCGAGCCGGCCCATGGCGAACCGCTGGTTGCGGTTGCGCTCTGAAAACTTTGCTGCCCGAAATGTTTTTCTCAAGCCTGCAGAGCGCGAGTTTGTCTCGCAAGCTGATTTTGAGGCAGAGTTGAATAGGCTTTCGAACTCCGATCGTATTGAGCTGTTGAGTGCTGAGGAGCGCGCCGAATCGGCTCGGCACATGACCTTGTTGAAGGCTAGAGTCGCAAATTTGAAAGGGAGAAATGGCCAATGATATTCACCCAGATGAAAAGGTGCTTGTTGATTATGCCGGGTGCTCTGTTGGCATTTGGCACAACGGTTCTCCTGACATCGTGCAGCGATAAAAAAGAGGAAGCTCCGAAGGTTGATCTGACTCAATTCAGTGGAATTTATTCGAGTTATTTAAAGAGCTGCGGCGAATGTCATGAGCCAGATAATGAGGTATACAAGCAATATGTCACTAACCTCGACATGTCGAGTGAGGAGAAAGCCTACAGCTCTTTGATGCTGGTCGCTGGGTTGAAAGCAAAGGTTGGGCTCGGTTGTCCTGAGCTTGCTTTTGTGAAGTCTGGATCAGCAAATCAGTCGCTTTTGTACGCGATCTTAGATGTGGCAACGGCAGACAAAATCACTGAAGGGAGTGATGTTTCCTGTAAGCCGAAATACCATACGCGCACAGATGGCGGTGTCGCCAACGATCCCACGCAAGAACAGAAACAGGCAATAAGATCCTGGATTGAAAAAGGTGCCCCTCGGAACTGAGGCGCGCCTTTTTATCATCCTCTAACCAGGTTTAATACCTTTGCAGGAACTGCTGATACTTTCCATACAAGTGACCTTCTGAGTGGCGAGGTTGCCCGTAGGGGCTGCCAGGAAACGAAGCCCATTGCCCCGCGACGCAATATGCGGCTCGGCTGAATGTATTTGGCCCATCGATAGAAGCGACAGCACTGTAACATCCGACATCTTTCATGAGTTGCACCGCTGCGCGGTCTTGGCTTTCCGGAGAGAAATCGGGAAGGCCGAGTTTGCGACGCATTGCATCCCAGGTGGTCGAGAGGAACTGATATCTTCCTGCTGCATCAGAACAAAGGCCATAAGAACATTGAATTTGTCTCGGGTGGCCAGCGTAGCTGTAGAAGACTTTATGCGTGTACATGTAGTCGTAGCGATCTCCCGTGCCCTCGGCATAACCGATGGTATCGAGAAATGCGCTCACGTTCTCGGGAAACATATTTTTCGAGCTGCTGTTACTCACATGTGCTCTGAATACGTAACCTTTGCTGAATCCGCAGCCAGGGAGCATAGCTTTGGTGTTCACTAGGAAGTGCGAACCCTCGTATGAAGGGTCGCCCTGGAGCAAGATTTTTGCACCCGCAGGGATCACACACTTCTCGCTTCCCAAATCGTGTGTTGAGGAATCTGCTGGAGTTTTCTTGATGAAGGTGTTGTTGCTTCCAATGATGATGAAGGCTTCATCACTTTCGGCGAGGCCGAGCGCATCGGTTTCTGTGTCACCTGCTTGCCCGCAAGCAGCGAGAGCGAACACAGACGCAGCAGCAAGAATGGAAGACACACGTTTCATTGAAACCTCCTCGAGAGCCTCCGTTG
>CAIZJW010000068.1 GCA_903933385.1 uncultured Silvanigrella sp. | reverse complement strand
GGGAGATTCCCATCAGGCTTGAGAGATAAAGTCCCGTAGAGCCCATGGCAAGCTCGAGTGCCGTCCAGCGTTCCGCGAGAGCTTGTTTGCTCAGTGCACAGAGCTGAGCACCAATGTCGGGAATCTTCGTTTTACTGCTTGCGAGGGATGCTAAGCATGCGCTCTGGCTCAAAACAAAACCCTTCGTCATCAAGTCAGCGAGTGCATCATTCAAGCGCCTGGAAATTTCAGATTTAGGCACCATTGCGCCACTCTCGTAGCAGCGTGATTTGTCGCGTTCAAAAGTCATTGCCCGGTAGGCTTCCGCATACGCGGAAAGACCACTGCTCTTGTAGCCTGGAAGGCCTATGAGCTTGGCAATCTCTTGCTGAACTTGCTGAGCATTCCAAAGAGAGGTGTTGTTCTCGGACGCAGTGCAAAAATCAGCAAATGTCGTTTGCTTCGTCGAACTTGAAACGCCAGAGGGTTCTGAAGAGTTGAAACTGCGTGGCTTACATCCACCGAGTGACATGATCATCGCCAAACTTATCAGAAACTTCATGATTTATGCCTTTTTAACAAATTCAGACTTTAATTTCATTCCACCAAACCCATCAATTTTGCAGTCGATATTGTGGTCGCCCTCCACGAGGCGAATGCCTTTGGCCTTAGTTCCCACCTTTACGACCTGCGATGATCCCTTGATTTTGAGATCTTTGATGAGTGTGACTGTGTCTCCGTCCGCCAAGGGATTTCCGAAGGCATCCCGAATGACGCTCTCTTCAGGCGACGGGCCCGAACTTTCGCCTGATACAGACCACTCGTGCCCGCATTCAGGACATGCCAACAGCGCGTCCAATTCATAAGTGAGCTCCGAGGAGCACTTCGGGCAGTGGGGTAGGGTTGTCATAATTAGAGGGCTCCTCATCCAAAATTCAATTCGGTGTTCGGATCCTTACCAAAGATCATTGAGATTCCAGAGAAATAATCCAACCAAAACAGCAGCGTGCGTAATAGTGTCAAGCTTTCTTGAAAGCTGCCGAGCTTACCTCTTGGGAAACGTACTGCAACTTCTGCACTTCTCGGGGGAATCGAAATGAAGCGAAGAAACCAAAAGCAATCAGTAAGACTGACCTTTTTAGCTTTTTCGACTGTAACATTGCTCGCTACAGTAGGAGCGTGTGGCCGAACCGCCGGGAGCAACGATCAGCAGCTTTTGGACCTTGCCGCAAAGGCAAGCACCCGTCTTAAGGCGCAGAATGGCGGTGCAGCCGATTCCCTCACGAAGAGAAATGCAGAGGCCACTGAGCGACTGTTGCGGGGCTTGATTGATAAAGAGCGTGAAGAACGCATTGCAGCAGACAAGCAGTTAAGCGACCGCATTGACTCTCTTGAGACAGAACTCAAAGCTTTCAAGGATCAGGTCAACGCGCGGTTTGTAGAAGTGGACAAACGCGACGCTGAGCTGCGCGGTGAGATGACAAGCAATTTTGAAGAACTGCGCAAGGTCGACAAAGATCTTGCTCTTAGAATTGAAGCCGAGGCAAAGGCCCGGGCTGACGAATTTATTGCGGTTCGTTCCGAGCAGGCTGCACTCGAAAGCAAAGTGACCAAGAAATTTGAGTCTGTAGAAAAATCTTTTGACACAAAATTGAAAGATCAGAAGGCTTCTTTCGAAAGCGCTATTTCGTCAGTAAAATCAGACCTTGCC
>CAIZJW010000067.1 GCA_903933385.1 uncultured Silvanigrella sp. | reverse complement strand
TGAATTGCCATAGAGCGCGTCCGAACCAACACCACGCCGGCAGTCCGCTTGTGTGATTGAGTAAGTGTCCGAGCGTTAACCAAGGACGTTCGTTCGCCCAGGATTTGAGGAGGATTCCCTCCTCGCTACGCGGCTCCAGGAGGCTCGAAAGCGCTGTTTCTGCGAAGGGAATTGCACTGCCGCCGAATGCCATTCTCAACCATGCATTGGCCAAGAGGGGCTTGCTCAGGCTTGCCAAATCAAAGGCTGGAAACCAATGTTTCGATTGAGAAGTTTCCGAATCTTCCGGATGCTTTTCATCGAGCAACCAGTCGGGTGGACAAGCTTCATCAGCAAAATGAGAGGACCAGAGTCCGTCTCGGTTCGCAAAAGCCCAGGCCGTGAAAGTTCCTCTTTCAGCTTCCCGTTCGAGGCTTTCAATCAAAGGGGTGTATGGTAGAGCCATGATTTAGTCTCTCCGTTTGGGCCCTCGGGCCTGCCGTGTACTGTGCAGCCACAATAGACGCAGCACATGGATTGTCCAGAAGGAGAACAAGGGGTGTGTCTGTGAAAAACAACAAAAGCGTTGAACTTGAACTCACACGTGAACTGGTTGAACAACACATCGTTGCTGCACTGGGGGTTGTTCCTGGGCGCTTTCATCGCGACGTCGATGCATGGCTTGAAGAAGACTTTGGGAGCGGGGACGCGAGCATCTGGACTCAGAATCCTATCGCCCGACGCATGCGAGTAGAAATCATTGCCAAGCAGGACTTTAAGCTCTGCGGTTTATATTTCATGGCTGCCATCTTTCAGCGAGCACACGGCTTTGCGCGGTGCCAACTTTTTTCTCAATTTTCAGATGGTGCAGAAGTGAAGCGTGGCGAGGTTGTGCTCCGAGGAGAAGGTGATGCGGCTGCTCTTCTGCTGGGTGAGCGTGTTTCACTCAATCTCACCGCCAGGCTCAGTGGCGTGGCATCAAAAACACTGCAGATGAAAAGGCTTATTCAAGCTGCCGTTGCAGGATACAATATTGCAGCGCCCGCTCTTCTCGAAACCCGTAAAACGACGCCGGGAATACGCTTGTACGAAAAATATGCGACCCGGGTTGGTGGCGCCCGCAATCACAGGCATTCACTCGACACAGGCCTTATGCTGAAGGAAAATCATCTTCGAAGTTTTGGCGGAATTTCTGCAGCACTCCAAAAAGCACGCACCGAAGCGGCTATTTTAACTCGCATTGAGGTTGAGGTTTCCAGTTTGCCTGAATTTAACGAGGCGTTGCGGGGTGGTGCGGATGTCATCATGCTCGACAACTTTTCACTCCAAGACATCAAAGAAGCGGTCGAATTGCGGCGTAAGTCCGGACACTCTGTAGCCCTCGAAGTGAGTGGCAATCTGACCGAAGAGAATATTTCAGCGGCTGCGCAGCTCGGTGTGGATTATCTGAGTTCTGGCGCTCTTATTCATCAGGCTACATGGGTTGATCTCAGCATGCAGCTCTATCCATTGGAATAAAAAATGAAGGCTTTTTTCCGACACGCGACAACATCAACAATGGATTGGGCACGCGAGTGTCTGCAGCAAAACGGCAGTGATGCGCCGTTTGTGGTGATGTGCCGAAACCAAACTGCGGGCCGTGGACGTGGCGGAAGTGCCTGGACACAAGATTCGTTCATGAAGAAGGATAATGTCGCTGAATCAACTGACACGACTTCACACTCGAACCTGCGGGATGCTGTGCGCGCAGCGGAATGTTTTGGTCCGTGCACCTTCGTTCTTCCTGCAGCTCAGGTAAAAATTCCCCTCACCTGGATAAGTTTAGCAGCAGGATGCGCACTCTCTGACGCCCTCGAGAGAACTCGCCGTCGGCTCGAAAATCAAATAGATTTTGCAAAATTATTTCCTGCTTCTGGAACCTTTGAGCCAAGAATAAAATGGCCAAATGATCTTTGGGCATGGCCGTTGGAATCCAAGCGAAGCACGCGCATTCCTGGAAAAAAAATTGCCGGAATTTTGTGTGAATCCTCATTTCGTGGTGATGCTCTGCAGTTCGTTGCCATTGGAATAGGCTTGAATGTTCTGTCGTCGCCCGTGAATATTTTTCATGCCGGCAGTGTTCTTGAGCTTTGGGGTTTAGATGCAAAGTCGGCATCAGCCTCTCAATTGCGTCAGCTCGAGCAAATGCTCGCTGAGGAAATTGAGTGCGAGCTTTTAGACTATCTATTCACTGAGCGCTCAGCCGAACAACTGCGGTTGCTTGCTCTTGAAAGATCTCTACCGCTCGGAACACGCATGAACGTCAACAAAGGGTCGGATACAGGCGCATTTCTCGGGCTCACCGCCGAGGGAGGTCTGCTGCTGGAGGGCATCTCGGAACCTCTGCTGTCCGCAGATATTGGATTGCCAGATTTCGAAAATTTACCATCAAAACAGAGTAACGAAGCTCGCACCCACTCTGTCACCCGCGTCTGTCTGGATTTCGGTAATTCACACGTCCACTGGAGGTGTGAGGTTGAGGGTATGAGTCAACGTGGCAGTGTCGATTGGAATCAGCTTGATAAGAAAACGGTGCAAGATGTTCGGCTATTTACCCGCACTGGCTTCCTCCAAGAGATAATCGGTGCTGTAAAGCAATGTCGTCAAATAGAGCTGGTTTGGTCTGCAGTCTCTCATGCTGGCACGTCGGCAAAAGTGATTAAAGCGCTCGAGAATGCGCTCATTCTGGACCATCCAGGGCGTGAAATCGCTTTGTGTCCCCTGCATGCGGATGAAATTCTTCAGGCGAGTGGTTTAAGTGCCGACTATGCGAGTGAGCAAATGGGCGTTGATCGTGCTTTGCAGGCATGGGTCGCTGCGCGTGCGGCCGAGAAGTCGACTTCAGCCGTTGCCATTCTCTCATTTGGCACGGCACTCACAGGAGTCGTTGTGGGCGACGGTGGGCGTCTGCTTGAAAGTTTCATCCTGCCGGGATCTGCGATGGGATTGCTTTCTTTGCATGAGAAAACTGCTCGGCTTCCCAAGCTGAATTTGCCAGCGCATTTTCCGCCCTCGAAAGAGGAACCTCCCTTCACAACTCAGCAATCGATGTTGCGAGGACTTGTTCTCCAAAGCGTGGGAATTGTTGCGAGTCTTATTCAATTGCACGGCGTCGGTTTGGTTATTCTCACCGGCGGCGGGGCCGAAGCAAATTACGATCTTCTGCAAAAAGAATTTTCAATTGAGCTGCGGGTTGAGGGTGATCTCGTTCTCAAAGCGATGTCCGAATTTGTTGCGCTCCAAACCCTTTCGCGTTTTCGATTGATGGCTGAGCAGGGCGAAGGTGAATCGGGTTTGCCCGAAAAGGTTTTGCAAAGCATGTTGCGAGCCAGGTTAACCAAGCGCAGAAGTCAGCGTGTTGCGCTCGAAATGTCGCATTTCCGCCGCCTTGGTGGGAGGCTCGAACACGTGGGCGTGGGTTTACGGGCCGATCGACATCTTGGTGAAAAGTTTAAGTTTCACACACGCGAAATCTGGCAAGAGCGGGTAGACATCGGTGAAGTGATGATTGAACAGAATTCACCGAAGAATCATCTGAGCGATGCGCCGCCGCCAACTCTTATGAGTATTAAACCTACATATATTCTAAAACAGGGCGACCAAATCTGGCTTTTTCATCCGCCAGAATATGAACCTGATATGGCAACGCATGTGGAAGTTGTTCATGACGACGGAGATGCGGCTGTTTTTTGTAAGCCTGGGAATTTGGTGGTTCACGCAGCTGGTCTCTATGGAAAGAATACATTTATCGAAATCGCCAAGAAGATGGGTTACTCCAATGCGGCACCAGTGCATCGTATTGACCGCGAAACTTCCGGATTACTGGTCTGTGCGCGCTCAACCGGATTACGACGCGATCTGTCGTTAAGTTTTCGCGACGCATCGGTGAAAAAAATGTATCTGGCGGTCACCCGTGGAACGCGAGAATTGCCCGACCAATTCAGGGTAAACTTCCCTATTGGGGGCGCAATTAATTCAAGAATCCGCTTGAAGCTCTGGCACAACCCCCAGGATGGTTTGGATGCCCTCACCCACTGCGTCAGGCTCGCACGCTTCGAAGACTATTCTCTTTTTGCTTGTCTGCCGCAAACCGGTCGCACCAACCAAATTCGTGTGCATCTTGCTGCCATCGGTCACTGGATCGTTGGCGATAAAATGTATCACCCCGAGGAAGATGTCTTTTTGAAGTTCTACGAGGAAGGTTACACCGACTTCGTTGCGGAAAAGGTTCTTTTGCCAAGGCACTGGTTGCATAACACCGGCATTCAATTTTTCGGTCGTCCCGATTCGTCTGTCGGTCGCGCGCCTGTCATTGCCCCACTCACCGAAGATCTTCTTATTCATACGCCCACCCTCGAGCTTCTGAAGAGTGCAGGTTTGCCTGCAGTTGCTTCCGAGCAGGGGGCTGCGTTTTCGAGGCTCTTTGTCGAGTTGTTGCAGATAGATTTCTCGCAAGTGCCCATTGTTAATCCTGAGGGCGACGCATGAGCCTTTCGCCTCAATGGGCATTTGCATTTATTACCGACATTCATGGCAACCACACTGCGTTGCAGGCCGTTTTGGATGATGTGGCCAGAATGCGCACACACTCTGATCCCGAGAATTTTGAACTGGTGTGTTTGGGTGATAGTTTCGACGGCGGACCAGATCCCGAATTGGTGTTTGATGCGCTGGAAGTTCTTCAGTGCGCGCATCTTCGCGGAAATCATGAAGATTATCTATTCGAGTGCCAAGCAGATCCTGAAAATGAGAAATTCAAAAGACCGCTTTGGAAATTTGTTCCTTGGACTGTGTCTCGTCTGCAGAACTCTCTGGCGCATTTGAAGAAAAGAGCCATTGAGCGTTGGAGCAGTGAGCAATGCAATTTGATTGCTGTTCACGCGAGTGCGTCGAACAACAATCGGGTGCCTGAGTTTTTTTCTCAGCAGTCTGCGCTCCGTTCATCATTCATTGAGCGTCACGATATTGTTCAGGCTCGCTCATTATACTTCAATGGGCACAGCCATTATTTGGGGCTGCACAGCAACCCCCTCAAGAATGAAAAGTGGATCAATTGCGGGAGCGTTGGTTATCCGTTTGTCGACAAGCTTCCGAGCTCACCCGATGCTCCGTTGGCAACTTGGGTTTGGTTAGAGTGTTACGGTGAATCGCCCATGGACATGCGTTTCTCAGTTATAAATCGTCGCGTTCCCTATTCCTCTGATGCTCTATTGAGGCGTTACCACGAGAGCGGTGCACTTGAATTGTGCGCCCCATTTTCTTTTGCTATTGCCGCACAAAGTCTGTTCAATACGGATGTTGTCTACCCTTTTTTCCAAAGGATAAAAGGCCAAAATCTTACGCCCGAAGAAACAGCGCAATTGCTTGTGAGGGAGCTTGAGAGGCAAAACGTGTTTTTGCGCATCAATTCTCTTCTCGGCCGCGCGGGGATGAGCGAGGTTAACCCTAAACCATGAGCTCGGCTGTGTTTCTCGTTCTCGCAATTTTTTTTGGTTTAAGTTTGAGGGCCAATGCGGGTGTCACCGCACTCAGCCCTCGCTGTTCATCTGTGCAGTCAATTTTCTTCGGTCAGGCGCGGGCAACTTCAGCAGCCGTTGTGATGGAGGAACTGACACTGAGCGGATTGCGCCGAACCTCCGAGGAATTTGTGCGCGACGAAATTGGATTTGAGTCGGGGTGCACGATCACACTTGATGATGCGGAAGCGGCCGCGCAGCGACTCAGAAACACAAATTTCTTCCTGTCGGTGCAATTTTTTCATGAAAAAATTTCCGAAAACAGCATTCGACTCCATTTTGTGTTTGAGGAAAAATGGACTCTCACGCCCGTTGTGCGCGCCGGAAGTGGCGGAGGTGTTACTTTTCTCGTGCTTGGTTTGTATGATCTCAACGCCCTGGGTGCAGGCATTGAATCAGGTGCTCAGTACGAACAATATGCAGGTGCGCCAGGTGTTTCAATTTGGTGGCGCGATCCGCATGTGGGGAGTCGTGACTGGAGAGTTTCGCTTGAGTATGCACAACTCTCTCGACCAGCATTTTTTTTGCATCCCACTGATTTAACCTACTACATGCCCTTGTCTCGTGTGACGCGCTTTTCTGTGATGGGCTACCGCCGTTTTGCAGATTGGGAAGCGGGCCTTGGAATTGAGCCGATGGAGAAGAACCTCATTTCTTCTGATTTTAAATCGCCTTTAGTTTTTCAGGATTTCGCAACACCCTCTGAGTCAGGGATCAACGTGAAATCCCTGCTTCGCTTCAACAAGATCAATCTCGATGATTTCCGGCTTGATGGCTTTCGCTCCGAAATTGGAGGCGAAATTCTTCTTCCCGTTTCTTCCCTGGGGCAGAAAAATCCGGTGGTTCGCGTTCACGGCCAGAATCTTTTTTTCAAAAATTTTGCCAATCGTCACAACGCTGGTTTGAGAGCGCAGGCCTCTTGGGTTTCGAGTGGTCGGCTTCTAGAGTTAGTGCGGCTTGGAAGCCTTGATGGCGTGCGAGGCCTGTCTGACGGTGAGCGGGTGGGGCGTTTGTCATGGTTGGCCAACGCGGAGTATCGATATGCGAGCTATTTGAGTCATTGGCTCGCCTTGCAGAATGTAGTTTTTTTGGATTCAGGAAATTGCGGAGTCGATTTTGGGACATGGCCCTATCCTGTTGCAGCGAGCGCAGGAACTGGTATCCGAATGGGGTTTCGTCCTATTGCCAGACTTCGCTTTCGGGCTGATTATGCATTTGGTCTGCACGGAATGCGCCGCCGGCAAAGCTGGGTGGTTGGAATGCAACAGTATTTTTGATTTTTGAGCGGAGAACAGAATGATGAAGAGCGCTAATGCATCGGAACGTCGCCAAGGAATTGAAACGGTTTGTGTGCATGCGGGCGTTGAGCCGGAGCCCACAACCGGTGCGATCATGACTCCCATCTTCCAAACTTCAACCTACGTGCAATCGGCCCCGGGTGAGCACAAAGGATACGATTATTCCCGTGGTGGGAACCCAACTCGAACGGCGCTTGAGCTAGCACTTGCAGCGCTCGAACGCGCCAAGCATGGGATTTCTTTTGCCTCTGGGCTAGCAGCTGTGCATGCAATTGCACAACTGCTGAATCCGGGTGATCATGTGCTTGTCTGCGACGACGTTTATGGTGGCACTGGGCGTCTGTTTCGTCGACTCTTTGCCAAATATGGAATTGATTTTGAATTCGTAGATATGCGTCGGCCCGCCGATCTCAAGAGCCAATTTAGACCTGCGACCAAGCTCGTCTGGATTGAAACTCCCACCAATCCACTGCTGAGAATCGTGGACATTCGCGCGGTGGCTGATTTGGCCCGAGCCCATGGTGCATTGACCGTCGTGGACAACACTTTTGCATCACCTATTTTTCAACAGCCTCTTGAGTTGGGGGCAGATATCGTTCTGCACAGCACAACTAAGTACATCGGTGGACACTCCGATCTCGTGGGTGGAGCGCTCATGACCAGCGACAATGAGCTGGCTGAACAACTTCGTTTTATTCAGTTTGCAGGTGGTGCAGTGAATGCTCCTCAAGAGTGTTTTATTCTTTTGCGGAGTATTAAAACTCTTGCCCTGCGCATGCAGCGTCATCATGAAAATGCGTGTCTTGTTTCCGACGCTCTCAGCAAACAAACGGCATTTTCTGAGGTGATTTTTCCTGGCTTAGAGTCGCATCCGCAGTATGCTTTGGCTCGTGCACAGATGTCTGGCTATGCAGGAATGGTGAGCGTTCGTTTGAAGGGTAACTTTGATGATGTGAAACGCTTTGTCAGCCGTTTGCAGGTGTTCAGTTTGGCTGAAAGTTTGGGCGGCGTAGAATCTTTGGTGAACCATCCCGAGACCATGACTCATGCCAGCGTGCCCCCGGAACACCGTAAGAGAATTGGTATTGATTCCAGCCTGTTGCGTTTCTCTGTAGGGATTGAATCCGCCCAAGATCTGATTGACGACGTCGTGCAGGCTCTTGGCTGACGTCAAAATTATGTCCTTGCTGGACCGAGAGCACAAGATTTCGACCATTTGGGCCGATCTCTCTCTTTGGGGAGGTTCTTATGGCCAGCATCGACAAAGCAAAAATCCAACCAGAGCATGACCCGCGTAAAAAACGGGCCTTCAGAACGAACGACGATCTTGAACTCTTTCAGATCATTCTTGATGAAAATCCGGCTTTGCGGCAGCGTATTATCCGCACAATCGAAAAACATTTGGGTAAACAACGGCTCATGGCCAGCAAGCCTCCTCCCCAAAAACCTGCCTGAGGTTTTTTGCGCTTGGGGTTCGAGATGCTGAAGAGAGTCTGTGGTGATACCCGGATTCCTCAGCGTGTGGAGCCCTCAAAGTGACATCTTCGTCCCCTATTGATTCTTTACTTTCACCCGCGCGTTTCAACAGAGATCAGCTCCGCGCGGAAATGCTGGGTCATAAAATTCTTTCATCCCATCAGGGTAACCTTGCAGCGTGGGCCGAAAAAATTCGCGATCGAAATGTTCTCGTCGGAGTTCCTGATGACCGAGGCGTTGAACTGAATCATGGATTTGTCGGTGCAAGCGCTGGCCCCGATGCATTTCGCAACGCTTTTTATCGTCTCTATGATGCGCGCAGCGATACAGGCGAATGGGCTGGTGATTCTTGGATTGATGTTGGTGATCTTCTGCTACAGCCAAGCATTGCAGAGACGCATGCTGCATTGGCTGATGTCGTGCAATTCCTGCTTTCGCATCATGCACGGCGGGTTCATGTGATTGGTGGCGGCCATGATTTTAGCTTTGGATCTTATCTAGGCCATGCTCGCTCTTGCACGGGTGTTTTGCCGATCATTAATTTCGATGCGCACTTCGATCTGCGCGCAGTTGATCAAGGGCTCATTAACAGTGGCACTCCGTTCAGGAGAGTGATTGAGAGTCTTGGTGAGCACATTGCCGGAGGTCGTGCACTCCTTGAAGTTGGCATTCAGCGTGAGCGCAATCCGCAAAGTCTCTGGGACTATGCTCAAATGCACGGCGTATCAGTCGCTGAATATACAGGTGCAAGTGACCCTTGGATTTTTCATCGCATGCCAGGCTCTCCTGTTTGCTCCCTTCGCGAGCAAACGACACTCTGGCTCGAACATTGGTTGAGCGTTGCTGACACTTCGGGCCACTTTCATCTCTCGATCGACCTCGATGTTTTCCATACCTCAGCTGCTTTAGGGACCAGTGCCTCAACTTCTTTTGGGGTGCCGGTTGAAAGTCTGTGGCCATGCATGGAAGATGTGTTGTCTCGAAAAATTTGCCGCGTCGTCGACGTTGCTGAATTGTGTCCCGTGCGCGACGTGCAGTCGCAGACGGCGCGTTTGGCAGCTGCAGCGGTGTTCCGGGGATCAATCTCTCGGAATGCTCTTTCGCGTTAACTTGTTCGTGATCAGTTTATGGGTTAAGGCCAGTGCCGCGCCCACGTTTTGACTTTTTTGGAGGCGTTGACCATGACAGCGTCAATCAACCCTTATTTCCCGATTCTGATTGCCTTCGTTTTGGGATTGCTCATTGCGGGAGGCGCCACGATCGCGTCTTTCCTCCTTGGTCCCAAAAAGCCCAACCCAGCTAAGCTCGACGTCTACGAGTGCGGCGTACCTGCTGTAGGAACGGCGCGTCAGCGGCTCTCAGTGAAGTTTTACCTCACTGCGATTCTTTTTATTCTCTTCGATATTGAAACGGTCTTCCTTTATTTGTGGGCCGTGCTTTTCGATGAACTCAAATGGTTCGGCATCATCGAAGTGGCGTTGTTCGTCGGAACGCTGGTTGTTGGCTACATTTACATCCTGCGTCGCGGCGCCTTGAACTGGGATTGAGAGGGACGACATGGAAGGTTCAGTGGGAGCGGTGGCTCAATTTCTCGAAAGCAACATTGGTGTCGTTGCTGCCATTGGCAAAATTGCCTTGGCGCTTGCGATTGCTCTTCAAGTTGCACCGATCATGGTGTGGGTGGAGCGTCGTCAGGCTGCGTTCATTCAACGACGCATCGGTCCGAACCGTGTGGGAATTTTCGGATTTAAGCTTTTTGGCCTTGGTCAGCCTCTCGCAGACACAATCAAACTCCTTTTCAAAGAAGATTTCGTTCCTAAACAGGCCAACAAATTCTTCTACATCCTTGCGCCCATTGTTACGGCAGTCATGGGTTTGCTGGCCATTCAGGGTATTCCTCTTGGAAAAGAGATTATTGTCGCTGGCCACACTATTAATATGCAGCCAGTGAGCTTAAATGCTGGCTTTTTGTACCTGTTCGCAATGTCGGCACTGGGTGTTTACGGTGTTGCCCTTGCAGGGTGGTCGTCCAACAATAAATATGCCCTTCTGGGTGGATTACGCGCATCCGCGCAAATGATTTCGTATGAAATTGCGATGGGTCTTGCCCTCCTTCCTATGGTGTTCATTTATGGCTCGCTGGATCTCCAAGCCATGATAGCTGCGCAGTCGGACACGCTTCTGTTTGGGTTTTTACCCAACTGGGGCATCTTTCTTTCGCCGGTGTCCTTTGTGATTTTTGTCATCACAATGTTCGCAGAAACCAACCGATTGCCTTTTGACCTCGCCGAAGGTGAGGCTGAGCTTGTTGCCGGATTCTTGGTTGAATATGGTTCAATGCGTTGGTCGCTTTT
>CAIZJW010000066.1 GCA_903933385.1 uncultured Silvanigrella sp. | reverse complement strand
ATTCCATCCAACGTTGTTATTCACACAACTGCGAGGCGTGGCGTTCGAAAATTGGGTGACTGGAAAGAAAATACCGGTTTGGAGAGTTTGCATCAGGTTTACTTCACAAATGCAGCACAATCTGAAAACGCAGCAAACGTTCTTCTTAAGTCTGGCAACAATCCTTTGCAGCCATCCGACGCGCAAAAATTGCCTGTAGTTCCCTCGGAGCGTTTGGTTGTTACGTCACTTGAACTCGGACCAGCGCTTGCCGCTACAACCGGTGAACCTACAGCGTTCGAGCGATTTCCTATCAAACTCGATACCCCCGCAAGAGAGAGGTTGAATTGGACTTCCAGCAACGATCAACTGATCGGGTTCGGTGGTTGGCTAGAAAAGGTTTCTCTCGGGACGGCGCAAAAATTTCCACAATGTGCCTCTGACAAAGTCGACCTCTACTTTTATACATCCGACGGCGATGGCGTCAGTCGGTTTGCGAAAATGGTATTTCTTGGGCTGTTTCTCGACACTCCACTGCGCGGCTTACTTGCAAAGCAAATTGAAAATCCGAGCATCGATATCCGCGCAGCACTCTCAGGTGTGACTTCGAGCCAAAATCCTTATTCTCCTCCTGCCGAGCGGCAGGCACTTTTCAAAAACATACTGAATTCTGCTGACAGCGTGCTTGCTGAAACCCGAGATGCGAAAGCTCGCAGTGGTCACCTTCCCATCAACTTTAATTATGTAAATCCTTCTCAGGTCAGTGGAAATGTGGGCAATGCAATCAATACAGTGTTCCGCTCGAACCGACGAGCCATGATTCTTGCTGCATACGAATTCACCCGAAAAATGGCGGACGAACGTGGGATTAGCTCATCTGCATTGCAATTGTGGAACAAGCGTCTCGATTCCGTTCTCAATCAAAGCAAGCCAGAAGACGTATTGGCAGTGATCCGCGACACCATGCCTAGGTTGTCTATCACTGAGGGATCTTTGAACTAGGAGCGCGCACGAGTTCCGATTTCGTCTCAAGCTCTTCGCTGTGCGAGATTCCCAACTTCATGAAGTGCTCGGCTGCAGCCACAAGTTCTCGAACACGAAATGGTTTCTGAAAAATTGCATCAGCCCCAATTGTGTGGGCATCTTCGCGAGAAACATCGTCGTAAGCAGTCATGATGAAAACAGCAGGGCGTGTTGTTCTTCTCAGCGCAGAAATTTCTTTCACCAGCGCCTGTCCGGGCAAACCCGGCATACGAATGTCTGTTACGACAAGACTCAATGAGTTTGAGTGTTTTTTCCAGAGCTGTTCGCCCTGAATACCGTCGCTTGCCGTGAGAACTTCCCACCCCTGTTGTTCGAGATGCCAAACGAGCTCTTGAAGTATCGAACTTTCATCATCAACCAGCAAGACAAGTGGGCGTTTAGACATCGTTTTGGCTCCTGGAATGCACACCTTTGTTGATAAATCGTCTGAAATATTCCTGACCTTTACTTTTTTTTTAGAAAAAGAAGACATGCTATTTATATTCATGAGCTTTTCCCGATGCGTTGGGTTATGAGAAAAGTAGGGGGTCTTGTGACTGGCGGCGGAGAGAAAAGCAGCAAAACTATAATTCATCGCTCAACCCCAGGGGAATTGAGCCGACAGCTTGGCATATCATTGCACGAAGTTCTCGCAGCAATTGAATCTGCCCAAATTGATGCCCTTGAAAACGAGCAGGGTTTGCTCGAATTTGAGCTCAAACCAGTGTTGGCTTCGGTCATAGAGAACAAACGCCTCAACGATGTTGCTGAAAATTCCAACGTGCAACGGCTGCTGCGCGAGTGCCTCGCAACTTATCAAGATTCAATTCGGCAAATGATCCGTGAAGAGAACAAAACAGCCTATCAGATAAAGCAAATGACAGAATCTCGTTTCCTCGAGGTTTTGGGGCAGCTGAGTGTTTCTTTGGGGCGGGTTGAAGCATTTGTGGCTCAGTCGTCGCGCGTACTGAGCCAAATAGACATGAGAATTGCTCGCTCGGGTGAGTCGCTGATGAGTGATTTGGTGTCTGAATCGAAATCGACTCAGGTTGCTCTGAATGCACTCCAAAGAGAGTTAGCCGCAAAGAGTGCTGTTTTAAATAAGCCAGGAACACAAACCACACCTCCTTTTTCACAACAAATGACCAACAACGAACATTGGTTGGCTTTTGAGGCTCACCTCACGCGGGTTCTGACGGCAGCTGGAACTATGTCAGAAAGTGCACAGAAAGAGTGGTTCGAAAAAGTGAAAGTATTGTTGGGCATGGGGAGTCTGGAACTACGCTTGAACGGGCAACAGATACTCTCTGAAATTCGGCCCGCTCTCATGAACAATTTTGCCGATTTACTCTCTGGGCTGCCCATTGAATCGGATGTTTTGCCTGCGTTTGAAATTTACTTTTCTTGGATACGCAACGAAATTCAAAGAGGATATCCTGCAGCTCTCGTTTACCTGATTATTCTTCTCAATCGAGGAGTACAATTATCTTGGTCAGGTTTTCTAAGTACCTTCGTGAATGAAGGCTAATGCATCTATGTGGCAACTCAAATCTCTAGATGTATTGAATCCAAGTGGGCTTGTCGTTCGAGATGAAATTGAATGGAAAAATGGAGTCCATTTTTACGGACCACACAGGGAAAGCCTTTTTCTAGGTATTTGTAGAAAATCTCTGAATCCAGAACTGCACTTTGAGTTCAACTTCAACCCGCGGGCCCAGTTGTTTCGCGGAATCGCAAATATTTTTAGTCTCACAGAGAAACTCTTGGAATTGACCGCCAGTGAGCCCGACGATGCCAAAATTGGTTCGTGGCTCGGCGGCGGACACAATTCTATGGGTGGCAATTTCCATGCTAATAATTTGCTCATTATCCTTCGTGCTGAAGTTTTGTATCTGTTTGGAACCATTTGCGCTCTTTCAAGCGAAGTAACTCCGAGTAAATTGAGGCTTTTTTGCGAACATCTTGCGGCAGCCAATGCGCAAAGCGATGAACTTATACCTTTGCTTGTGGAGCATGTGCTTGGCCGGGAATTGAGGACAATCTTTGAAAATCTTTGTGGGCAGTATTATTTTCAGAGCTCCCACCGTCAAGCAAAACGGAAAGAGTCGCTGTTTAATGCTGAGCGTGTGCTTTCAGATCTGTGTTCACAACCTTTGAATGCGACGTGGAATAGCCAACAAAAAGCAAGCATGCGTGTGCGCAGAGTGGAAGGGAATGAAATTGACCCCGATGCATGTGCAGTGTTTTTGCCATTCTTTAGTTCGAGCTCTGATTCTGAAGTTCAGCAACCACCAAGCGACACCTGTGCTCAATTATTGCAAGCTGGCGTTCAAAAGTTCTTTTATGTCGATTCCTTCGTTGAGCAGTTGCGCTGGGTAGAGCGTTTGTCGATTGCAAGGCAGGTTGTGCGCATGAACGCTGTGCGAGAAGATCCGCTGCGGAGTCAGTCGTTTTTTGATGCGCGCTCAGGACGGAGTCGCATTTTGGTGCTCTCAGATGAGTCTTTGTTGAGGCTTGAGAAATTTCTTAAGAATAACAAAATAGCTGATTTTTCATTGTCGATTCAGGAGAAAATTGAGACGGCTTTTGAATTGCGAGATATCCGTTCGGCTTCTAATTTAAAGCTTTCTCCCCAGTTTGATCTTATTTTGCTTGCACATGAGCTTTCAAAGGCGAGCCATCCTCACACTGCGGAGGAGTTCTTTTCTAAAATTTCCGGATACGAGAGGCTCTTGGAAGACAATCAGTTTTCTTCTGATCTTCTCGATCAAAACGCCTAAATAAGAATCATTTTTAAGACCCCCACAATTTCAGCGCCAGAGCAACCCTCCTTCTGCGCTAGCTCTGACTCCCGGATCTATGCAGCAAGGTTTTACTCTTTAGGAGTGGTCTTTTTGTGGATCAGGTTTCTTTGTGGAGGCAATTTCATGAGGTCTTCTATTCGTCTGTTTGCTCTCGCACTCCCGCTTTCATGGATCTCTGCGGCGTCCGCAGGCACTCCCGCTCAAGCTTCGGGACAATTCATTAAGTTTAGAGATGAGGCAGCTCTCAAGATTTTTATAGCCTCACACCCAGCAGCCGAGCGCATTCACAGATCTCTTCTTTGGATTGAAATCAAAGAAGGTCAGGAAATATTTTTCACTCAAGAGCAAGCCCAAAACTTTGGAATGGTGCGGCAAGAGAGTGGCCGCGTGACTTATCGTGTTCCAAAACCCGAAACGCAGTTGGGTGTGAACGCCGATGCTCCCAACGTAAAACTTTGGGGAATCAGTAAAGTGAATGCCCCTTTGGCTTGGTCGCGCTCAAAAGGGAGCAATGATGTTGTTGTGGCCGTTGTAGATACAGGTGTCGATTATAATCATCCGGCTCTCAAGGAAAATATGTGGAATAACCTCGCGGAAGTGAATGGCCGAGCGGGTATCGACGATGATGGTAACGGCTACGTCGACGACATTTTTGGAGCTGATTTCATTTCTGGGAATTCGTCACCCATGGATGACGAGGGGCATGGGAGCCACGTTGCGGGAACAGTTGCTGGAAATCTTCCTCCCGAGGGCTTCTACGGAGTTGCGCCAGGTGTGCGCATTATGGCTATTAAAACTCACAACAACAAAGGCGAAGGCAGCAAGGCTTCAGTTGTGAAAGGTATTCTTTATGCAGCCGACATGGGTGCGCGCGTTCTCAACTGCTCGTGGGGTGGGGCTCCAGAAGCATCGGAATTCGACCAGCTCCTCTTTGATGCAATTGAGTATGCCAACAAGAAGGGGGCTGTGCTTGTCGCTTCCGCAGGCAACAATTCCGACAACAACGACACGGGCGCTCACTATCCCTCAAACTACGATCTTCCCGGTGTGATCTCTGTTGCTGCTTCAGATAAATTGGATCGCAAAGCTTATTTTTCAAATATTGGAGTCAACAGTGTCGATTTGGCT
>CAIZJW010000065.1 GCA_903933385.1 uncultured Silvanigrella sp. | reverse complement strand
TGTCTGAGGCTAACAAACTTTTTGAGGCTGGTCTTTTTGCAGAATCGGCTGATGCCTATGAAAAGATTCTCACCACCGACCCCGAAAATTCCGATGCAAAAATTGGCCTGGCAAAGTCGCGTTCTGAATTGTGGAAAAAGGAACTCATTTCTATCCGGCTCATGCGCATGTCAGGAAATGGCAAAGGTGCTTTGGAGCGGCTGGAAGAACTTCTCGAAAAAACAGCGGTGTGGGATTTGAGTCGATTCCAATCGGGTGATTTGGTTTCGGCCGAAGAGGAAGTGCGCAACGGACGTCGCGTTCTTGATGCTCTCATGCGCGAACAGTTGAACGACAAAAAGCCCGTTGTTGCATCGCACTATTGGAACAAATTCAACCAGGTTCGAGAGGCCAAGAAGTATGGCTCCTATTCAAGCGCAATTTACAATGACATTCAAAAGGAAGGTCAAGAGCTGTGCGGGCGCCTGCAGGAATTGATTTCCAATACGAGTTTTTCATTCAACAACGTCTATAAAGCCGTTTGTGCCTTCTATGGGGCAGATGCAAAAACTATTGCTCTCGACAATCAACAAGAATACCGATTCTCGAGAATCGATTTGGCGAACGGATTGAGTGTTCGCTCCTACGAAGCAACATCTGACTCCCAAGCAAAAATCATTCTTGGGCTTTTCGACGAAAGGCTCAAAAAAATAGGAATGTTCTCGGCGCAGTCGCCTTACACGCTCTCAGCCCAGCTGCAGGGTGAATTTGTGCGCATCTATGATGCTCAGCCAACACTCATGGCGCATGCCTACCGCGAAAAAGTTCCTTTTCAGGCTATTGAAGAATATGAAGACACCGAATACGTGAATAGAACAGTGAATGGAGTTGCTCGCACTGACGAGCGCAAAGTTAAGAAAACGCGTCCGGTTACGCGCTATCGCATGGAGCCTCGGACGCATCGCTATCAGGCTATTAAGCATAGCGAGCGGCTGCGGTTAAATATGTCTTTGTCCGCAAAGGCATTGCAAGAATTCAGCATCGGATATTCGCAAGATAAGGATAATAACTTTGTGACCCATGAGGAGAACCTCCCTCACATCGGGCTCACCCCTTTGCAGTTGAAGTTCATGGTTGTTTCGGATTGGCTTCAGGAAAATTACACAAAGATGAGCGATCAATTCATTGAGAAGCTTGCACTCACCACCGCCGACAAATTCTGTCAGGCAGTGAAGTTGAATGAAGTTTCCAAGGATGGTGCTGAGAACTTTAGTCGATGCGCAGAGCTCAATCCGAAGAATTCAGCTGCGACGGCATGGTTTGCCAGCAAGTTCGGACTCGAAAGGGCCGAAGTGCTGCGGGTTGTTGGCAAGGTCGTTCATTAAGGAATCCAACCGAGGCCTAGCAAGGGCGAAACTCTGAATCACTCAGCGAAGCTTGCCGCGCACTCCTTGAGAAGTTCTTCGGCTGTGAGTTGCCCGCCCGCGCGAGTGACAACATCAACGAAGGCTAGCGCCAAAGTCGTTACTTCTTGGCCATGTGTGGAAGGGTGCCACTTGCGGTTCCAAACGGTGCGGACAAAGAAAGGAAGAACCTCATCGCAAGATGTGGGAAGCTCTGCAAGCACGCGCCTGCGAAATTCTTCGCGCGTAAAGGACGCTGCATCTTGGAGATCGCCACTGGTCATTTGCACATAGGTTGCGCTGACAACTCGTGGAAAGAGATCGGCAACATTCGCGAGGTCGGCTCCCAACTCAGCGCGTGATTTCTCTTCAATGTTTTCCTGTGTCCAGAATGCATCCATGAGGTTTTCTCCTGTTGCTGAATATTTACTCTAGAGCCAGAGCTAACACAACAAACTGCTGCGTTCTGTCTCGAAGATTCTCAGAGTATCAGATTGAATCGTAAATGATTTCGGTATTTTGAAATAATTTCGCTATTAAGTTGCCAAGTGCATCTAATTTTTTCTCAGCATGCCCATGTCGCAGATAGATAAATTTCGGCCTTGCCCCGAAACGAGCCGCTGCGCGCAGTGGTGCGCAAACAGCGTTCAGGTTTGTTTGAGCAAGGTGATCTTCGGCTGGATGAAGGGTGAGTGTGAGCGAATAGGCAAGCCCCACGGAGTTGAGTGCAGTGATATTCTCTTTCCAGATTTTCGTGTGTGACGCTCGCATTGTGCACGCTTTCGAGATGACGTCAGTGCCAATTGAGAATCCAACAAATCTGTCGCATTCCTTCAGATCTTCGATGAATGTTTGCAGTGGAATGTGCCCCCCGGTAGCGACTCTAAACGAGGCAGATCCACTTTGACGAGGGGTACGTTGCAAGGCTCTGACAATGTCATGGAAGTGCGGGTGTTCGAGCGGTTCACCCCCGGTGATGACAACTAACCTAGCCAGCGATGACTGAACTGCTGCAACGACGTCCTGAGTGCCGAGAAATCTCTGCGTGAGCTTTCCGCCTGCGAACGGACAGGGACGGCACTGGCCCGCGCAGCGTGTTGTGATCATCAGGGTTTGAACATAACTGTTATGCATAACTCGGCACCGATGAGAGTGAGTCTTGGTTGTGGCGGACCTCGATCACCAGTTTTTTTTGCGCGATGCGCTCTATTTTTGAACTCATGAGTGATCTGTTTTCGGGTGAAAGATTGGCGTCCCATTCGTCTAGAAGCAGAACGTTGACGTCAGAATCTTCATCGGCGAGAGCATCGAGAGCCGCTATAGCCTTTTCCCCATGCGAATTGCCTGCAATCAATCCTGGCAATTCAAGAGAGTGATGAGCGGGTAAATAAAATGCCTTTCCAGAAAGCTTCTCTTTTAGAGCCGTGAGTAAGACAGATTTTCCGGCACCATTCTCGCCACGGATTGTGAGGCGGCCCGACTCAAATGCTCGCACTCGTTCGAGAATTTCCGCGACTTTGTAGATGCTATTGCGATCTCGTTTGCTCTCTAAAGAGGTTGCGCTGTTTTCAATGCCTGCCGCGAGCACAGTCGTTCCTGTAATTTGAATGGCGTTTATGTTGATGTACTCGTTTAGCCCTGTTTCAGGAAATTCACTCAGACATTCAGAAGCGAGCGAAAGGCGTTCGCGCATGCGTTGCCATCCAGCCCAGTAGGAATGAATCACTTGAACATGCATGTTGATTTGCATGGTTCTGGGTAACATTGCAAAGAGCGCAATAACCGCAGTAATGCTGCTCTGATTGAGCCAAGCTTGAACAAGCACCGATGCTACAATTGCGCTTGATGTGATGAAGTTGCCCGATGAAAGAACCATCTCGCGTGTGCTTAGGCTTTTTTCTGCAGAGTTGTTCGAATTGGCTTGCAATAGAAAGAATCTTTTTTTCCAAAGATTGAATGAGAGGGAGTTGCCGAGAGTGAGGTTGTCCCAGCTTGAGGCTAAATGGCTATTAAGCTGATTTTGATCTTCCATTTCATCAATCGCATTTTTCGAGATACGTTCACTTGCAAAGTGAACAATGAGTGAGCTTATTATTCCCGCAGCAATAATGACGGCTCCTGATTGAGTACCAATGACGAGAACAACAGAAACAGTGTTGAGAAGAATGTTCCAACCCGTTGTCCAAACATCTAGAAAAAAACAGCTTCCCTCTTGGATCGCATCTTGGGCTTCGCGGCACATCATGTCGTGGCGTTTTTTACGCTCGTCACTGTTGCGCCAGAAAAATGGCCGATCGAATGTGTTATCGAAGTAGCTTGAAAGAAATTTTTTCACGGCAAGATGCTGAGCACGGAGTGAGAAAATATTCATGAAGTAAAAGAGCAGGCTTCCTGAAATGGCCATGCAGAAGAGTAGCGCAAGACTTCGCGTCCAGGAGATCCCCTCACTGGGAAGTCTAGTTGTGATGTCTCCGAGCAGGAAGGTTCCGCTCGCAACAAGTATTTGCTGAATTAAAGCGACCGCAGCTGCAGCGCGAAACCAAGAATTAGAAAGAATGAATTTGCGAAGCAACATGACTCAACCTCAAATGGGAGAAAAATTGTGCATTGATGGATTTTGGCTTTTCACCGGGAATGAAAAGAGTTGTACCCGGATCGATGAGCAGTGCGTGATCAACCAGTGTGGCCAGGGTTACTGCAATGTATTCAGACGCTCCACCCGTGAAATTTGCAGCCTTGCAGAGAATCATTTTCTTGTTGCTTGGAAAATACCTGAGAAGGTGTTCGACAAGCAGCTGAAGATTGTTACGCGCCGCGCTATCAATGTAATCGGTAAACGTGTTTCCTACGGATGAAACCTGATAAATGTATGTGTCAAGCGTTGGTTCGAGTGCATATCTAAAAAGAATAAGGCGGTTTGCATCGAGTACAGCTGTTCCCTTCTCTAAGGGGTCGGTCGCGAGATCATTCATCAGAGTATCGAAACTCGAGATGCCCTCGATGACCTCGAATTCAACTGGGGTTGGGAATGTTTTCTCTGAGAGCCAGCGAGCGACACTCACACCGAGTCGTGGGTGTCCGGCGACCACCAATGCAACGTGTTCGAACTGCTCGCACACATCCGAGATGAAATGGAGAAAGGCTTTGTAGTTAGCTTCATCGGAGGCACCGTCGCGGTATAAGAAATCGATCGGTTTGATGGCCGGTAGAGAGAATTCCTTTGAAAGCGCTTGCCATGCGCCCTGATCGGGTTCGATTCCCAACACCACATCGGCATCTTTCAGGGCTCGCAGGCCTGCAAGGGTGAGATGTTCCCAGGGGCGAACGCCACGCCCAATGAGCGAAAGTTTCATGATGTCACCTATCGTTCTGCAGTGAATTAGATTTTGAAAAAGGTGTGATTGATTCAGTAACTTTGCGGGAGAAGCGATTCGAGAAATTCGGTGATGTTCTCTGGGAGAGTTGTCATGCAGCGGGGAACAATCGGCCGGTTGCCTGTCCTGCATTCCAATTGACCATGACGAATCATGAGGATTTCAATAGGAGAAATGTTTGGTGTAATCGAATGAAGGTGTGCGCGAGAGCGTTTCCGTGGCGGGAGCGTGCTTGAGCTTTTGATTGTTTTTTTCGCGGGTGTTTTTGTTGAAGTGTTGCTGCGGACGTTCATAAGAGTTGTTTTCAACTGAGGAGCGATGGAGGTCATGGCTGTATCCTTTCAGAGAGACTTGAAGCTTTGAGTGCATCCATGAGCGTCTCTGAGCAGGGAGTGTGCCAAGCGCCTCCAAAAAAGTGACCGCCGAAATTGTTGGTGATTTTTAGGCAGTCAAAAAAAATAAAGCAGGGGCATGGTCGAGATTCAACCATGCCCCTGCTTTTCTGCCTGAGTGATTACGGAAATCCGGCCAAGGCCGAATTCAGAACCAGAACTCGCAGCCTGTTTGGGTTGTGAGCGAGGTTTTGCTCGCTGACCCAGAGGCTGTTTGACGAGCTTTGGTTTCATAGATGCCATAGGTGAACGAAGTGTAGAATTGGGGCGTGGCAAGCGCTGTTTTGTTGGAAGCATAGCGAACAATGGGTGTGATGAAAGTCATGTTGGGTTTGGCAGCTTCGAGCCCAACTTTTGTTGTGAGTGTGTGGTTAAGATCGAGCGCAGCGTGAAGGCGATCGGTGATGTAATAAACGGGCTGCATCCCCAACGCCAAAACCGTGTTCGATTTGGACGTTGATGTTGGGCTTGGAATGAGTTCGTCATTCTTTACGCTATACTTTGCTTGAGCGTTCTTAAATTGAGTGTGTTCAAGCATGGCTCCGTACATGAGACCAACATCGCTGCTGCTCCAACCTTCGTAGTCGGCAGAGCTTGCCAAGCCGAAAACGGTATCCTTGTTGCTGCCCCCTGACGTTCCTGTGGCTGCGCGCTGCTCAATCCAAAGGAAGTGATTGCCCCAACCAGCATCGCCCCAGTGTGAGAGCACTGCTCCCACTTTTCCTGAAAGAGTTTTCTTGGGTGTTGAATTGGCTGTAAAGCCGCCTGTCGCTGGTATTGAAGTTTTATACGTGTTCAGCGGTGAGCCGTTGAGCTTCGCTTCACCACTATGACTCAGTATGAGGGTCGGGCGCAGCGCAAGATTCGAACCAAGAGAGAGATCGTGACGCACAAAGAGTGAAGTGTCGCGTGAATCAACAGTTGCATCGGTATTACCGGCGGATGCGTCGGCTTCGTTTTTTGCAATGCTCAGAATTGAACTGCGGTTCTTGAATCCAACCGCAACAACTGTGGGCGCTCCTGCGATGGGAAGTTTGGCACCCACGCCGTAGAAGGTTGTTTCGCTGAGCGGAAATTTATCGAACAAACGCACGTCTTCGAATTCGAGGCGGCGTGCGCCAAACCAGAGTTCTGTGTCAGCTGATGCACTTGTTTGAAAGTACGCGTTGCGAAGATTGATTCCCGTGCCTGGCCAAGAATTGGTTAAATGCGGGAGATTTTCCAATTGCGCTTCGATGTTGAAAGTGTTGCCTGGCGCGGAGTTTCCAATGGCCTGGATACGCAGATAATTGGTGTCGCGAATATGTCGACTGGTGGGAAGACCAAATGAACCATCGCCTTGGTCTTTGCCTGCTTCGCTCAGTTTCTCGTTGGTTGTGATCCCGAGTCGTCCATAGGCATGGAATTCGAAAGGTGCGGGTTTTGCATCGTTGCCGTGCGCTTGCAAAGCGAACAATCCGGTCAAAAAAGAGGATCCGAAAACTCGAACGTATGTCTGATGGCCCATTTTGAATTCCCTTCTGGTGTGAATCAACTGACTGAATCTTTCTCACGATTGTTTGGTTGCTTCAAATTGTCGTGGTAACATTTAATTGCAATCCACCAACAAGGAGAATGGTACATGTTGCATAAGCGTTTTCTGTTCGTTTCGCTTCTCGCACCTAGCTTTTCTTTTGCATCTACAGCCACCGATTCGCTCTCGGGTGTGACACGCGATGTCTTTGACAACCTGGATGAGAACCCAGCGTTCGTAAACGTAGAAGGCGGTAAGAGTTTTCTGCGCATTGGCAAACAAGGTGGCGCACAGCTCATCACAAATGCAGGTGGTTTTGGTTTGGGAGTTCAAGTGAATTCCTCGAGTGAATTGTCTGTGGTCAGTGGAACCTTCAGTTCCAAAGATGCACCCGCGGCATTTGCAGGAGCATCCTCAGCGATTCTTGAAAAAACAGCAGAAACTTTGAGCGCAGCAGCAATGCCACTCGCACTGACCATGGGCGGCATTTCAGGTGATATTAAATGGGGCTTGAGTCTGGGATATCAGAGCGCAAAGCGCGATGGCAGAGTCGCAACTGATGTTCAGGGTGCTGCACCGCTGGTAGCCTACAATCCTGCTTACGCGGCAACGAGCCTGCGTGCCGGTATGATCATGGGAGAACTTGAGGCTGCACTTGCATGGGGCAAAGGTGATTGGAAACTTGCCACCAGTCGTGCTTCACACGATGGCAACATTGCAACGGCTGATAAAACCACTTCCTACATGGAAGATGGCGTTTCAGCACAAAGCACAACGGGCTATGAGTTAGTCACGCGTTACCAAGCTAAGGGTGCTCAATGGTTTCTCACCTATGGGCAGCAGAAGTCGGATCTCAAGTTGTGGGATCTCAACGACGCAAAGAACGGCGGCAGCACATACGATGCCAAAGATGCTGAAAAACTCATGGGCATAAATGTGGGTGGAGAGCGGAGCGACTCCCTCACAGAAGGCGTGAAGCTGCTCAGTAAATCTTGGTTTAGTTATTCCAAGCTCACTGCCAATGATTCGACAGAAATGAATGCCCTCACTGACATGAATCTTTCAACTGCGCATGGTGTTGAGGTCGCTGCTGCGTCGTGGGCTACATTGCGCGCTGGTGTGCAAGCAAGTCTTTGGGGATCCAAAAAATTGGAAGCAACCACCTACGAGACCGCTGGACAAAAGGGCAAGTCTGAAACCGAGACAACGACATCTACGTACATGCTCAGAGGCATTGCTTCCCCAACGATGGGTGTTGGCTTCAAGTTCGGAAACTACATGGTTGACGCTACTTTGGCTCAAGATGGAACCGGCGACATGGGCTTCTCCGATAAAATTCTCGGAAAAGTCGAGGTTACCGCTCAGTTCTGATATAAGCATTGGATACTGCCACATAGGACGTGTGGCTCCCGCTTCGGCGGGGCAGCAGCACCCTCACAAGGGGTGCTGTTTTTTTTATTCGAAAAGCCGAGGAACCCGAGAACCAAAAACTATTTTTTGTAAAAGATATTGAAGAGAGAAAGAGATTTTTCGAATGTCTTTGAGGGATTTTCATTGGCTTCGAAGGGGTGCAGCGAACGTTCCCCAATTGTGGGCCATGTTCCGCCCCACGTCACACATCCTAGAAATTCTCCGCTCTCACGGCACACGGCGCAGGCTTCCAGGGAGGCAGATGAAATAAGCTCCCAGCCATAGGGATAATCGACAAGCACCGCTGCTTCAGATTGACCCCCCAAGAGGGATCCATCCTTTGAGCCGTCTTCTTCGTTCGGCCAATGGTCTCGGTAGAATGGTGAACATTCTGGCTCAAGGTTCTCACAACGATATGCATCGTGATCGATGAAAAATCCGCGCTCAACTCCTTGGGCATTTTTTTTGGTTCGCATTTTATTGCGTGCACTTTGTCCTGTTGGCCATTCATAATCTTTGCTTTTGTTATCCAAGATACGAGCCGTTTGAATGAACGAAACTGCTCCGCACTTTTCGGCTGAGTTTGCTGACTTTGGCAGAAAGCTCACCCTTCCTGCAAGAACATCCACTTCACTCGAAGTTTGTTGAATGGTTGTCCACTGAGTTTCTACTGTGAAGGAGCCCTTGCTCATGTGGATTGTTTCTCGAAGCACCGGAGAGAGCAATTGAGCTTTGGCGGCATTCTCTTTTGGCAACGCATCAAATGCCGCTGAATGCATGCTCGCAAGTGCGAGGCCCAAGGGTGCGAACTTGAGAGCTGAGTTGAGCATAAGTTAGGCTCCGGGCGTCGTAATAACAAGAAGTATATTTGCATTGAGATGTAGCACGTACGTGTGAATGCGGCAAATGAACTCGAATAATACCAAGATCTCCGGGGGATGTTCATAAAAACATCACAAATGAATCACAACTCTTGATTCACATCCTCACGCGATTCGTTCAATGAACAAGGCACGAACTTGGCTTGAGGTAAAAGAAAATGACAATCAATCGAAGAAAATTTCTGGGCACGGGCGCTCTTGCAACTCTGGCCACTGCGCTCAACAGCACGGAAAGCTGGGCTGCAGGCACAGCTCAGAAAAAAATCTCAAACCCCCAGGCCGATTCTAAGCAAAAAGCACTCATAAAATCTCACGTCATGGGAGGCGGTGATCCGCGCCGCAAAAAAGCATTTCAGGCTCTGCCGTACACTGCAAAAGATGAGCTTTCTGTTGCCGACGGCTTTACTTGGTACTCAATTTTGCGAGCCGGTGAAGTGATCAATGCACAGGGCGATAGAGCGGGCGATTGCTGCGATTATCTTCATTTTGTGCCTGGTAATAATAGCAATCAAGCATTTCTGTGGGTGAATCATGAGTATTTACTCGACAACGTTCTGTATGGAAAAGTTCTGAAGCCCGATGAGAAAAGCAAAGAGCAAGTTGATGCTGAGATGAAACTTGTTGGCGGCAGTTATGTAGAACTCATTCGAAACAAGCACACAAGTGGCCAGTGGCGTTGGCAAGTTAAAGCTGATTCCCAGCTAGCATTTCGCTTAGATGCCAACACATCTATTCCAATGGTGGGTGCTGCAGGAGGCCGCACAGTCCTTGGCACATTGGCGAATTGTTCGGGAGGGTACACATCTTGGGGCACCATTCTCACCGCCGAAGAAAACTACGATGTTTACTTCAAAGAGCATGAAGGAACCTTTCATGCCTATTATGGTTGGGGAAAGTACTATCCTCGCTCTGAGGAAGATTACGGTTGGGTTGTTGAAGTCAATCCGAAGTCCAAAACTGCGCGGAAACTGACTGCTCTCGGGCGCTTTGCGCACGAAGGCGCAACAGTGACGCGCTCCAAAGATAACAGGGTTGTTGTCTACTTGGGCGACGATGCCAAAGGTCAGTGCGTTTATAAGTTTGTTTCGCAGGGAAAAATTTCAGGAGATGCACAAAAGGATGCTGATCTCCTGGTTGAAGGGAACCTGTACGTTGCGAATATGAGCAAAGGTGAGTGGGTTTTGCTGAGCCCAGAGAATCCGGCATTTGCGAAAGACGAGCGATTTAAGTCGCTGGCAAACATTCTCACCTACACACGGGATGCCGCAAAAATCGCAGGCGGGACGCGCCTCAACCGGCCCGAAGATATCAAAATTGATCCCTCAAACGGCGATGTCTATTTCGCACTCACGAATAACGCAGATGTGGGAGATATGTATGGTGCCGTCAATCTTCTTCGCGAGAAAGATGGCGACGCTGCAGCCACCACATTCACGTTTGAGACATTTGCAGCGGGAGGCCCAAGAAACGGAATGTCATGCCCTGACAATCTGACCTTTGGTCCTGCAAATACACTATGGGCATGCACAGATATGAGCGCGAGTGCGATGGGCAAAGGTGCTTTAAGCGCGTTTGCTCGCAATTCAATGTTCCGACTTGAAATGGACGATTCGGCGAGTGTCTTTGCGCGCCATTTTGTTCAGGCTCCTCGTGATGCAGAACTCACGGGGCCTACATTTTTGCCAGACGGATCGGGCGTTCTTTTGAGCGTTCAGCATCCGGGTGAGGGTTCATATGCCAAGGATGGCGTAGGGCTCACAAGTCACTGGCCCGATGGAGCCGATAGCAAACCTGTCAGCACAGTGGTTTGCGTTGTTCCCACCGATGGAAAAAAAGAAAGGTTCTCGATCTGAGAACCTTTCTTTTTTTATTTCGCTCATTCATCGCAATAAGATTTTTTGAGAACTTAACTCCGGTAGCTTGAATTGATGTTGATGTATTCGTGAGTCAGGTCAGAAGTGTAAGCGCTGCTGGAATATTCGCCCTGGCCAATATCAAGTTCAATGAGGACTTCCGGCGCTTTGAGTTTTTCGTGAGCGAGTAACTCATCGAATGCAACAACCTCGCCCTTTTCTAGAACCGAAATCCCAGCAAACGAGAGAGAAATCTTCGACAGATTGAGTTCAACTCCTGCACGGCCAGCGGCTGCCAGAACACGTCCCCAATTGGGATCAGCACCGAAAATGGCAGTTTTGAAAAGCAAAGACGTGGAAATCGTTCGTGCCACTTTCTTCGCTTCTGCTTCGCTCTGAGCATTTCTAACCCGAACTTCAACGAAACGTGAAGCACCTTCGGCATCGCTCACAATTTTCTTGGCAAGGGTCATTGCAACCTGCCACAATTCGTTAGCAAATTGATTGAGGTCGGGCTCAATTCCACTGGCACCATTTGCAATAACGAGGAACATGTCATTTGTACTTGTGTCGCCATCAATGCTTATGCAGTTGAATGTTTTTTCAGTAATTTCATGAGTCATTTGTTGAAGAATCGCAGGAGCAATAACTGCGTCAGTGGTGATCACAGAAATCATGGTTGCCATGTTTGGGTGAATCATTCCCGCTCCCTTAGCCATGCCTCCAATGCGATAGCCAGAGTGACTTTCGAGAGCAATGTGCTTGGGCTTGGTGTCGGTTGTCATGATTGCTTGAGCAGCTGCGTTGCCTCCGGAGCTTAGAAGTGCGCCATGAGCCAAACGAATACCGTTGGCAACATTTAACATGGGTAGCGGCACACCAATGACTCCCGTTGAACCAACGAGTATCTGATTTGCATTACAGCCCATTAAGCGTGCAGTTTCAGTGGCCATAAATACATTGTCGCGAACACCAATTGCTCCAGTGACTGCATTTGCATTTCCGCTGTTAATGACAACACCACGGACGTCTGAGCTTGTTGTTCTGAGTACCTTTTCGTTCCATTCGACACACGCTGCCCTAACAACATTTTGTGTAAATACACCTGCAGCGGCGGCAGGTTTGTCGGATATTATCATCGCAAAATCTGTGGCCGTTGATTTCTTGATTCCGCAATGAATTCCCGAAGCACGGAAGCCTCTGGGTAGGGTGCAAGATTCGTTTTCAAACCATCTCATGGCTTAGGTTCTCCCATTCAAGCGTTTTTTTGCAAGTATTGAGTTCGATTCCAACAGCAATCTCTTGGCATTCATTTGCGAATGAACACGTTAAGCAATCCGATTTTTCTTTGAAGTGATATCGGCTGCGCGGGCGCTGCGTAAAGCTGAGTCGGAAAAAGAACTCAGGGCAGAGAGTGAGTGCGAAAACTTCTGCCACGCCGCTTTTGTTAGCTTGCTCGATTATTGCAGTTGTTAGTTTGTGGCCAATTCCGAGTTTTTGAGCACCGGAAATGATTGCAAGACTTCGAACCTCCCAATGAAGCCCTGTCCAGTTACGGTGAGAGACACAGCCTACAATGACACCATTCCACTGTGCCACAACGAATTTTGCAATCTCTCGTTCAATTGAATCAAAGGACCTGGGAAGAATCATTCGCTGCTCGGCGAAGGTCGATAGAAGGTCGAAGATGTCAATTGAGTCGGCGGCGACCGCGGTGCGAAAAATAATTTCGTCGCGATGGAGTGCGTTCAATTCTTCAAGAACGGCAATCATTTTGGCTTTGAATTCATTTATATGAAAATCATTACAAATGAGAGCTGGGAGCAATCTTATTGTTGATGGGCCGGCTGATAAAACTACGAGTCCGTGTGATCTGGCCCGATCCAGGAATTCGGAAGCAGTGCAAGAAACGTCAATTCCCCACATCAGCCCCCGCCCGCGAATCGCTTTGATCCATTGTGGATAGCGGCTGGCAAGTTCCTGAAGACTGTGAGAGATGCTCTCACCCATGGCTTCAACATGCGTTTGCATACGTTGCACTTCATCAAGCACCACAAGAGCAAGAGAGCATGCGAGAGGGTTTCCGCCAAATGTGCTTCCGTGATCTCCTGCAGCTAGGCTCATACTAATATGCCTGGCTATGAGTGTTGCTCCCAGTGGAAGACCTCCACCAAGAGGTTTTGCGGAAGTTAGAATGTCGGGCTCAATGTCATATCGTTGATGCGCCCACAGAGTTCCCGTTCTCATGAGTCCGCATTGTACTTCATCGAAAATTAGAATTATTCCTCTCTCAGTGCAGAGCCTTCTGAGTTCCTTTAGAAATTCAGGATTGGCTATGTGCACTCCCGCTTCGCCCTGAATGGGTTCAACAATCACTGCAGCAACATCATTCTGGAGAATGCCTTCGAGATTCTCCGTTGAATTGAATGAGAGAAATTCAGTGCTAAATAGGTGCGATGCAAAGGGAGAGCGATATGATTGTTTCTCAGTGACTGCGAGAGCACCGAGTGTGCGGCCATGAAAGCCACCTGCAAAAGCGATCATTTTTGTTCGCCGCTGGTCGCCTTTCGAGTGATGATACTTCAATGCAAATTTGAGTGCAGCTTCATTCGCTTCCGTGCCGGAATTTGAGAAAAAGACCGCATCGGCGAAACACGATGACGTGAGCATTTCTGCAAGTTTCTCTTGCTCGGGTATTTTAAATAAATTGGAAAGATGCAGAGGCTTGTCAGAATGAGAGATTAAATTTTCCACAATTCTGGGATGCCTGTGCCCCAGTGCGTTGACTGCAATTCCTGAGCCGAAATCTAGAAATGCCAAATTTTTTTCATCGAACAAATACATTCCCCGCGCCGCCCGGAACTGAACATCAATTTTCGAAAATAATGGCGCAAGTGAGCTCTCATGAGTCTTTGAATTTGTTGCAAACACTTCGTAAGCGGCAGATTCATTTGCCTCAAGACTTTCGCATTCAATCACTGTTCCGCTGTTTGACGATAGAGTTGCAAGGTTACAAATTCTGACGCGCGCTCCGGAATTGCGAGCAGCCTCTAAAGCAGATCTGACTTTAACGATCATTCCACCTGAAATGTGCTTCTCAAGAATGAGTTGCTCTGCTTGGCTCTCACACAGTGATTGAATGAGGCTTCCATTGACAATCACACCTGGAACATTCGTGAGAAAAACAAGTTCCTGAACCTCAAGAGCCTTCGCCAAAGCACACGCAGCTGTGTCGGCGTTTGCGTTGAGGGGCTGAAAATCGGCGCTTAAGGCAAGCGGTGCAATCACAGGTGTGTAGCCAAGCTGACAGAGCTCGATCAGAGGTTTGGGATCAGCGCTCACGGTTGCAGCAACCAAGCCGAGGCTTGAATCGGACGTCGCCGTAAGGAGTCCGGCATCTTCGCCTGAAATGCCAATTGGCTTGAGAGAGGAATTTGCGCGCAGCGATCTGACTATCTTTTTGTTGATTGCGCCGCACAGCACCATTTCGGCGAGCTGCAATGTTTGAGAGTCCGTTTTGCGCTTGCCATCTACAAAAATGGGCTCGCGCGCAAAAACGGACCGTTCCAATTCACTGATGAGGGCACCCCCACCGTGAACTACAACGGTTGCACTTTGTAGTTTGTCCAGAGCGACGGCAAACTGCATGAGATAGTCTGGATTGTCAGACTCATGTCCACCGACCTTAATGATACGCGTTGGTTTGCCTGAGACCATCAGTTTCCTCGAATCCCATCATGAGGTTGAAGTTCTGTACAGCTTGTCCGCTTGCACCTTTTCCAAGGTTGTCGATGGCAACGATCACAATGGCCGTTTGGTTGGCGGCATGAACTGAGATAAGTGCGCCGTTGGTGGATCTGACAGCTGTAAAGTCGGGCGTGGAACGACCATCGGTCAGCACTGACACAAAAGGCTCATCTGAATAAAATTCTTGGAAGATATTTGCGAGCTGGGTTTGGCTTAACGCGGCTGATAAGGGAACGTAGACACTACTCATCATCCCACGGGTGACAGGTAGAACTCCCGGAGTGAAGAGAATGTGATTCGAAAAGTTTGGAGAGAAATCGCTCAGAGTTTGTTCCATTTCGGGAACGTGTCTGTGAGTGCGACCAACATTATAGGGTCTGAAGTTCTCATGAACTGCAATGAAGTGGGTGTTGTCAGTGGGCTTTCGACCCGCCCCGCTGACTCCGCTTTTTGCATCAACGATAATCGGTGCATTCGCAGTTACGTTGCCACTCTTTAGGAGAGGCGCAAGCGCCAGTGCAACTGTCGTTGGGTAGCATCCCGGGTTGGCGCATGCCCTCGCACCCCTTATGTTCTCACGAAACAACTCTGGGAGCCCATACGTAAAGTGCTCAAACGATTCGGGCGAAGGATGTTCACCACCGTAAATGGATTTAAAGTGGTCAGCTGATTTGAGTCGATAATCTGCGCTGAGGTCGATCACTTTTATGTTTGCCTTGAGAGCCTCGGCCGCAATATTTGCACCAACGCCATGAGACATACAAAGAAATGCTACGTCCATTTGGCATTGAAGGGATTCTTCAATGGTCTTTAATTGAAGAGTGCGCTGCTTAATTTTTGAATGAGCTGGTAATGTGATTTCAACGCCGGGCTGACTTTGTGATCCCAATGCGACGATTTCAACTTGAGGGTGACGATCGAGAAGGTGTATCAGTTCATTCCCGGTGTAACCTGTCGCGCCCAATATCCCTACTTTTACCATGGCTGAGTGCCTCTCGAACTGAAGATGAGTCAAGGTGCTAATGAAAGTTCGATGAGTCAAAACAGTGTGATGGCTGTTTTGTGACAAGCTCGTGGCGAAATTTTTGAGTGCATCAAGTCCGGTATTTATGGGCGCGTTGTCGCCGAGCAGAGGTTGCTTCAGGCGCTTGTTTGCTCACTTGAAATGAGCTTCGCTCTTCTTGGGAGAGTCAATCTAACATTTTAAGGTTTGCTCGTGAGACACCTGTCATGTGGGCTGACTTGGGTGCTCCGATGAGTTCTAAGATGGTCGGTGCGAGGTCGTCGGCTTGAACTGGCGTGCTGTTAGATATGCCTCGCTTTACCTTCCACCCAGAAAAAACGAGCGGGATTCGAGAGTCTTCGTCGTTTGATGTACCGTGATTTCCGGCAACAGAGTCTTCCCCCAACCATCCCTGTTGTACTAAAATAACTGCATCTCCAGAACGTGCTGGATGATGACCTCGTTTGAATAATTGCGACTCCTCAGTTTTAGCAGCCTGAATTTCAGCACGCGTTAATAATCCTTTGATCCCCGGTAAGCCCGACAAAGACTTTCTGACTTCGGCCCAAATTTCTTCAAGAGTTTTTCGTGAGGCAGAGAGGGTTGCTTGATTCAAGTAAATTTCGTTTGTGGAAATGTGATCAATCCACTCACTACCACCAAAGCGCGAAATCAATGCGCTGTTGAGTTTGTTTTTCAGGGCTGCACCATTTAAGCGACCTGCATTTTTGCCAAAAGCTGCCGAAACCTCCGGCATATTTTGAACTCCGTGGTCGGCAGATTGTGCGAAGAGTACAGCGGAATCTCCGAGCCTATTTTGTAGCCCTTCCCTGAGGCGCTCAACGCTCTTGTTGAGGTTCAAGTAGATATCCATAAGCTCTGCGCTTTCGGGCCCGAAACCATGGCCCACAATATCTGGGGTAGAAAAGCTGATCGTCAGTAAATCTGGAAATTGTGGTGCGAGGCACTCTGTTGATGCCTCTTTCGAGGCGCACCCTAGGCGTTCCTTTTCGACGCCTGCGAGAGCCAGGTCAACGAGATGCTCTGATGCATAGGGAGTGTATTCGAAAAACTTTCTTGCACCCAACGCGCCGATTGCGGCCGCCGAGTAGGAATAAGGAAAACCCGAACCGAATTTATTCGACAATTGACTCCGCACTGAAAGGGCTCGTTTGTAGTTTTCGTCGGTGAGCAAGTCCTTCATTTGGTTTGCACTGATCTTCGGAGTCCATGTGTAATTGAAAGAAGGTGCATTGTTTTTATTGAAATCATTCAGCCAATCGGGAAGTGAATCTCGAAAGTGGCTGCTCGTAATCATAGAACCAGATTGATAGTCATACCAATATACGCCTGTACTATTCGTGCCTCCGCAAAAAACAGCGCCTCTATCTTTAATTGAGATGGAAAGGATTTTTGCCGTTTTTGCACTCCAAGTGTGGAGAGAGTCTGCCAAAGAGGGTGATAAAAGGTGATGATTACTTGAACCATTTGAATCTAATTTTGAAAGAGGATCATTTGGAAGAACACCAGAGGTGCGGACTATTTTGGTTTTTGGGTCGGCAGCAGACTCCATGATCTCTCGTGAATCTCTGCTGAAGAATGAGTTTGCAACAATTCCGTGTTTGGCGGCATTTGCTCCTGTGCAAAGTGTCGCATGACCAGCCGCAGTGACTGTTGGCGCGCTTGCTGTCCTGGCATTGATAAAGCTAAAGCCTTCTGTGCGCAGTTTATCAAGACCCTCGGGCTTGCCGTTCTTTGTCATTTTTCGAAATGCTGGCTCAAATCGATCGAGCAAGTCTGCTCTCATTTGATCGACGACGATGAGTACAATGAGCCTTGGTTTTGCTGGAGGAGTGGGTAGCTTTGAAGCCAGATTCGACTTCCGAACACAACCAATCGAAGAAAAAAAACTTCCTATCGTAAGCAAAATAATTGGGCAAAGATTTGCAGTTTTCATTCAATGGCCTCACGAAATGCGTGAGGCCAGAATATCCGACTGAATCAGAGGACTGAATGGCAAATCAAAAATGTCACAAACAGTTCTGACACGAAAAAAAATAACTCACCGGTATACCCGGAGTACTTCACAGTTTTTCGCATTCAGGCAAGGCGCAATGTCCTCACCTGAGCTGTTCGAGACGTTCTTTGGTGAGGCCCAAGTGTAATGCGTCGTTGGCTAGTACTAAACTCACTGCTCCGGAATCGCCTTCATCGAAATAGACACAAACTCGCACAAAATGAACAAAATCACTTTGAAGATTGTTTCTTTCCATTGAGAGAGTTTGGTTTGTATCAATTTCAAACGGTTTGCATTTTCCATCAGAATCTGAGGAATCAGAAATGGTGAGTTTGTAAATCGCATGCTCAACGAAGGGCTCAACCTCCACTTTGTATCCGCCGCTGCTTGTTTGCGTCACATGCAGTTGGCCAAACTCGTTAATAGATCCGCGGGGTGGGAAGCGCCGCGCGAGGGCATCCGAGTGTGTCTGTGATTGGCTGCAGCCCGATGCCAAGAGAACGATTGCAAAAAGAGAAGGAAATATTTTCATAGAGGCTCCTTTTTACTGAATCGGACAATTTTAAGATCTATTTTCTGCCAGTCTGTTGGAACGTCGGGATAGAGATTCATCATTTCTTCAATCAATGACTCTATTGTTGTGAGTTCGGGCCTCGTTCCTTCCACGGGTCGCTCTTGCGATCCATCCCCCCAAATGGGGCGGGGGCTAAAGCTTGCGACTAAATTATGGCCCTGTTCGCCTTGTTCTCCAACGAGCTGCACCACGTGACTCGTTTCATCCATAAAAACCACGTCTCCAGGTTTAATCCCGCTCGGCCACGCTATTTTGATTTGCGATCCTTCGATTGTGTAGGTGGCATTCCCAATTGTTTTGCCGAGAACTTCAGAGAGTTTTTGGCCACTTGCCTTTGCAGCGTAAATTGACTTCGTTTCTTCCAATGTGATTTCCGAAGTTTTGAGAGCTGTGTAAAGCACATACTCCCAGCAATTGAGGCTGAGCGTATTTCGGAATTGTGGTAGATCTTGCCCTTGTTTTGCTTTTCTAACCCATGAGGCGAGAGTTTTGGATTGAGGAAGAGTGGTTCCAAAGGATGCCCAAACAGCGACCGCCTTGGGATCAGCTTGGAACCAACGAAGCGAGCTCTCAGCTTTGTTGTGTCCTTGACGCGAAAAAGCGACGAGTGATGAATCGTTGGTGGTCATTGGAGAACTGCAGCGAACCGATGACAATGACAAAAAAATGAAAACCCATTTTATGATCTGCAATTTCATCAGCTCTCTCCAGACATGTTCTCAAATTCGGAACTAGCCTTGTGCCGCAGCTTAAATCCGTTCAAGCGCCTCAATCATATTCTGGCCCGCGAATTCCTTCTTTATTTTTTTGAATTTCTTCTCGGCGTCTTCATAGGCCTCTTCTGCATCTTCTTTCTTGCCATCTTCTTCCAGATGTCGACCAGTGATGATGAGGTCCTCAATT
>CAIZJW010000064.1 GCA_903933385.1 uncultured Silvanigrella sp. | reverse complement strand
CTGTAAGTCTTCAGCAGATTTTGCGCCAAGAAACTGCACCCAAGCTGAGAATAATGGATTTTCCTTGGGGTTCAAGCTCGAAAATTTCCGCAACTCAATGAAGTCAAGGCGCAGGATGTCACGCTGGAGATGAACTCCATCGTCAGGAATATCGCGGCGGAGCTGAAAACTGGAGTGAATTTCCGGGAGCTCGGGAAAGACCGTTTCATCGAAAATGTAGATGCCGGCTAGGTTGGGGAGCTTCTCATATCCTTCGCCCTTTTTTAACTCGCCGCCGATCATCTGGAATGTGTAATAGAGCGAACGCTTTATAAGGTGGGCATCACGTCTTGTCTGTACTTCGATATCAATCAGTGTTCCGTCGCGCAGCTGGACGTGTAAATCGAGCCGGGAGCCCTTACTTGAAAAGCGTGGCCCGTGCAGCTCTGGATTGAGCACCTTGACCGATTCAATCGGGCTTCGGGGTTGGAGCACCGCGGTCAGCAGACTCTGAATGGCTGCAGGATTGTTCTGCATCATCCGTTTGAATACACAATCAATTGTCGGGCGCAGAAGTTGGGTGCCGGGAATGAACGTGGAGGCGATGACTTCTGGATTTTTCCTTCGCATTTTGCTTGAGCTCCTTTGCACATGAGCCTTGCAGAATGCGGGTGTGGGACTTCGAGCGCGAAGGACATTTTTGAAGGTTGAAAATTTTTGGTCAGTATGAACGAATTTATGGGCAAATGTTTTCATCGATCGATAGAGTGCTGAATTCTGTTTTGCCCAATGATTGCGTTCTTTCTAAATAAGCGCCTGAAGAGCTTCTCGTGTTGGATTCATGGCAAGAAATTGTCCTCCTGTATTCCAATCGAGAATAACGATCCGAGCGTGCGGAAAGCGATTTTTAAAGTGAACTGCGCCGTTTGTGCGTTTTCGTCGACCCGATTTGACCTCAATCCCAAAAACCTCTCTATTCCATTTGGCGACAAAGTCGATTTCTGCGTTGTCCTCACGCCAATAAAAGAGTTCACATCCACTTCTAACCAAGTGCGCTCCAATGGCTGCTTCGAAGACTCTGCCGCGCCACTCAGGATCCGAATCAATCAATGAAGGATCATTGAAGGCATGAATAAGAGCAGGTGCCATTGGTATAATTTTTGGACTTGAACTTTTTCGGACTATTCCACTCTCCGAGTATTTTTCGAGAATCTCGATTAGAAATCCTCCTTTCAAAACCTCAAGGTAATGTTTTATCGTCGCCGCATTTCCGCGGTCTTGAAGTTGACCAAGAAGTTTTTGATAAGAAATTTCCTGAGCTGGGTAGTTCATGGTCAGTGCGAAGAGCTGGCGAAACAGTGCGGGCTTTTGAATTTGCACTGCTGATTGCAGGTCGCGCCCGAGAACCGGTTCGATGATTCCATCCTGCATGAAATTCTTCCATCGCGGAGGAGATTTAATCAATGCGGCTGGAGCTGGATAGCCGCCGAACTTAAGATGTGTTGTAAGGTCCCAGGCAAATGCCTCTCGTGATTCATCAAGTCCCCAGTGGGGACATCTCACGAGCTCGAAACGGCCTGCCAGACTTTCTGTGAGTCCACGCTGCAAGGAAAGACTTGCTGAGCCAGAAAGAATAATGCGCAATTTGTTTGAAAGTCGGTCTCTATCGAAGAGTACTTTGAGCGCCTCACTCCAATTCTTCACCTTTTGAATTTCATCAATGGCGAGGAGGGTGACGCCAGGTTTCTCAATTGCTTTTTGCCATAAAAATGAGATCCACTCAGGACCCAGTGGAACAACGCCATCTGCCGATGCAAGTTCTTTGTTCCCATGCCACGACTCAGCGATTTGCCCGATGAGCGTCGACTTGCCTGTTTGGCGAGGACCAATCACAACCTGAATGAAGGGGAGTGATTCCTCTTGTATCCTCGCTTGGAGTTCTTTGAGCATAAATCTATGAATTTGTTTCAAAATTTACCTCTTTTCAGGATTTATGAGTTGTATCTCACAAATTTGTGAGTTTATACTTTAATATCTAAAAAGGCTATAAAAATGGCCAACTCCAGTTGGTTTTCTGGCAGTTTTAATTGCACTTTCTCAGAGCAACCATTCTATCGGCTACTACGTTTCCCGTGGTCATTAGGAGCCTTGGGGCGGTGCCGACGCCAGCGTTTTTCACCATGGCATTCACAAATGGATGTCAAAATAGAAGCGAAACTTAAAAAACTTGGAATTTTCTCGATCGAGCAGGCGTTAGGGCTTGGGCTGACTCAACAAGATCTTTCACGGCTCGTTGTGGGTTTATCTGCATTGTTTCACTACAATCTTGTAGAGCAGGTTCCAGGGCACATTTGGATTGTAGTACCACCAGAAAAGCGAACGAGCGAAGCTGGCTACAAACTGATTCGGACAAAAATCAGCATGGAAAAATGCATTGTCTTTACGAATGGATTTCGAATTGTCTCATTGGAGCGTGCTGTGCTCGAGGGACTCAAGCTCATCACAAAAATCGGCGAACGAAGTGCAATAAAGGCGGGCTCAGGAATTTTTTTCGAGCCAGTGTTCGAGGTCTGAGGCGGATTGAAAATCGAGGGCTGCTTCGTGAAGTGCTGCGAGCTTTGTGGCAGATAGAGTTGCGAGTCGCGGGGCGTATGACTCGGTGGAAAGCTTTAGCCTCTTTGAGAGGACTTTTTGAACAGCAGCGAGTGTAGCGAGTGTTTGGCCTTCTTGTCGCGCATCACTCAGTGCCTCAGCCTGGGCAAGCTGGGCGATTCTTTTGTCCATCTCGTTTTTGTTAAGTAAATTGACGAACTCTTTGTTCGAAGACATTTTGGTTAACTCCCCAACGAGTTGGCCGATTTCAGGCACCGCGCGAGCGGCCGATTCAATATCTTGAGCGGATTTAGCTGAAAGAAACTGAACCCACGCTGAGAATAGTGGGTTTTCTGAGGGATTCAAGGCAGAAATCTTGGGAAGCTCGATAAAATCGAGCCTTAATAGATTGGGCTGCAGGTGAAAGCCGTCGTCGGGCAGAGCACGCCTCAGTTGGAAGCTGGAGTGCACCTCCGTCAGGCTGGGAAAAACAACATCATCAAAAATATAGATGCCGGCCAGGTTCGGGAGACTTTGGTATGCATCACCTTTTTTGAGCGCACCGCCGATCATTTGAAACGTGTAATAAACCGAGCGCTTTACAAAGTGCGCTTCCCGGCTCGATTGCATTTCAATATCAATCAAGGTTCCATCGTGAAGCTTCACATGCAGATCGAGCCTCGATTGTTTGCTGTTCAGGTCTGTTCCATGCAGCTCTGGCGAAAGAATCGTTACGAAATCTATAAGACTTTCAGGCTGTAGTACCGCTGTGATGAGACTTTTGAGAGCAGCAAGGTTGTTTTGAAGCATCGTTTTAAAAACCAGATCGATCGTGGGGCGCGGCAATTGTGTGCCAGGGATGAGAGCTGATGGAATGATTTTGGGTTGCTTCGTGCGCGGCATGAATTCTCCTTGAAACGGGGAGAACACGCTGCATGGAATCGAAGTTTGGGACAAATTGAGCAATTTTAGCATGAATATTTTCGGTCGTTTTTGATTGAATTTGGTGAGCTGTTACCTTCCCTGGAATTTCCGCTTTCAACATGTATAGTTTCGCAAAGACATCGGTTGATTTTTTGGAACGTTTTTTTGCCAAATTTTGTTTGTTTTTGCTCGGAATGGTTTTTGAGAGCTATTGAAAATGAATGCCATAAAAGTGTTTTCGAAATTAAGTAATAAAAAAAATATTTTAAGCCACTTAGATCGCTTTATTCATTCTGCGGCCGGAAGGAGTGTCGTTCGTTTTGTGGCATTTTTTCTGTTCATCTACGTCTTTGTTCAGGCTCGCATTCATTTTGCATATATCAAACTAGACCTAGCCCTCGCTTATCGTTGTGCATTTTGGGGAGGTGTTGCGAGCTTCGGGCTTTTTCTGTCAAGCTTTTCACTCGTCCGCAAAAATTGGCTCATTGGACTTCCAATCTATCTCCCCACTATTCCCAGTGTTCTTTTCTTTGCATCAAGCCTGATTGAAATTTCATTGCTTTTCATTCTTTTGACGGCCTATCCTTTTCTTATTTTTTTTAGAAAAATGGATTCAAAATGAAACTCATTCCGCAGCATTTGAGGAGGAAAGCTGAGTTTGAATCCTATCAGATATTTCATAAAAATATTCGAGCACTTCCAAAAAATCCAGATGGCTCATTTAATGTGTTTGCAGACGGCTTCCAGGACAATGACGTTGATGCCTTTCGTCACGCGTTCGTAAGTGGCGTTTTTGTGCAGGAATATGGAGCTTTGGCGGCTGATATTTTTGGAAGGCTAAACGAGTATTTCCCCGGATATGGGACCTCTGTCCCGAACCCTGGACCGTCCATGAACATGGATTTGTGGAACAACGCCGTTGGAAGAAACTACGGTAAACGCTTTAAGACTCGCAAAGCTTTGTCGAGAGAGCTCTTGAAAGCACTCAAAAATAGCGAGCTCATTACTGATCCGGGTGACCCTCGAGAGCATACGGGTGCGTCGTTTTTGGGAGTTGCTCCTGCAGAAACCGTTGTTGTTATTCAGCAGGAAAGGCGGGGAAGAAATACTTTATTCTTCGACTTTGAGCAGAGGTGCTTTCTTACAGTGGCCGAATTTCTTGAGAAAATTCGGTCCGGTAAATATCCCCGTTACACTATAAGATTTAGGAACGGCCGAGCCTTTCCAGTTGCACGAAGAGATTTCAACGCATCCAATAATCTTGGATGACCTGGAATCCTAGATTCTTTGAGCCGCTGGAAATTCTGAAATGCTGTTGCCCTCGTTGACAAGTTCAAAAGAAAAGCTCTGATCTTTTATGAGGAGATGAGTTCGCTCGGAATTTGTTCTAATCAGCTTCAAAAAAAGCAGATTTCTATTTGCTCTGTCGGGAGGCGAGCAGGGTTCGGTGATATCCTTCCATGGTTCACTCTCAGACCAGCGATATCGCCAATGCTGGTCACCTGGCAGGGTGCTTGAAGCGAAACTGAACTGTGAAAAAATAACAAAGGCGATGATACATGCGAATTTATACATCAGAAAAAGTTCCGCGATGTTTTCTGAATGTGTCTTTGTAGAGCTCATTCTCTGAAAGGAATTGCTTTTCGGTTACCGTGCCGAGGATCTCGTGTGTCAGATGTACGCAGAGTTCAATTGAGTTTTTTTGGAGTTCAAGCAGCTCATTAATCTGTATTATCTTCTCATTTGGTCGTTCACGGTAATGTTCCAGTGAGTAGAAACAGTCTGTTGTTCTGATTGTATGTTTTGTTCGCAGTTTTTCATGTTGTTTTGAGATGTTTTCAACTAATTGAATATTCCTTGTTTCATGGAAAAGCTTTCGCGCAAGCTCAGTCGTGTTTTTTCCTAGAGGATTCCGAACGGGGAGCGAAAATTGGCTTGCTAGTTCGTAAACGACTTCGAACTTTTGTAACTCCCAATAAAGCTCGTCGCGGTGGTTGTCTAAATGAGAAATTTGAACTCCGGAGTCCAATACCTTTTGTATCTGTGCTGCAAATTCGGATTTAATTTGCTCTTTGCTGAGTTTCTTGGATGATTCTTCCGGGAATTTATTTTGATTAATAGTGGACGAAACAGGTATTCCAAAGCTCAGATCTAAATGTACGCCAAATGTTTTGATACCCGCATCGAGGGCTTTTCTTATTTCTTCTGGAAAAATTGGCGAAGTGGCAAAACATGATGAAGATGAAATGAGACCTTCTGAAAATGCAGCGCGAATGGCTGCACTCATGGTTTCATTCATGGCGTAATCGTCTGCGTTAACGATTAAAACTTGGCGTTTCATTTTAGCCCGACTTTGCAAGAGATAATGAGAACGTCGAGCATGCCTGCGAGGATAATGCCTTTCGATTGGGTCATGAGCAGGGTCCTACCTGAGGTGGAAACCGAGCCCGCCCGCACGCGGGTTCGGGTGAGTCTTTTGCTTAGGTTCTTGGAGTCGGGTGCGATTTCTCCCACGCCTCGAGATCGGCGGGAGAGGTGAAGTCGAGTGCGGCTGCGAGCAGGAGTTCGAGCTCCGAACTGGGGCGATGGCTGAGACGGTCGACCAGAAAGTCTCGAGTGATGCTCATTTTTCGGGAGAGAACGGTGTGGATGCTGCTGAGGAGGGCTTGGCGGGCGCCCTCAGCCTTACCTTCAGCCTTACCTTCAGCCTTACCTTCGGCCTTACCTTCGGCCTTACCTTCGGCCTTGGCATCTCTCAATGCTTCCGCATTGGCACGCTGGGCAATGATTCTGTCGACTTCGTTTTTGTTGAGCAGGTCGATAAATTCTTTGTCTGCCGACATTTTATTTAGCTCCCCTACGAGTTGGTGGATTTCAGGAATGGAATGCGCAGCAAACTCTAGTTCATCAGCGGATTTTGCTGCAAGAAACTGAACCCATGCCGAGAATAGTGGGTTTTCTTCGGGATTCAAGCTCGAAATCTTGGGGAGTTCGATAAAGTCGAGGCGAAGGAGCTTCGGCTGCAAATGAAAGCCATCATCTGGAATGGCTCTTCGGAGCTGAAAGCTTGAATGGACCTCTGTGAGGCTCGGAAAAACCACGTCATCGAAAATGTAAATTCCGGCAAGGCT
>CAIZJW010000063.1 GCA_903933385.1 uncultured Silvanigrella sp. | reverse complement strand
TTTTCATTACGATTCCCCGAAACAACCGAGAAGTGTGTTGTGTTCGCTGGACCCACAAGAGCCCTAGCCGACCAGCCAGTCACTGGTAGGAATGGATGCAGGTCAAGTCAATGATTTTCTGTCCCCTTTAATAAAGTCCCGGAATAAATGGTTTTTTTGACACGAGGTGGAGAGTGGCGAGAGATTGGAATCACATTCAAGCGGTTGCCATGGACATCGACGGCACACTGACCACATCTGGTGTTTTTTCAGCTGAGGTGCTGCGAGCACTTCACGGGCTTAAGGCGGCTGGGTTGAAATTGATTCTTGTTACTGGGCGGCCTTCTGGCTGGGTTCAGGGCTTGGTGTCGTATCTTCCTGTGGATGCTGCTATTGCGGAAAATGGCGGAGTCATTTTCTTAGGAGCCGAAAAGCCTCCGCTCCTCAGGCAAGAGCTGACTGGGAACTACAAAGAGTTGTCGGGCGAAGACAATCGCAAGCAGCTAGAGCTTGTTTTTGCTGCTCTTCGTTTAAATCATCCTCATTTGCGGGTCACTGAAGATAATTTTTATCGACTGAGTGATTTTACATTTCATGTCGATGGTCTCAGCGCTGATAAGCTCGCTGAGCTCAAAGTTGAAGTGGAAAAACTTGGCTGCGCATTCACTTGGTCAACCATTCATGCGCACATCATGCCGTCAGGGCAGCAGAAGGGTTCGGCTGTGCAGTGGCTTTTGCAACATCTCAAGTTGGCAAACTCTCCTGCCAGCACAACTCTGACGATAGGCGACAGCCCGAATGATTCTTCGCTATTTGAGGAGCGAATTTTTCCATATTCAGCCGGAGTTGCGAATATTGAAAAATATCGCGCCGTGATGGAGTTTTTTCCGAATGAAATAGCCCCTCATTCTGAAGGAAATGGGTTTGTTGAAATCGCAAATTCATTATTACAGATAAAGGGTATTCTAAAGTGAAGAACAAAGAGACTCCAATTGTTTTGTACTCCGATGAAAATTGGGTTGTTGTTGAGAAACCCTATGGTCTAGCAACTCATGGCGGAGATGCAGGAGATCTTGGTGTTCAGGAATGGCTTGAATTGCATTTAGGTTTAAAAACTTTTGTCTGCTCTAGGCTCGACAAAGGGACAACCGGCGTTCTGATCTTTGCTCGAACAGCAGAAGCGAGTGCTCTGGCAGAGCGCGTTCATGTCGATGAATCGTCGCAGAAAACATACTACTTTCTTGCGAGCAAAGACGTTTCAGAAAAACATGGAAAACAATGGGTGTGCGAAACGCCTCTCGACGGAAAATCGGCGCGAACCGAATTCTATTGCGAGGGGAAGGTTGCTCCAGAGATTTTTAAATACAAAGCGGTGATTGCGCGCGGCCGTATGCACCAAATTCGCAGGCATGCCGCTGAATGCGGCTCGGCGCTTTGGGGAGATGTGGAATATGGAGGCTGCAATGCACCACGAATTGCACTCCACTGCACAGAGCTCAGATGGCCCGGAATTTCCCATCCAATTTCTTCTCCTCTGCCGCAATCTTTTTTGCAGGCCACACATGTTCAAGGCCTCACGGCTGTTGAATCGGCAGTGGCTTTGGAGAGGCGCGGCAATTGGATATCGTCAATCACCTCGGCTTGGAGAGTTGTTCAGCGCGGAGAGTTAAGTGATTTTGATGTTTCAATAGATGTCTATGGGCATCATGCTCTTGTCTGGATTTACGACAGCTCTGCTGGTGATGTGTTATCAAAGGCGCTTGATCCACTCTTGAATACTCTCAAGCAGTCCTTTGGAGTTGTTGGTTGTGTTTACCGGCGTATCAGTAAAAACCCACACAAAAAGGGTCTCATTCAGGACGTGTGGACAACCGGCAAAGCCCCCCTCGATAGCTTTGAAGTGACAGAGCACGACTGGAAAGCTTTGGT
>CAIZJW010000062.1 GCA_903933385.1 uncultured Silvanigrella sp. | reverse complement strand
TAATGATTCAGTACTAAGTTGCTCTGAAAGCTTTCAAAAAGCATCCAGCAACACAAACTTGATACCAATTAACGCGGTTGTCATCACTGGCACTGCACCCAACTGCAGAGTTGTGATAACTCCCACCTCGAATGCGAATGGAAATGCTGACATCACTCTCACTGTTTCTGACGGACGACTTTCTTCGGTTACTTCTTTTTCATTGACCGTTAACCCAATCAACGACGCTCCGAAAGTCAGCGATGTCAACGCTCAAACAACCGCCGAGGATACAGCAAAACAAGGAATTGCAATTGAGATATCAGATCCAGAGACTTCGGTCGCATGCTCGAATTTAAATGTAACATCAAACAACGTTGCGCTTGTGGACACCCAGGGTATTTCTGTGACTGGCACGGCGCCAAATTGCTTACTCTCTCTCTCACCCAGGGCAAATGCATCCGGAAGCGCACAAATCAACCTCTCGGTCACAGATGGAGTTCTAACGACAGCGAAGAACTTTATGTTCAGCGTGACAGCAGTGAATGATCCACCTTCAATCTCCATGGCTGCATCCTTCAATCTGAATGAAGATGTAGTGAACGCACAAATTCCGTTGCAGCTCACAGACATTGATTCTCCCATTAATTGCGATTCGATTCGGCTTAAATCGACGGATTCATCAATCATATCGGTAGCCAAAACAACTATTTCAGGAACAACTCCTAACTGTGTTCTCAACGTAACCTCTGAAGCGAATAAATATGGAAGTGTGGGCATTAGTGTCTTCGTTAAGGATGAAATTACTGAGGTCACAAAAGATATTACAGTTAACTTAAATAATCTTGTCGATCCTCCCATCGCAGTCATAAATTCCGATAAAATAGGTGGTAAGGCTCCATTTTGGATGTCATTTTCAGCAATCGAATCAAGGGGGATAGATGCAGATATTATCTCGTGGGAATGGAATTTTGGTGACGAAACGCTCGGTTTAGCAAAGAATTTCGTAAAGCAATACAAGATTCCAGGAAATTATGAAGTCATTCTGAATGTAAAAGATAAAAATGGCAACGTAGGAACCAAGTCAGTCAAGGTTATAGTTGAATAAGATTTATCGATACCACTGAGCGGAGTGTTTTATGCTGAAACGGTTAGCGATAAATTTGGCATTTTATCTGCAATTGATGTCAATGTGTTCATGCACGGATGCCAGTACCGAGAATACACTCGTTCAGAACTTGGCTCCTGCAGTGGTGCGTAAAAATGGCTCTGACTCCATAATTCGCCATAACTGCAAAATCAAAACTGGAGAAGTTCTTGAAAATTGTGTTTCGACTTTGCCTGTGGAGTGCTTCATTAAGAAACCTGGCGAGTTTTGTGTTCAGTACACCGATGCCGACACTGCCCGTATGTGGGGACCTTTTTAAATCTGACAATGCTGAGCACAGTGCAATTAACGTGACGTCGGTGTTGGGATAATTTTCAGCTGTTCACGAGCTTTTGTGATGCATGATTCTTTATTTGAATGAGAACGACATGTTCCTTCTACTTTAAGATTCTCGAGACGATTTTGTTCACGTGTGTTGAATAGCTCTTTTTGTTTCGCGATTTGATTGGCACAAAAGTTTCTGGTTTCTGAACTCACTGGTACGTTTTTGAGAGGCCTTCCTTTCACGGGAAGTTTCAGCTCGTTGTTTCGATATTTGCTTAATCCTCTCTGAGTCAGAACAAGGGGCAAGTTAGGATCGATTGATTCGTAGAACTGAGGGTCAATGCCTATGAGTGTTGACACTTCGGAGAGTTCTATGGACGCCTGCACAGCAGACATGCTTTTGATTTCGCTTCTTGGATAATAGTTGCTTACGTCGGCACATGCGCTGCGCACTAGCTGATCTTTGAAATCAGCATAAGTAATGACATCCTTTGCGCCAACAAAGAGCTTCTCGAGCGCTCCGCGGATGACATTTTCGTATGCATAGAAAGGACTAAAAACGACTTCGCTCACGGGTGTTATCACTGCAATGTTGGTATTTCTGCGTGCTGTTTCTGTTGCAAGAACTTGGGCGTATTTGTTCATGAAGTCGACATTGCTTAAATTTCCACTATTGCAGCTTTGCACAAACATAATAACTTCACTTGCGCCGAGCGAGGCAATTAATTCGGCCAACTCTCTTCCGGAAAAGTATTCTTCAGGAATTAATGATTCTGACTTCCCTTGATTAATCTCAAAAACATATCCTTCTGGTGAATTTTTGAAAGCCTGTTGACTAAGACCATGTCCAGTTAATCCGAAAGCAACCATAGTCGGTGCTTCAGGATGTGATATTTTGAAGTTTGAGATCTGTTTTCGAAGTGAGGCAAAACTCTTTACAATGTCGGATTTATTTGGCTTCCAATTCTGCTTGTCTGATAAACTGAAGGCCAATGAGTAGTTTCCGCCCAATTCATTTAAAAAGACTTTTTTGAGTGTCTCGGAAAGAAACAAGGTTGCAGAAGCTTCGGCATGCCCGCCTATGCTGACCGTCGCGAGCCACTTTCCTGCTGTTTGGCCTTTTAGCGTGATCGACTGCGCATCATTCCCGGAGGGTACTGGGGGTTTGCACGCGATGAGTTGGACGAGTGCCCATACAAAGAGAATTAATTTCACTCAGTAGTTCCCTCTTTTGCATGTGCGTTTTTCGCAGCCGTTTTCGCTTTTGGCCTCCTGGGTTCGGTTGATCGCATCGCAGACTTTAGAAAACTTCAAAAATTTTTACTTCGCGTAGACAACCTCAACGGTTGAATCTTTTGTTTTGTCGAGAGCGGATGTCGCAACGGTTAAAACACTTCCCTTGTTGGTGTATTCGCTCTGTAACAGCTTTCTTCCATTGACTCTGACTTCTTTGATACTCGATGGCGCGGACCGCAAGACAAAAGAGTTCTGGGCGGCGCCGAGAACTCCGCTTGTCAGTTTGGCGAGGTTGTCTTTCCAATCCGGCTCACAGATGTCGAAAACCTCGCCTTTTGTGATGCTCGCTATTTCTACATATGCAGTACCGTCTGCGGCGACCGTGCAGTTAGGTTGTCCAACGTAGGGGGAACTGTTGCTTGCCGCAAAGGCGAATAACCTGGGCTCTCGACCTAATGTTGCTTTTGCATGCGTTATAAAATTCGATTGCGTCACTTGTTTAGCGTTGTCATCCGTGACCACAACGATAACTGACGGAACTCCTTCCCTAAAAAAATTGGAAAGTTTACCGAGAGCTCCGGAATAATTCGTGACTCCGGTTGGCAATGCTGAGCTATCTTTTGCGAATGTGTTAATCGCAATAGCGAGCGCATCGTTGCTTCTCACGACCTGATTCACCTGGACGCGGCTTTCTGAGGGTGCGGAGAGAGTGAGTGCTTTATCGCCAGAGCTCGTAGCTACAAGAGCAACCCGTGCATCGGTGAATGTGGTGACACTCGTCATGAATTTTTCGATGTTTTCTTTAACAAGCTGAGTTTCTGCCCCCATTGATCCTGATTGATCAACGTACCAAGCAATGTCAATTTTCCCGGCATTCTTCGTGGCAGTGAATTTTTCTTCAATCAGTTTTCCCTGCGCTGCCGACTCGCCAGAGCTGCGAATTGTTCCACCAGATTTGGATGCATTTTCAGCACTAGCAGCTGATTTATTCGAACCAGTGTTTCCATTGCTGCCTCCAAATCCCGTATGTTCATTGGAGCAACCGACAACACTCAGTGTCAGCGCAAACGCGTATAAGGATGAATTTGTAATACTTCGCATCACACACCTCTGTTTCAGTATCGGACAGAGTGATGTGAAGATTGAAGATCAAAAAAAAACTTCGATTTTTCAGAGAGATATACTTTACCTGGGCGTTAAAGAAGCGCAGCCCTGTGTGCCAACTGTGTTGAAACTTCCGTCTGCCCTATAGAGCACTCCAGCGACACAAGCATATTCGTTTGTAAGGAGCGCGTTTGTGCAAGAGCTTCCGACGAATTGGCTCCATCCAGAACTATGAAATAATTGGCTGTTAACGCAGGCAAAAGCTGGGCTCATCTGGGCTTTTGAACATGCTGCGTGGCCTACGTAGTTCGAGCTTCCATTAGCGAGATAAACATTTCCTGCAACACAGGCAATGTTACCGAAAATTTTGGCCGTCTCACATCCACCCTGACCAACATAAACATCTCCGCCGTCGGGTTTGAATAGATAGCCCGAAACGCAAACAAATGAACCAGCGAAAGCATTTGCGCCAAGACACAATGCTGAAAGTGAAACCATCAGTGAAAGAATCAGGATTCGCATATGAAACCGTTCCGGAGTTATAGGGGTTTTTTCGGGCAAACACTGTTTGTTCGTTGAGCCCGGCTGCCACTTTGTGGCTGATAGGGGCGCATTGTCTCACTGTCAATTGGTAAATAAGCTTGCTGATGTTGAAGGAATAGTCAGTGGCAAGCGTTTCTATAAAGGCGAAGTACATTTTAATTTTTAAGCGTGCTTAAGTGCCGGAGTATCTGGTTTTATCTGTTTTTCAGAAGGGCAATTTGTTTGGAATGGTTCTTGCTGAATCGCACTGAGAATTGACCTCAACTCGTTTTTCTTGAGTTGTGACGAACATCAATTTTGCGAGGCAGCAATGAAAACCAGATTTTTGTCGTCTCTGCAGCTTGCATCTTGCTTCATGGTATTGAGTGCATGTGGAATACAAATTGATTCAACATCTGAATCAACCCCAGATACGGCGATTTCGTCGCAGTCAAATATCAATCATTCTGGTTCCGAAATTTTGAAGAAAAATAGATTTCATCTCATCACCCCAACCGGTGAAAAGATATTTGCTTCGATGAAGGCCTGGGAAACGGGGCAGGTTGCTCAAGCGAATACACTTGCTCAGCCAGCGATGTGCGCATCAAATGCATCGAAAGTATTAGAAATGTCAGGAATCAATTCGTACAGCTCACCTTTGCTCATGACTATGGTTAATTCAGTGAAAAAACGCGGTGGCCTCGTCATGGAGCTTCCCAAGAATCGCTCCGAGATAGCGAAAGCTCTTAAGTCTGTTTTTAATGGTCGGATTCCTGTGGGTTCATTTGTGAGCGGATGCTTGCGTCCTGATTGCTCAGGGCAGGCAGGCGATGGGCACATAGCCTTGGTTGGTGACATTGACGATGCGGGTTATATTAAAATTTATCATAACAATTGGTATCGTCCCGACAACAATCCCGAGAAGAAATGGTATCAGCACATGATCCCTATGGATTGGTACAACAAAGGTTATCGACGCAAGTGGATGCCTACTCCTTGGGTTTATCTGCAGAGAGATAGCGCTGGTTTGCCGCTTGATATTAAGGTGCGCTTGCCGGAAATAGACGATCTCGATCCGACAAATTATTATGTGACCCTCACTATTCCTGTCGAGATATTGAACGAAGTCAAAGCGAACAAGGGTGTTGTGACCGACGGTAAAGGTGGTATTTCTAATTTTGTTGCCACAGATTCAAGTGCTAGCAAGCCATGCCGTTCTGTGCGGGTGAGCGACCCTTCAGATCCGAACGGCGTGAATATGCGCTCGTCTCCCTCTGGAACGATTTTGTGTTCTTTGTCCAATGGCACTCGTGGTGAATTAATTTCCAGAGAAGGCTTGTGGACCAGGGTAAAAGCAGAGTGCAATGGCAAAGTCAGTGAAGGCTTGGTTTTCTCAGCATTCGCTGAGTCGTTCTGTACACAGTGATTCTGCGCATGACGAGTACCTATTTACGAGGCGAACACAGTCCGTCTCGTAAATAGCGCGCTTCCCCCCAAGCAGCCTGTCAGAAATCATCACATTCAAGAGGGTTCGTGGCTTTCAGGTCGGCAATGCGAACTCCTGCTTGCACGAGCCGAAGACGAATTCCGTTGAGTGTCGATTCTGGTAATTCTTTCTCTCGAGAAAGAATCCAGATGGGCGAGTTGCCAGGGCTCACAATGACAGCATATTCATAATTCTCGCCAACTTCCGTCACGACGTAATTTACTGCTCCGAAGGAAATCGGAGAGAAGCTCACTGAGAGACGGCTTGGTTTGTTTGGGTCTTTGATAAGTGCTTTACCTGTGACCGTGGTCACGTTCCCTGGTTCTTTAAAACATGAGTTTACAACCTTGATCGATTTTTCATCGATGAAGGAATAGTCGGCCTTCGCGCATTTGCACGCCCTTTGAAAGAACGGATTAGTGCTTTGCTGTTGGTACCAGGTTCCAAGAAATTGCTGTGGTTCAAATTCTTTGACACCGTTGAGATCAATCGCAAGTGCGCTGCTTGAAATCATCATCAAAGACGCTGTGATGGCGAGTGTAGTTTTCATAGGCCCTCCTTGCGGGTTGAGTTCCGGACTCTAGTTGCTTAAAAGTAAGGCGTCTATGCAATCTGAGCCAAACTTGCAAGTTTATGTATTGACAAGTTTTGTGGATGACCGATATCGCATGAGTCATGAATATCAGCGATTCATTCTTTAATTCTGTGTTAATTCCTGCGGGTTGGCGTTCTCTTCTCAAAGAGGAGTTGAGTCGCGAGTACATGCTAAATTTACAGACCTTCCTTGCAGAGGAAACTGCGAGAGGCGCTACAGTGTTTCCGGACCATGACAATATTTTCAGGGCTTTTGCAGTCACTGATTATGCAAAAGTACGAGTTGTCGTTCTGGGGCAAGATCCCTATCACGATGTTGGGCAAGCGAATGGTTTGTCTTTTGCAGTCAAGAACGGTTTAAAGATCCCTCCGTCGCTTCGCAATATATTCAAGGAAATAAAGAACGATCTTGGGTGTGCATCGCCCACTGCAAGTTCGCTCGAAGGTTGGGCAGAGCAGGGAGTTCTTCTGCTCAACACCGTTCTTACGGTGCGGGCTCACGAGGCTTTTTCGCATCGAGGTCGGGGCTGGGAAACCTTTACAGAGCAAGTTCTCAAGGCATTGAACGATCGCTCTGATCCTGTGGTTTTTATGTTGTGGGGAGCTCCCGCCCAAGACAAGGCGAAACTGGTCACCCGCTCACATCACTTTATCCTGCGTGCCCCGCATCCATCACCCCTCTCAGCTCATCGTGGTTTTTTCGGCTGTCGACATTTTTCATTGGCGAACGAATTTTTGGAAAAGTGTGGTCGCGGTTCGATCAATTGGCTGGCAACCGACACTCTGACAGTGTCGAATCCTTAAGCGGTGCATTTTCCTTTAAAACACTGTGTTTTTCTTGTCTGAGTGTATGGCACGAGGTTTGCTTCCGGAGGGTAGATTCTACCTTTGGAGGTTTCTAAATGAAGCGCACACTTTCTTTGAAAACAATTACTTTGTCAGGTGTTGTCGTTGCATTTGCCGCTGCTTGTGGAGTGCAGAATGAGTCTGGTTCATCGAGTCAATCTCTCAAGAGCGATCTCGAGATGGCTCGTCAGCTTGTAGTGAAGTGTGACAGCCGGAGTTCTGCTGAGGATCAACTTGCACTCGAGTTATCCAAAACTTGTCGCGACCAAAACGCTGAACTCAAAGCAAAAGGTTTTGCATCCTGTGCTGAAGATTTCTGCTCGGACGTAGTTTCGCTGTCGCTCGCCGAAAAAGGACTGCAAGGAGTGACGCTGGAAGCTGCAGGCGACGCCGGCGGAATTGAGTTTCTTGTCACGGTTGACTCGAATTTTGCGCTTGCAAAAAAGGAAAAAAATGCCCTCATTTGCTATGCGCCAGTTTTGAAAGCGCAGGAGTTGCTCAATTCTCTCTCCACGCGTTGTAACTAAGCTAATTTGACTGTTCATATCCCCTTTCAGACTTAAGGAGACACGCTGCTGTGTGTCTCCTTTTTTTTAATTTTACCCTCAATTTGAGCTTTTCTAAAGTTCATCTATTCTCCCCTCTGAGGAGATTTTTGCATGACCTCACTTCCGTTCTTGGGCGACCTTGTCCTTGTGTCAACGATTTCAGCGGCGGTGGCGCTCCTTTTGCGTCGTCTCAAAATCCCAACAATTGCTGGATTTTTGTGTGCAGGCGCACTTTTGGGGCCGAACGGTTTTGCACTCGTGAAAAGTAATGTGTTTATCGAGCAATTGGCCGACGTCGGTGTTGTGCTGCTGTTATTCACCATCGGCCTTGAGTTTTCTGTGGCGCGTTTGCGCGATGTATTCAAGCAAGCAGCAATCGGTGGTTTCGCACAAATGATTCTCACCATCGTTGTCGCCTACGTGATCGCCAGGGCTCTGGGTGTTTCTCCCGCGCAATCGATTTTTTACGGATTTGTTTTCGCGCTCTCAAGTACAGCGGTGGTGTTGCGTCTGCTTTCAGAACGAGGAGAAAGTGACGCGCCCCATGGTCGTTTTATTCTGGGAACACTCATTTTTCAGGATCTTTGCGTTGTGCCAATGGTTCTTATTATTCCACTTCTCAATGCAAGCCAGTCGTTTTTCGCAAGTTCGCTTGAAATTTTCGCTGCCCTTGGCAAGGCAACCGCTCTCATCGTTACAACCTTCTTTTTCTCAAGAATTGTTGTTCCTCCGCTGTTCAGGTGGGTAGATGCGAGTCATAGTCGGGAAATCTTTCTTTTGGCTGTCATAAGCCTATGCCTTGGAACAGCATGGTTAACCTCACAGGTCGGATTGTCGCTGGCCTTAGGAGCGTTTTTGGCGGGAATGATAGTTGCCGACACAGAGTATGGTCACAGAGCCATGGGGGATGTTCTTCCTCTGCGTGATGCTTTTTTAAGTTTGTTCTTCGTTTCGCTGGGTATGTTTTTCAATGGCAGTCTCCTGGTTGAAAAACCTCTGACTATCGCGTTGCTTCTCGGTGGATTTCTTATTCTCAAAGGTTTCCTTGCAACTGTTTCTGCGCTGCTTCTGCGCTTCCCGGCGCGTGTTGCCTGGCTCTCTGGAGTTGGTTTGGCGCAATTTAGCGAGTTCGGATTTGTTCTCACGCAG
>CAIZJW010000061.1 GCA_903933385.1 uncultured Silvanigrella sp. | reverse complement strand
TATATCAACAAAGCACCGAAACAAGACCTTGATCCAGCGCGCCGCGAATTCCTTCTCTATGTTCTTTCGGCACAAGGTCAAGAATCTGTTGTGAAGAACGGATACATCGCTCTTCCTCTCAAAGTGCTCCAACAAGAGCGCGCGAAATTGGGCTCAGTCACAGGCGGCTAATTCATTGCAGCTAAAGGGCATCTAAAGCTCTGAACTGAAGTCATTTCAATGCCCCGACGATTCGGGGCATTTTTTATTTTCCAGGATAATCTGAGCAAACGCTTTCGCTCGTGCAGATTCTCACACCCGGGCATGGGATGTCGCTCGTACGGTAAGTTTCTTTGTAATTCGCCACCGAACGTGGTTTGCGGCAATCGTTGTTGTTTTTCGAATATCCTGCAAAGCCCGGAGCGAGTTTGTACGTGGTTCCAGCGAACCATTCGCATGCGGTGAGAGCCATTGCCTCTGCAGATTCCGCAGAAGGGGCTCTGGCTAAAAAGCGAGTGCTTGTTCCGCCCATCCAGCCGCCTTTAAAGTCGCGGGGAACAAGGCGAGCCTCGTATTGTGCAACATAGTCGCAGCTTTTTTTGCCGCGGTCTTTGATCTCTAGCGAACCTTTCACTGCGGCGACAAAATTATGCTTACCGCTTGGTGATTCGATGTCTGGCGATACAAGTGCGCCTTGTAGAGTTTTGGAATTTGAAGTCCCGCTGACGGCAGATTTCAGATGAGTGACTGATGTGAATTTAGAGAGCTCAGAAAGATGTGTGATGGCGTTCGCCGCTGACCAGCGCAAAGCACCTGCAAGGGTTCGAGTTGAATTCACGACAAGGTTCATTGCCGCCTGACTTAGTTTTGTTGGGCCATCGCAAAAGAAGCGAACCTCACCGGCAGCCACAGGACGAGTGCAATCCAGTGCGTAGATACCACCTGCTGCGAAAGCGGCTACAGCAACTTCGGTGGAAATACCAATTCCATATGCCGCCCCTACGGCTACAGGAACGAACTGCACATCGGACTCATCGTTCGGGATTGTTTTTTCTACTTGCTTACATGAAGTAACCAAGACCAAAGCCCCGGCGGCGTATGCTTTCAGCAATGCTCGAGTCATGCTCTTCCCCCTTTTGCTACTGGGGGTTTCGGAAAGCGACTCTCAGGGTTTAGAAAAAGAGTTGTGAAATCTTAAAGAAACTTAAAAAAATCAAATATATCATTAGGTATGGTGCGGGGGGCTGAACGCTGAAACTAAGGTGCGGAAGTGCAAGTCTTCACCCATTCTGAATCCGATATTCCGCAATAGCGGCGGTTGTAATGAAAATTACACCATTCCGTAACCTTGCTTTTTGCGGGGCTTTGCCCGCAGTCCTTTGTTTCTGCAGTTGAGTTATTGCACATCTGCCTCAGTTTTTCGCCCACACCGGCAGCCCAGCATCCACCATCACATGATTTTCCCCAATTGCGCTCGCGGCAGCACGTTCGGAGCTCAGGGATCGCCGACTCGCTTCCCGCTGGGCAACCCTGAATTGTGCTGTTTTGATTGTTTTGCGGTGCAATTGCAGGAGGAGGCTGCGGACTGGGACGGGGGCTGAGTGTTGCGGCTGCTGTTGGCCTTGCAATTGTCCTCACGTCTTGCCCCTGAGGCATGCAGCTGATTGATAGAATCATTGCCAACGAAGCCCACACTGCTCTCAATGAATTGCTTTTTAATGCTAGCACAACACGCTCCATCAGCAGGACAAGTCAGATTTAGATGCTTCAAAAATTAAAACACTCTGGTACAGTTCCACACATGAAAAAATATTACTCTATTGCTTTTAAGTTTTCTATTCTTCTGAGTTTGTCTCCCGTAGCTCAGGCTGCAGAGTTGTTTGACGCCGAAAGTGTTCGACTTGCGCGAGCCGGAAGCAAGGGAATGATAGTTGCCGATGATGCACAGGCCGCAGAATGGGGAGTCGATATTCTCAGACGCGGCGGTAATGCAATTGATGCTGCAGTTGCCACCGCATTTGGAATGGCGGTGACGCGTCCGCATTTTGCTTCCTTGGGTGGCGGCGGTTTTTTAATCTTTTGTCCCGCTCCCCGTGCTGGCAAGCCATCTGATTGCGGAGTCATTGATTTTCGCGAAAAAGCTCCAGGTGCTGCGCAGAAAGATATGTACCTTCGCAATGGGAAGGCTCTTTCAAGGCTTTCGCAGAATGGAGCGCTGGCATCTGGAGTTCCTGGGGTCACAGCCGGACTCCTCATGGCACTCGAAAAATATGGCACAATGAAACGTCAAGAGCTTCTGAGCGCCCCCATAAGTTGGGCCCAAAAAGGGATTCGCGTTAGTACCAACACAGAATACGCAGCTAAGCATCGTTGGAACGAGATGAACGCAGAGGCAAGGAGAGTGTTTGGATGCAACCAGACAACTCGTCCGTGTCGCGCGGGTGAAAAACTAGTGCAGCCTGATCTTGCTCGAGTTCTCAAAGCTATTTCAAAAGCAGGCGCAGCAGGTTTCTATGAGGGAAATGTTGGTCGCAAAATAGCATCTGGCATACAGGCCGCAGGTGGAATCATTTCAATGCAAGATCTCTCGGGATATAGCCCGACGGTGCGCACTCCTGTCCGCGGGCAATTCAAGGGCTACGAGGTTGTAACAATGCCACCACCTTCATCGGGTGGAACCGTGTTGGTGCAACTTTTGGGCTATTTTGATCGCGCTGAAAAAGCCGGACTTCTTTCCCAAGGATTCGGCTCTGCGTTGAGTCTTCACACACAAATTCACGGCATGTCGTTAAGTTTTGCTGATCGCGCAGAATACATGGGCGATTCTGATTTTCACCCGGTTCCTCTTGGCCGCATGCTTTCTGAAAATTACCTCGATGAACGCTGGAAAACGTTTGTTCCAAGTCGTGCGAACTTTCCAGATGGCCCGGGAGTTCTGTTGCCGGAACCGCAGCACACAACGCATTTTTCTGTGATTGATTCAGCAGGAAATGCAGTTGCCATAACAGAAACTGTCAATGATAATTTTGGTTCAGGTTTTGTTCCTCCTGGAACAGGAATTGTCATGAACAATGAAATGGACGATTTTAGTTTGCAGCCGGGAGTACCCAATTTATTTGGGTTGGTTGGAGCAGAGGCCAACGCCATTGCTCCCGGCAAGCGTCCGTTGAGTTCAATGAGTCCAACTATTGTTCGAGATTCCAATGGTCACGCGCGCATTGTTTTGGGTGCCGCAGGTGGTCCAAGGATCATCACATCAGTTTTTCAAACTCTCGCGAATAGAATTCAATTCGGAATGTCGCTCGTTGATTCTGTTGCTGCAGCGCGAGTTCATCATCAGTGGAAGCCCAGTCACGTTCGAATAGAGCGAAATACATTCTCCCCAGAAACGCAGGAAAAACTTCGTTTACTCGGCTACTCATTGGAAGCGGGTAACGGTCTTGCAGTCGTGCATGCGCTCGAAAGATTCCCGGATGGGCGTGTTGTGGGCGCTCCTGATCCTCGTGGAGAGGGGGCTGCAATCGCGGAATAAATCTCTGCTCTCAGAAATCTTAACTGCCCAGATATATTTAATTTTATAATCTAGAAGCTGAATTGCTCATGTTTTGAAACGAGGACCCCGAACAATCTTGTAGGGAGAGAAATTGGCGGAAAGTGCGCCGTGCTCTCTCGCAACATGGGGCTGCTGCGGATTTCTCGGGGAAGTGTTTTCCGGGCGAGCTGCGGCAAAGAGGGCGGGGGAGTTATGAGTCCTCGTGGCGATTCTTCCTAATGTCTTTTGTAAGGTTCAAAAGCCCATCCGAAAGCCTCAATGCTTCGGGTGGGTTTTTTTTGCTAAGTTCCAGCGAAAAATTGGGGAGAACCATACGTTCGAATCTTCTTACCGTGAAGAACAACTATATCGCCGTCGTTCATGACGTACAGTGATAACTTGTTTTTCTGAGCGAATGTCTGCAGTAAATCGGGGCGCGGGAAATTCTCGCCAGCATGCGGAACGATTTCGAAATCAAAGAGTCCTAATCCGAAAAATTCACCACGCTCTTTAAAAAGAGACGCCGACTTAAATGTGCGACCAAGAATCATGGCACCTGCGCTCACTCCCAGAACCACCCCTCCACGCTCGAGGAATTGCCTCAGAAGTTGGTCGCAACCTGTAGAGCGCATACGGTGAGAGAAGGAAATGACTTCTCCACCTGAGAGATGGATAACATCAGTTTCCTGGAATGCTGCAATGCGTTCCTCAACGGAGCTCTCCTCAGGTTCAAAGAAATTGACCTCAGAGAATCCGATTTTTAAATAGTACGACCTCTTTTCTTCGAAGTACTTCCGTCGGGGATCAGGAGTGGAGGGGAAATAGGTGATTCTGGGATTTTTTTTGCCGGAAAGTGAACGCAGGAGTTCTGCATCCCTTGTGCCGGTGAGAGGGAATGTTTGGTCGCTATGAAGAATGATCTTTGGAACAGGATTCGACACAACTTTTCTTTCGCTCAACATGCCTCAATTTAATCAATATCGGTTGCGTGGAGAATAGCAACATCAGCGCAAAGAGCTAGTCCGATTCTCAACAGCAACCAAGAAAGTGTCAAAAAAATTGATGGGCGAAAGAGGGTTAATTCAATACATTAAAAGGTCTACGCTGTATGGGTCAGTGAAAGAAGAAGTCGCAAAAATGAAAAAGATTCTCTATTGGTTTCGAAATGATTTGAGGTTAACCGATAACGCCCCTTTGCAGAAGGCACTTGCCAATGCTGCTGAAATTGCCTTTATCTATGTCCATGACCCTCGGGTATGGAACCTCACTTCTGCTGGAATCCCAAGGTTGGGCTGGCATCGAAGGCGCTTTTTGAAAGAGTCGTTAGATAATCTGAGACAGCTTCTTGAAGACGAAGGATATAAGCTCGTTGAGCTTTGGGGTTTTCCAGAAAAAATAATCCCGGAAATCATCCAAACAGAGAAATTCAATTCACTTTATTTTTCGCTTGAGTGCGCACCAGAGGAGCGTGCAATT
>CAIZJW010000060.1 GCA_903933385.1 uncultured Silvanigrella sp. | reverse complement strand
GGAGGGGCCCAAGGCTTGCTTGCCGAGGTTGTGATTCTTAGGCAACAGCTGCTGGTGCTGAAGAGAGAGAAACCGATGTTCCCACAGGATACGATTATTGGTGCGCAGCATCGAAGCCCATTGAAGTGGAAACTGTTTATGCGGTTCTCTTGGGAGAATGTTTCTCCCATTCCTTCCAAAGATCCCACGCCGTTTGGAGGTTCATCCAAAACTCTGGAGTGTTGTCGAAAACCTCGGCAAGCCGCATGGCCATCAGTGGGCTGATGGCGCGTTTGCCATTGCAAATTTCGTTGATGGAACGCGGGGCGCAACCAATACGCTCTGCCAAAGCAGTTTGGGACATCCCATGAGGAACGAGAAACTCTTCTGTGAGCATCTCGCCAGGCATGGTCGGATGAGGAATGCGTGGTTGTTTCATGAGTACACCTCAACTTCAGTGATAATCGCAAATCCGCACATCGAACGCTTGACCCTCATTCCAAATGAAAATGATTCGCCAGCGCAATGATATTGAGCTTTCGCTAGGCAATCTTGTGAAGTTCCGCAGGAAGAGTCTTCATCGCGATTTTGGAGCTTCGCAGATGGTAGATGTCTTCGGTTCCCTTGTCGGCAAAGCTCGCGATCATTGGTACCACTTCAGTTGTTACTCTATACCGCGTAGCGTAATACAGCGCAAGTCTTTTTTCAATACCCCATCATTGTTGGTTAAATTTTTGGTCATTGTGTCGCTCAGCTGTTTTGGAATGGCTCTCCCGAATGAAGCCTCCTCACAGCCTCTGCAAACGTACAGATACGATCTTCAAACGAATGCGTCCGAGTTTGCAAAACAGTGGTTCGGACCAACACGTGCATCGGAACGCACGCAGAACCTCAACATGGGCAATGCGCGTATCGGTGTCAGCACCGAACTCGATTGCGGCAAGCTTGATATTCGAGCCAACATTCGTGGCGCGTTCAACAAGCTCGTTGGTGAACGCGGAATGCCACACATCAAGCTTGGAAGGAATATAAGATTCTCGGTCAATGCCGTGTTTCTTTGGATGGAGCAGAAAGGCTTCAAACAATGAATCAGGCAAAAAGAAAGTTTAGCACGAAGGAATATCAGGGACGTCTGCGGATCTACACAACGCATTAGCAACAACGTGAGTGATTGCAGTCATTGAACTGAGTGACTCAAAGAAACCCGCACGGTGCACGTCGCATGGGCAGAGAGGGAAATTATGGATTTTTCTTTCCTGCCCTTAGACGAAGAAAAAATGAGCGTCTAAGCGAAATTAAGCTCTTTGCGAATCGAATCCTTCGGAACCCCCCCCTTGTCATCCCTCGCAACCCCACTTTTTAGTTAGCCGTCGTCTGACCTTGTGCTCGAGTTTGTCCTTTGGCGAGGCCGGTCCGTCAAATCCCGGCTCTTTCGGCAGGGCGGGTTGCGGAAAGCGCAAACTCCCTGCGTCCTCGGCCAGTATCGATAACTGAACCAAGCTGGGGTGTTTCAAGTTTTTTCGGATGTGGAAGGGGGCCTTCGTTAGTCAGGCCAGCCATGGTCGACATCTACCTCTGCGGAGTCGTTGCAGTCATCGAATGATCATGAGTCCGAGTTTTCCCGCAGTTACTCTTGAACTGAGCAATCAAAGAAAACAAAGACAGGAAAGAAGAACGGCAGTCTTCCGACATTTCCGATAAAAAAATCAGTATGAGTACCTGTTCCACCCTGTACCTGTATTTATGATACGAGATATTTTTGTGTGGAAATGATAACTAAAAATATTGGCGTAGAGGGGGTAGAGGCCCGACTGCTGAAGTGTCCGGCGGGAAAGTCGGATGAGGATTGTTGGATGGTGTGAGCAGTCTATTCAACTAGGGATCCAGAGCCTATGTTTCAACCACAATCTTTGAGTCACTCCAGCAGGGTTTGAATGAGAGCATCGCGGTTGGAGAACGAATGGTCTTGGTCGACCTCGCGGTAATCAATCGGCATAGCGAAGAGCGGCACGAGGGTTTGGTTGACGAGTGGAGGCACCTGAAGGTCCTTCTTTGCTTGTATGAGCAACACGCCATCGGCCGCGACGATAGACATCGTTTGTGCTCGGACGAAGGCAGCAGAATGAACGGCGAGGCGAAATTGAGGCTGCCAAGCTTAGTACCGGGCCCGCCCATTAAAGTGGAGTGGGTTAAGCGGCCCGATATTCTTGGATTTGGACAACAGTCCCTGCCGCTACAGCAGCCTGTGCGATTTCCATGACCTGCTTGCTCGCGTCGCTCTCTAAATAGACCTCTCCACAGTTGTCACAAATGTGAGCGGGCACATGGCGAACAACGACAACTGTAGCCCCGCGATCGAGAGTCACCGTCGTTGTACCAAGAGTGGTTGTGCCCGATTTACAAACAACGCAGTTCATGGCTTTCTCCTTCGGAATCCGGAGTCCCATTTTGTGGGATCTGGTTCATAGACAGTTACAATAATGCGCAAATTGTTTTCAACATCTGTAGCGACCACAAGATGCAAAGGACGTCCACTGACCACTCCGAGAATCAAACGGCTCGGATAGGGTGTATCCGTCGGGTAATCCTCGATAACCTCTCCATTGGCAAGCGCTTGAAGAGCATTGTCATGGGATATAGCCCTTTGAAACATTCGCTCGATTGCGTGCAACCGGAAAACAATTTTGTCAGTTTGCTTCGTCATGAGCCCCTAAAACCAATGAAGAATGTGTTAGCTGAGGTGAGCAGCCATTTGCGCAACACCCGCCGATCTTGCCTGATGAGGTTTCGTTTAACAAGAATACTGAGAACACGCCCTGACTTCATTTGGTACTTTTGCGGCCAATGGCGGAGAGAAATGAGACCAAAAAGTGAGGTCTCGAACATTTTCCCGTTGAGCGTGGCCGCAAATGGCCGCAAATCGATTTCTCAAAACAAAAAGTCCAAGCACTTCTTGTGCTTGGACTTTACATG
>CAIZJW010000059.1 GCA_903933385.1 uncultured Silvanigrella sp. | reverse complement strand
TCTGGGTCTCCAAGCGATTCCAGTTTCAAAGGTTTCAAAGTAGCGATCCGAAAGTGACTGCGCAGAAACTTCAACTCCAGAGAGTGCGTTCCAATCGAACGGAAAAACACTATCTCCCAATCTAAACATTGGCTCAGCGACGCCAAGAGTTAATTTTCTTCCCAATATCCTCTGATTTGAAAGGACAGAACTCTGCAATTTCTCCTGACTCACCGACAGTGTGGAAGTGAATCTAAGTCCGTCTTTTGTTAGGTTATTCTTCGCGTAATCAATGGTAAATCTATAGCCATTTCGAGTTCCATAAGAAGGACTCAAACCAAGAGTATAACTTCTTTTGGCTTGAGCTCGGATGACAATATCAAGTATTGCATCTTTCCTCTCGACGCTTTCTGCAGACAACGGCTCCACAAGGATGCTTTCAAAGAGGTCGTGCTTCAAGAGGCTCATTCTCGCCATTTCAAGCGCGTCGGGCGTAAATAAGTCACCGTTTCGAATTCCACTCTCCTGAACGATTCTGTCTTGCTTTCCGAAAACATCACCTTCAGCATAAATCTTGCCTATGCGAACCAATGGCCCGGGATCGAGATCTACGCTCACCTGAACTGGCTTAACCCCCCCAACAACTGGAAGGCTCTTTGTGCTCACTTGAATGCGCGCGTAAGCATATCCTGCATTCATAAGTTCAAGTCGAACTTCCTCCTCAAGTGCCTTTAATCTCGCACCATTGACGGGCTGACCAGGCTGGAGAATTTTATCTTCGAAGTTCTTAGTAAGAGAAAAATCAAAGGGACGCCCGAGAATTGTGACATCCCTCAGCACAGAGCGTGCACCTGGTTTTGTCTCAAAGATCAATTTTACAGATCGTCCGTCGGCTGCAAATACAAAAACAGGATCAACGACCCTAGCGTCCGCATATCCTTCATCGAGATAGATGCTAAGCAACCTGTCTCTGTAGCGAGCAAGCGAATCCTCAACAAATGGAACTGCTCCTTGAAAAAGCCCGGGAACGAGTTCCATTCTCTCGAGAATCTCCTGCTTCGGAAGTGGAATCTCCCCAACGAATTGTGTCTCAGAAATAACCACCAACGGACCATTTTGAAGATAAAATCGAACAACAGAATCACCATTGGCATCGGTCAGTCGTGAAGGACCGGTCACAACAGCAGAAGCAAATCCGAGCCTGACGAAAACCTTTCTCACTTCACTTCTCAAATCATCATCTGAAAGAGAGAGAACGTCATAAGCCGATATATTTTCTCTGAACTCAGAGAGGACATCTGAAACGATACCAGTTTGGCGATTGACAACTTCGAGACGAGTTTTAGGCCCGCGTACGTAGCGAATCTTAACTGCTCCGCGCTCTTTATCTTCCGAAAAATTCAGCTGATTCAAAAATAATTCGGAATTGAGATATCCATCAGTCAAAAGCCTCGCTCGCTGCCTTTCGAGAATTTCATTAATTGAAGCTTTATCGCACAAGGCTCCAAGTTCTATGGGGGTAGAAAAATAATCGAACAAACTCTCATCCGGCTCGGTCTGTATTTCGGCAATTCGGCAAGGAGTATTCAGTGAAACTGGAAAACCAACCTTGAGCTCTCCTGAAACCCCCATTGAGACTTCGGGAGATCCCACAACTGCTTTAAGATATCCACGTTCAACCATTTTCAAGCGAATGCTCTCTCTATCGCGTTCACTTTCCTCTGCCACAAAAGGCACCCCAACTCGCGTTCGGATGTTGGCTCGGGCTTGTTGAACTTGAGCAGACGTAATGCCTCGGAAAGATACTTCACCAATACGCGGATAACGCCGGGCGCTAATCTTAAATAAGATCCTTTTCTCAACTGTGAATTTCTCAATAACAATGTTGTTCAAATTTGCGCGAGCATAGAGAAGCTGAATAAGTATTTGACTCACGTCTTCCATTGGCGTTGTTGTCAATTCCCTCAGCAAATCGACGCCTGGCTCCCAGGATTGTCCGTCGACCAGAAATTGAAAATCGATATTAGACTGGTCTGACTTTTGCGTTCCCTCTTGCGCAAAGGCAATCGAAGAAAAAAGAAGTGACAAAGCAAAAGTAATGCGCACGATCAAAGAAAAAAATGTCTTGATAAATTGTCTGTACTGAACAAATGCATGCAACTTCATTTTCCTCCAAACTGGAATCTGAAGCCACCCTTAAGCTCTGAGTAGGTTCCAATCTGTGTTGAGCGTCTGTCAAAACCGCCAAGGACATTGACACTCTCATTGATAAATATTTCTCCAGTAAGAGACTGGCTATTTGGCTCAAAATCAAGACCAAGATTGAACTTTTCTCCAAGGTCGCGACTCACTCTTGCGCGCCAACTGCTCTGCCCTGACTCAAGAATCGGCTGCAATTCAAAGCGATCAACGAATCCGCGCGTAATCCGAGAAACCGCTTGACTTAAAGGGTCATCAAAAAAACCGACAACGCCGTTTGCGAGAGCCTGAGTTACCGCAGTTTGCGTTGTCTCGCCCGGACCCCGATTTGTTGAAATCATTCGAATGAGAGTTGGACGGGAGAGTGGCATCCCATCGGGGCCTGTCGAGGGATCGCTCCAAATGTTGAGTCGGGGTCGCGACAAAGGACCTTCAGCTCCCACGAAGACATTGTATCTCTCAATTTTTGCTACCATTTGCGCATCGAGCCTTGGCTCAATCCTGACAAGGTTGTCGAAAATCGCATCGGCCCGCGTGACTTCAAACCTTGTTTTCAGGAGATTTAATTGCCCATTGTCGAGTCGAATTTGACCAGCCACAACCGGTTCTGTTTCGCTGCCAGTAATTTTCAACGCTGCAGAAACTCTTCCTCTGATGCAGGAGGTTTGCAATGTAAAGCTGTTGTCAGCCTCAAGTCCCAAATTCAATTGAGCAAATGGTTTCGTCTGATTTGCAATGGATGCTTCAGAACTCGATGAAGATCCAACCCGCAACAATTCTTGGCAGGTTGCATCTTTATAGGCTCGCCCCTTACTGATCCGAAGGTCGCCATTGAGCAGATAGGGCTTGCCACGGCCGACAAGTTCTATTTGTCCGTCCATGCTTGTCTCAACTGTCTCAAAGATATCCTGTGGCCAGCGAAATTGAGCAGAGCGAATGTTCGCGCGCAATGCAATGGAGGGCTCTTGCTCACTCACAGGCAATTCACCATCAGGCTGAATATCAATTGCACCAACAACTTCAATCTGGCCATTCCCCTTTGCCGCAGTTAAAGAAGGAATCTCAATACGTGAATCCTGGAAAATCAGTCTTCCGTTCAGCGCATTGATTGGAGGGCTGAAGTATTTCCCAGCGAGAAAAATGTTCTCGAGCTTTGCGTCCCCTCTAAATCTTGTTCCCTCAGGGCTCACACTGAGTTGTCCACGCACCGAGATGTTCCCGTTCGCCTGGGTGACTGCTGAAGTTAAGTTCGATGCCATCGAGACATCGAGTTGTCCTTCTATCCTTGCTGCAAGCTGGCTCTCGGCAAGAGAAAAATTGCCACTCGATCGAATCTCACCGGCCACACCCTTGAGGATTGCCGGAGAGAAATTCAACTCTCCCTGCTCGAGCTGCAATGAAACTGGGTCAGTCAGTGTAAAGCCTTCACTCCCGACCTGCACCCTCATTTTACTCACCTGTCCGCGACCTATGAATTCTTCGAGAACATCAGCACCCGAGGAAATCATTTTTTTAAGGCCAGGTCCGGTTGCAGAAAGCTCAGCCGTCACTGAACCTGCTGTTCTAAGCTCTCCGCGATTCAGAGCTGGGATGTACTTGAATATTTCCAGAGAACGCAGACTCATGTAAATCTGAGTGGATTGCTCCATGCTGTGATCGACAACAAGCCTTGCCTGCGCCTGGTCAAATATTCCGGACAAGATTATGTTGAGTGGGCCGCCATTATGCGATGATGCAGTTGCAACCACACTCCCAAGCGGTGTCTCGCCAAGACTCAATCCATCCATTCGACCAACGGCCGACAGCTCCCAATCCTTTCTACCACCCTGCAAATTGCCACGAAGATCGAGCTTACCAGCAAATGGCTTTCCATTGTCTGAATTCAATAGAAAAGGAAGTGACTGCAAATCAGCGCGCATCGCAATTGATTTGTTGGAAATTGAATCAATTTCAATGATGGCTCGTGACTGCAATGCCTGAATACTTTTTCCGTCCGAATTCTTAGGTTTCGTGATACGCGCTTTTCCCAATGCAACGTCCTGCGCATAAATACGACTCCCCGAACACCAGCCGTTCTGACAGAGAACCGTGGCCTGAAGATCCTGAGAACTCAGCGCAGGGGAAACAAGGTTCTTTAGGCGCAATCGCATGTCAATTGAGGAATTGGAAATATCTCGGTAGTTCCCGCGAAGCTTTAATTTTAGGATTTGTGCTGAGCCCTCAACCAATGGGGCAAATCTCTTTCCATCGCCGCCCAAAACGGAAAGTACTTCTGATGTGAGTCCGTCGAACCGGCCATCAATTTCCAGCGCCTTATTTTTAAATCCGACACTGACATAATTTCCGACAATATTTGGACTTTGCCTATCTTCCCGTAACCAGCCCTCTAATTCGTATCCCCTAAATCCGTTTTCATCGATCTCAATGACTCCTGAAATTCGTGGAACAGAGAGACCGAAAACTCCACCATCATTAAGTTGCACCTGAGACTTAAACAAAACAGATTTCTTCCGCGAAGAAGTAATAGACGCGCGAAGATCCATACGCCCCTTTATTTCCTCATCCAGAAAATAAGAAATCAAAGATGCCGGTGCACCTTTTCCAGTGAAGCGAAAATCGTTGAGCGAATTGTCGTAATCAATAAGTCCCTTTTGCAGGATGAATTCGGAAGTCAATGCGTCCTTTTCGTCACTACAAAGTGCACTTGATCCCTCAAAACCCATCTTGTGAGAGTCTGCTTCTAAACGTAGGTTCACTGAACATTCAGGTAGTTTATGCTTGCTGCTCTCGAAGCCAGGCACGGACATTTTCTTGGTCACAACCGGACCGTAAACAAGCAAAGTAAAACCGCGCTTCGGATTTGGATTAAGCTCTCCACTCACCGTTAGGGCATCTGAAGTCATTTTAAAGTCGAGCGTGTTGGTGGGAACTCCGAGTCCTGTCATCAGTTCCGTAAAAGTTAAGTCGCGAAGACGCGCGGAGTTTGAATAGGACATCTTATCGCGCAAGGAATATTCTCCCCGGGCTTCGATTGTGGCGCCTTTTTCTGTCGTAATTGAAGCGTTTTGATAACGGATTGTTTTGTCGGAAAATGTGAAGTCTGCCGATCCTGAGTAAATGTCGTATCCACTCAAAACGACTTTCTGCCAGGATACTTTTCCCTCAATGGCGGGACGAATATTCTTCTTGCTAGAATTGCCGCTCGATTCTTTTTCTGGTTTTATGAGGAGGTTTGCACTGTATCGACCGCGCCCTTCCATACCTCCCAATTTAAACCACGGCGCTGCATCGGCATCGCCTTGAACCCTGAGTTGGTAGTTCTGAACATCCATAGATGAGCTCAGACTGACCTCACCTGATCCAATCCAATTTCCATAAACTCCGCGCGCATCAAGGCGTTCAAATCGAACATCTTTTTCGGGAGCATAAACAAGATTGAGTGATAGACTTTCGAGGGGCAAAAATGCTGAGCACTCTTCTTTTTCGGAGAGACAAATTTGCGATTTATCTGCATCAAGTAGAAGCGTTATTCCATCATTGATTGATTTTGAGTTGTATTTGAAAAAGACATTGCGGATTTTCACATCGGTCGCTATTTTATCTTTGTTGAAGCTCTTCACTTGGCCATTCTTCAACTCAAGTTGTTGCCCGATCAAGATCCTTGCCGACTCCAAAGCACCATTTAGATCGAACTTTTGATTGGCTTTATTGTTTTCCTTGCCTGTCAAATATTTTTGAATTCCAGTATCGAAGCTCCAACCCTCAAGGGAAAGAAAGCGAGAGCGTGGGATCCAGGAGACAACAGGGTTCCAGGGATCAAAGCCCAAGGTCACACTCTCAATCCCCAAAAGTTCAAGCTTATCGTTCGTTGCGTCGGTCAGACGAACGTCGCGAATCACTAATTTCGTTTCAAGGAAATTGACTGAAATCGTGCCTATGCCGATGGCAAGTCCATGCTGATTGAAAAACCTTTCATTCGCCTCACGACCAAACCAGTCGTGGATGAAGGAATTGTTCAAAACAACGAACGCGATCGTGTTTGAGGCCACAACAAGTGTTACGAAAAGAAAAAGCAATCGCCTGGTGATTCGCCAAACTGTCTCCATGCTCATTTCCCCTCACGCTGTGTGGAAATGGAGTCAGGAAAGAGTCTCTCCAAAAGCTGTTCCGCACCAGAGTCATCTGGTCTCTCCTGGATCATTTTCTTCAACATACTGACTGCTAATGGGAGATCATGTGATTTAAGCATACTAAGGCTGGCCAACATGCTTGCAAAAGCGACAAGTCCTGCGTTATTTTTGCTGAAACCATTAGCAAAGCTTGCCCACTCTAATTCGAAACCACAGCGGTTCAGGAATTGCAAAACACGCTCGTCGGCAAAATTTCTCCACGCCTCTTGCTGAACTCCGTGCAAAGAATCGGCCCTCTGCGGCCCAGTCTCCAGTTCAGGATCACTTGCAACTGTTTCCGCTTTTGTAGCTACAACAGCAACAGAAGCGGAAATTTCAGGCGCGAGAAAAGTAGTTGCCATTGTGTGAGTGAGAGTTGCAATCAACTCTGCAACCCGCTGCTCAGATGCCCACCGACCACGGCGCTTGAAAATTTCCTTGGCAAAAACCAATGCACCCGGATGACGTGGCATGAGTCCGAGAGAAAGCTGCAGGATTTTGAGAGCAAGAAGAGGTTGGTATGCGAGAATTACCTTTGAACAAGCGACGAGGGCTGATGCCTGCTCCACTGGGTTTTTTATTATTCGACATAAACTCACAAAACCCGCAACCAAGTCGGTGCGTTGTGGATTTTCTTCAATTGCACTTAAGCTTCTTTTCCAAGGCTCAGACACCAGGTCTCCCCCCGGAGATTATTTTAGCATCAGCCCTCGAAACAGAGCTGCCCAGCGCAAAATTTTGACCTCATGCCGGGGGTTTGTTAGAAGACGCGAGTTCGAATATCGGAGGATTGCGCAATGGGATGGCTTTCTAGAGAACCTGCTCGCCTTCAGGAATCGTCGGAAAAAAAGGCGATTCCAAGTGGTGTTTGGGAAAAATGCCCCTCGTGCAATGAAATCGTCCTTACAACCGACTTCGAGGAAAACCATCGAGTTTGTCCGAGCTGCGGCTTCCATTCACGGCTTCCCGGCGAAGAGCGCGTTGAACTGCTCATCGATCGCGAAACTTTCTATGAGTGGGATCACGATATTTCGAGCACAGACCCTCTGGAATTTAACGACGGACGCTCTTATCACGATCGGCTGAAAACCCTTTGGAAGAAAACTAAACGATACGACGCCATCATTACTGGTGCTGGGCTTCTCGAAGGTCGTCCAGTTGGATTGGGTGTGCTCGATTTCACCTGGATGGGTGGCAGCATGGGAACTGTGGTGGGCGAGCGTATTCGACGTTTGTTTGCTCGAGCTCGCTCACACCGTATGCCCGTCATCATGGTGAGTTCGAGCGGCGGGGCCCGCATGCACGAAGGCTTACTTTCACTCATGCAAATGGCAAAAACATGCGCCGCGGTTGCACAACATCGCGATGCTGGCCTGCCATTCATTTCTGTGATGTGCGATCCGACCACCGGTGGAGTTGCTGCCAGCTATGCTATGCTCGGCGACATCAATCTTGCCGAGCCGCGCGCAACGATTGGTTTTGCAGGAAGGCGAGTCATCGAGACAACAATTCGCCAGAAACTGCCTGATGACTTTCAAACAGCAGAATTCCTTTTAAATCACGGCATGGTCGACCGCATCGTGAAGCGACAGGAAATGAAGGATGAGATTAATAATTTATTATCAATCCTCTGCGAACCACAGGATCTAACCCAGCCAAAATGAGTTTGGAGCTGCCAGACTTCCATTCTTTTGACTCAACAGTTGCTGCTCTATTCTCGAGAGTGCGTGGTCATATCGAACCTGGTGCGCACCGCATGCAAACCCTGATTCAGGCCAATACAATCGAAATTATCAACAAGATACCAACAATCTTAGTGGCCGGCACAAACGGAAAAGGAACGACCTGTGCGCTACTGGAGCAAAGCTTTAGAGACGCAGGCTATCGCACAGCACTTTATACCTCTCCGCACCTCGTTTCACCGACTGAACGGATTCGTTTCAACGGAGAACCAATTTCAAAAGAAATTTTTCTTGAATCTGCTCGACTTTCTTTCGATTTGGCGAAAATCCGTCTGCCCGATGCCACGTTTTTCGAACTCATGACAGCCATCGCTTTGTCCGTCATCAGCCAAAAAAAAGTGGAGGTTTTTATTTGCGAAGTAGGCTTGGGTGGGCGTCTCGATTCCACTAATATCCTCAATCCGAGAACTTCCGTCCTGACAAGTGTTGGACTCGATCACACCGAATGGCTGGGTTGCACCGAAGAAGCTATAGCGTTTGAAAAAAGTTTTATCTCGCGTCGAAACCGAGGTTTCGTTATTGGTCAAGTCAGTGAAGCGGCCAAACGAGGCATAGAGAAGGCAATGCACATTACCGGTGCAGCTCCAGTTTTTTTGCCATCCGAGACAGATCCCTTCAGGGCCGCTGAGTCCATTGCCCGTGTCGTTGTCGAAAACTTCTCGGAAACAGGTGGACCAAAGATTCACCCAGAAAAAGTCTCAGCTGCGAAGCAGCGTTTTTTTTGGCCTGGGCGTTTCGACATTAGACAAATCGATGAAACAACCGTTCTGTTTGACGCGGCCCACAATGCTCATGGCGTTGATTTCCTCATGAGACAATGTTTGGACAAGGAAAAGGCACTGGCACTGCCACGCCCATGGATCCTCGTCTACGCAACTCTCGGTGACAAAGACTGGCAAACATCCATCGATAAACTCCATTCTCAATTCGAAGAACTTCATTTTACTCAAACACTGAGCCCTCGGGCAGTTCACCCTGAGGCCTTGTTACAATACACTTGCTCAATCAACCCTGGTTCCTGCTCATCCGGGTATGAGGAGTCATCTGAAGCATTGATGTCTGGATTGAAGATTGCGCGCCAAAAAAAGGGTACACTTTTTATCTTAGGTTCAATCACACTTTTGGGCGAAGCAATGGAATTTTTCTCTCTACCCGTATTTCCCCCTCATGGATCGTCCCCAAAATGAAAAAAAAGGTTTTGGGCTCGATGCGTTCTATTCAAACTGCACTGCTCACGAATGCAACTCTTGTGGGATTGGGATTTTCGCATCTCGCAGCTGCGCAATCTTTCAATGTTGGCCCTTCAACGGTGTACTATGATGCTGATGAAATAAATCTCGACAAAGAAACTGGATATCTGAAGGCGAAAGGTAACGCCTTTTTTCTTCTGGGAAATATTTTCGTCAGTGCCGACCACATTGAATATAATCAAAAGCTCAAAATGGTAGTCGCAGAGGGTGGCGTGCGTGTGGTGAGAAGCAAGGAACGCATCACTGCTTCGCGGGTGCTCATCAATGAACAGACCAACGAAGCGCGCATGGACGACGTTGAAATTTATGCTGACCCCAAAGACACTGAGGCCCAAATCAACGAAGAAGTTCTTGGATTTTCAAGGGCAGAACTCGCTTTTGAAGTTGCGCGACAGGAAAGAGCAAAAGAAATTCGTCAAGAACTTATGGAGCTGAGGTCAAATTACTCAAACTTGCAGTCATCCAATGGACGAGCAGCAAAGGATCGAGAAGTTAAAATCGTACGCCGATATTCTCAACTTCTTGAAAGGTTGATTAGAACTCAATACCAACCAAGCGATGTTCTCCGTGATCTTCCAGAAGATGCCAGAAAGCGCATTGAGAATAGGCGAGAGGCAGTGCGAACTTTTGCAACACGCGATCCCGAGTTGGCAAAAAAACTCGCTGGCCTTCAGAAGGTTCCAGGATATTTGAGCATGCGCGCGCGAAGAATCTTTCAGAACTCTAATCAGAATCTGGATGTCGAATCCGCTTCACTGACAACTTGTCGCTGCGGACCGGACGAAAGTCCTGCCTGGGGTCTCAGTGCGGCGCGAGCGCTTGTAGAGCCAAATGAGTACATTACCCTCTACGGAAGCACTCTCGAAGTTGCCAGTTTTCCGCTTGTCTATAGTCCGTGGTTTAAAATGCCTATCAAAACAAAACGTCAGTCAGGCTTTTTACTTCCATCATTTTACTTAAGCCGCGCAGGCGACGCGGCATCCATTCCATACTATCAGACGCTTGGCGATTCCGCTGACGCAACACTGACCTTCACTTATTTCAGCAAAAAAGGCCCTCGCGCTGAGCTGGAAATTCGCACGTCATTGTCGGAGCAGAGCCAAACAATTCTCAAGGGTGAAGTTTTAAAACAGAAATCCACTGCGTCTGAGCCTGCCAAGCAGCGCTGGGCATGGTCAACACAGAGCAGTCTTCCACTCGAGCAGCGCACCACTTTGAAGGTCGATTTCGAAAGAGCGAGTGACCAACGTTACTATTCAGACATAACCAAAGAACCAGGCGCAACCCAAGACCTCTTTACACCGCAGCTCGTCGTCAGACGCTTTCTTTGGCAAGAGGCGGCACTTGAACACAGTGGCGAAAATTTCGCTCTCACTGCTCGAGTTCAAAAACCACAAGACGTTTTCGCAGATAATCCCAGGGCAACTCCATCGCGCACACCGCGACTTGATTTTACACTCTTTCCGCGGGTCTTCGGCGAAACCGGTTTGTCAGTTGAGGGCAAAGGCTCTTACGAGGATATTCTCGAAAATGATGCCAGTCAGCCAGGTGACGCAAACGGGCCTCATGCGGGCGAACGAACTCAAGCACAGGTGCGTTTCAACTATCCGTTCCTCAATAATCGTTTCATTAATATGCGTGTGGGCGCTGAGCTCGCACAAGTCAAATATCGAACCGTCGATTTCAATGGTGAACTTTCTAACCCTTCAGCAGACCTGAGTGCAGATGTTCCGGTTTTCTCCGAAATACTTCTGGGTCAACAGAGCGATTCCGAAAGTCGATTGCGTCACTCAGTCACACCTTTTGCATCGATTCGTTGGGTGCCAGTTGTTAATAAATCAGAAGATTACCCAGACATTTATTCAACCTTCTATGCAGCCGACAACATTGCAAGAAGTCAGACACTCGAATTCGGATTTCACACAAACTTAAGCATCTTTAGAGATGAGTTTAGATCGTTTGCAAAATCAGAAACTGAAACCAGTAAAAGTGGTCAGCGTCTTTCTCCCCCGGGCAGAGAAGCAATTGTGCTAAAATTACTCGGCTTCCAAGCTTCATCCAGCGCCGCCGATCCAAACCAATTTCTCTATGAGATGACCTTTCAAAAAAAGAATTCGCAGGGAATATTTTTTTCTTGGGCTCAAAAGGAGCTTGAAGATTATATCCAAGAACTCGAAGAAGACTCATCGAAAGACAGATCTAGGTTACTGACTGCAAAACCCTCTTCATGGCGCAGAACCAATGTCATGACAGCCCAACCTGTCGGGCTCACGGTGCGATCTAATTACAACTTCGAAGCAGCAAGAACTGCTGAGGATCAAAATAGGAATCTGCAACCTGGACAAACTCCCGTAAGCGCTGATCCATGGGGAGACGTCGCTGGTTCGCTGGTGGTATCGAGTCAGCCTTGGATACCGCTCTCCAGTAGTTTAACGCGCGTTTGGAAGCCCTCTTGGAAGCGGTTTAAAGAGCAAATCGTTTCGATCGATTACAGCAGTCAGTTTGGGTTAAACGTTAATTTGATTAGGTCGAAAACTCTTTCGGAATTGCTGGATGTCGAAGGAAAAAAATCATACCCGGCCGATGAGCTCTGGGGTATTGATACCTCATATCAGCCGAGAAGTTGGCTAAAATTCCAAGTCCAATACAAGAGAAACTTGAAACCGCAACCTGCCATTTCATCGGAACTCGAGTACAGCGCTCTGCAAAAGATAACCTTTCTCGGTATACAGGACTGCGTGGACATCACATTGCAGAGGTTTAAAGATCGCGACATAGCTGAGCGAATGGCAACTTGGACAATAGGGCTGAATTTGAGCTTTCTGGGGCAACAAAGACAAATCGAATCACTTGGCAAAGTTGTCGATCGGGCCATAAAAAGCCAGCTAAATAAGGGCCGTAACTTTACGAACCTATGAGCTCGACGTCAGCACCCATAGCTTTTAATTTAGGCACGAGATGGTCGTACTTTCTCTGTAATTCTTGAATATTTGACAATCGTGTTTCACCCTCGGCCACGAGTCCCGCGACGACGAGGCACATTCCCGCGCGAATATCAGTCGGCAATCGAAATTCTCCGCCTCGCAAATGCGTTGGGCCTTGAATAATTGCTGAGTGCACAAAATTGCGATTCTTAAACCGACAGGGAGCTTCTCCTAAGCAACAGGAGAACAACGAAATGTTCGCCCCCATTTGATTCAAGAAACTTGTGTAGCTGAGCCGATCTTCAAAAATTGTCTCGTGTAGAACGCTTGTTCCTTCAGCCTGGGTGAACAAAACCATAAATGGCTGTTGCCAGTCGGTCATGAATCCAGGATGCACTTCCACTTCAATGTGCGAAGCATTCAGTCTCCCATTTTTTGGAGCAGAAACCATGACTCCCTCGGAGTTCACGCGAAATTCTGCACCCATTCTCTGTATATAGTTCAAAAAACTATAAACCG
>CAIZJW010000058.1 GCA_903933385.1 uncultured Silvanigrella sp. | reverse complement strand
GCTATGCTATCCCAAATCTTGCAATCGAAGAGGTTATTGAACCAGGAACGTTCAGCACACATATTCTCCGCGGAGATAAGCAGCTCATGGAATTCAATGGGAAGCTCTACCCCTTTGTGACTCTTATCGAGTTGCTTGAGAAGGCTCCCACAGTGCGTCGGCGTGTTCAGGCGAGTGTAGCTATTGAAAAGGGTCATGTCATTCTCGTTCGTTTTGGGCGCGACTCAATTGCCGTTGGCATCGATTCTGTTTTGAATCAGGTGAGAGCAGTTGTTACGCCGCTACCAAACCATCTCCTTGATGTGCGTGGTTTGGCTGGAACACTGATAGCTGGAGATGGCCAGCCGGTTCTCGTGATTGATGTCCTTGAAATAGCAGGTGCGTTCTTAGGGATGCGTCGCGAAAGAGAGGCAGCATGAATCAGGACATGCAAACAGATTTGAAGAGCACCGAGACTTACATTCTTTATCGATTTCAGGGTGAGCTTTATGGGACGCCGCTTCACATGGTTCGTGAAGTTGTTCCATTCCAAACGCCAAGGTCAGTACCAAACACCAAAAAGAATTACCTCGGTATCGTTCATTTGCGAGGTGAGATTGTCGGAGTGATTGATCTGAGAGTATGGTTCCAAGACGAGAAATCCCCTTCTCGGAGGCCAACTCCTCGGGCTCTTATTGTTGTGGATTCGCACTCCGGAGTCATGGCAGCATCGGTCGATACGATTGAGGGCGTATGCCAACTCGATAGCAAAGATATTGAGTCTCCAAAAGGCATGCCGGGCACTTTTGCATCCGGTGGGATGATTGGAATCGGAAAGTTTAGACAGGGATTGGCAACGTTACTTGACCTTCGTGCTTTGTGTTCAGCAATTGATATTGCAACTGAACGCAAAGAGCGTTGGGCGAGTTGAAGGGAGAAGGAACATGTTCTGGCGGGCATTATCACTGCGGAGCAAATTGCTGTTCCTGACATTAGCTGGGCTGATGTTATTGGGCATCTTTTCATATCTTCAGGTCATGAGGTCGTTTCGAGTTCGAGAATCGATGGCCAAGAATGATTTTAGATCAAAGGCTGTGATGGCATCACAGGCGATAGGGGCTGCTTTCCATGAAAGATACATGGACGTGCAAGCCTTCGCCAACCATTCGGTTTTTCAAGGTCAAAACAAAGAAGCAATCGTTCAAACATTGAACAACTATGTTGAGAGTTACAAAGCATACGATGCGTTGGTTCTTGTCGATGCCGATGGCAAGTTCGTTGCATCGAATTCTAAAACTTTTGATGGCAAACCTGTTGATTCAAAGAATCTTGAAGGTCGAACATTTACTGATACTCCCTGGTTTCAAAGAGCCGTGAGAAAAGAATATCTCGAAGACAAAGCAAAAGGACTGACGGGAAGTGTTGTTGAAGACGTTCAAATTGATTCAATGACTTCTGCGCTGTTTGCAGGAACTCAATACGGAATGAGTTTTTCTCGCTCTGTTGTGAACTCGGAAGGTCGGATCACGGGAGTACTTACGGCACGTGTTTCGCTCCGATTTGTTGAATCTGAACTGCGTGGTGTTTACGATGCACTCCAATCCAGCGGCTATAGTACAGGTGAATCACTGCTCATCAATCGTGATGGGCTGCTGTTGGCAGAAGTCTCAACCGAGACCGCCACAGAGCGAAGCGAATTAAAGAGAAATCCAGATAAAATTCTGCGCTGGAATCTTGCGACTCAGCAGGGGCAACAGGCCGCAAGCGAAGCCTTGGCTGGGCGATCGGGTTCACTTGTCGAACCTGACAGAATCGATCGTTTTGAAAGAATTTGGGGATACAATGCAGTAAACGAAAAGAGGTTTCTCGATCAATTGGGTTGGTCAGTGATTGTATCTGCCTCTACTGATGAAGTTTTTGCCGATCTTCTCTCTCAGCGCCGCCTGTTTTTATCCGGATTTTTCGGAATTGCAGTGGTTTTTGGTTTGTTTGGCTATGGACTTGCTCGGAATTTGGCAAGAGAAATTCTGGAGCAGTCCAACAAGCTGAAAGATGAATGTTCTCGATTGATTGAACTCGGCGAAGGCCTAGACGGCGTTCTTCACAAAGCATCTCATTCGAATTCCGAGAATAACTCAGTCGCTGGAGTAGCATCCAGTACTGTTAAGTCGATCTTTGCACAAGCGGGAGACTGTGGTGAAGCTCTCATGGAAACTGCAAAACGCTCGCGTGATTTTCACGATAAAGCACTGCTCAGCGAACATTCAGTTCAGAGAGTTGCGGTGGAAATGACTCTGGCCAGAACTGCGACTGAACAGCTCTCGCAATTTGAGAGAGAGCTGCAGGATGCAAGCACGCGGCTGAGTACTTTTTCGGACTTTGTTTTCAAGGCACAGTTGCTCGGCTACAACGCTTCAATTGAAGCAAACCGGGCAGGTGTGAATGGAAGAGGTTTTGCTTCGGTTGCGCAAGATATGGAAACATTGGTTGAGAATGCCACCGAGGCTCTGCGTGAGCTTGCTGACGGCTTAAATAAGTCGCAGTCGCGAGTGCTCGACCTCTCATCCTCAATCCGTCGGAGCGTCAGCGACGGAGAGACTCTCATGAACGAAGCACGCTTGAGCGTATCGCAGTTTCAGGGTGAGTTTGTGGCAATTGCAGAGTCGATAGATACCGTTCGTTCTGCCCTTGTTGCAAAAGAAGATGCACTTAAAAATGTTTTTGATTCCGTTGCACAGCTCGACGGAGCGTCGAGTCGCTCACAGAGTGTTTATGCGGAACTCAATCGCGGTGTTCAGGAGCTACGTGAGCAAGCTGAAAGAATTGAAGATCTCATTCATGACATGTCTTCCTCGGTGAGGGGCCAGCGCACACGCTCAAGGGGGCGTCGGCAAAGTCAAACTCAGAGTGCTGTGGCGGCTGTTTTCAAGCGTAGTCAGGATCTCTCGCCCGATCAGGTTCGCGCTGATGCAGTTGACAGGCTTGCACAAAAAATGCGCCCTCGACTTGTTGTTAAATCGGAAGACAGCGAGCCAGAGGTAACGGATACTTCGTCTGACGACATTAATTCACGTCGCGTGAGTTGAGTGATTGTATTTTCTCTGTGGGTGAAGTGGAGAATGGCAGATGACCTTCCGAGTGAAAAGATTCCCTACCTCATTGCTCACTCTGACTTTTTTTTTGAACACCCAGACCGCCTGTAAGGATCGCAAATACGGCGAGAAGCCAAGCCAAATTGAATCACTGATGGATCCTCACAAGCTTCCTGAAAAGGGGCCGTGGTTCGAAGGTTGGTATGTTCGCATTACGCCCGTGACGGGTAGCGATCGCTCACTCGGCGCGATTGTTGGTTCCTACTTGCCACGGGGTGAATTGAGGGAAGCTGCAGAGCAGAAGGGATTACGTGGATATGCAGCGGTTCTCGATGGAGGATCCTTGGGATCACCTTTGAGAGCATTCGAATCGTTTCCCTTAAATTCCGAGCTTTATCTTAACAAAAATGACATTGTGAATCGCGACCCACTTCCCATGGGTTCTGCATCTTTTCGCTGGTCTGCAGACGGGATTGGTGAATTCAGTGAAGCTGGTTCGTCTCTTCAAGTCGGGAATGGTGTTCAACTCAAAGCGCGTTGGACTGACAACGTTGCGTGGAGTGGGAGTGGATTGGGGCCTGAAGGAGTTATCAGTCTTTTTAGAGCTTTTCCTTTGCACTGGTTTGTTTACAGTTTGGGGTCAAAAGTTGAGTTTGAGGCTGTTGTACCCGACCTCTATGCCCCGGAGAAAATTCAAAAAATTTCAGGAAGAGGATTCGCCCACATTGAGAAAAACTGGGGTGTCTCGTTTCCAGAGTCGTACATTTGGCTTCAATCCCAGAACTTGGAACAGAATAGAACTCTGGCCATTGCTGGTGGTCGGCCGCTGAAGCTTGCGGGGTTACAGCCTGAAGCTTGGCTCGTGGGCTATCGTAGTGAGCTTTATAAGCAAGACTTTGCGCCGCAGAACCCTGGGACGTTTTTTGAGAGCCGTGTTGATGCGTGCGATGGGCGGTTTGAACTTCAAGCGTCGTTTATGAATCGTCGACTGATTGTATCGGCTCAGGCGCAACGCAGATCTTTTGGCGAGATTGCGATTCCCAAGGAATCTGGATTCGAAAAGGGCGGATCAGAGCAATCTTTTCAAACCCAGATCGTGGCACAACTGTTCGAGGTTGCGCCGCTTGGAATGGCGCGGGGAGGCGAGAGACTTCTAGAGCAAACAATTTTTACGACAGGTGCACTTGAATTCGGTGGCGGTTATATGTGCGAGAAAAAGCCTTGATTCAACCGGGCTCGCAACTGTCTCCCGCACACGCCCAGTCGATGAACCGTTCGTCTTTGCCAGTGTCAGCGCCCCACCCGAGAAGTGAGAGATCAATTTTTTCTGGAAGGCGTGCAAGCCTATCTTTATACTCTTTCTCACTGATGCTCGAAAACGGAGCCTGAAGGTACGTGCCTCCGTCGTCAGGCAGTAAGCTCACTCCGCTGAAGTTCGCTTTGTTACGGATCATCCAATCAGCAATTTGATTCTGCTCTTCATTTTTATAGCTCACCGTCACGCTGACGTTGTGTGGGTTCGGTCCGCGACGGTGTGTCGGAAGAATCCAATTGCGCGTCATGAACTTGCATCGTTGAAGAAGCTTAATGGCACCTTCCTGGCCGCGCAGAATGGCAGTGCCATGGGTGATCGGAAGTGCGACCACAATTCCGCCTTCCTGGGCGTTATCTTTCTCAATAAACTGATTGCTTCCAGAGTCGCCTACTGGTGCAATGGAGCAGAGGTGTTTTCCAATCATGGAATCACGCTCAACTCTGATGCGCCGCACATAGAATTCATCGTGTGCTCCATGAATCCCGGAAGTGACACCCAATTCTGCCGACTCTGTTCCCGAAGGTTTAATGGTTCCAATTCTTGCTGCACTCGGCATGCCCAATGCGTGTGAAAATTTTTCGTCCGTCTCGAGTGCAATTGAGGAAGCCTTTGCGAGCAAGTTCTCCCGCGAGACAAGATCCCACGCTAAGGCCAGTCCAGTGAAGCTGACCCCAAGGAGCGCCTCTTGTTCGCAGTCGGTTTGCCACTGCCGAGAAATGTAATGGAATGATGTGTAGTTTTTCTGCAAGACGCCAATGAAGGTCGCTGCTCTCACGGCGCTCAAGAATTCCTGTTGGTTTCGACAGGCAGCAGTATTCACGGAGGTTAAATTGCAAAATGCCTTCAGGGCAACTTCATGGCACGGATTATAAAACCAGTTTTGATCGTTCATCAGGCTGAGTCCAGGCTCGCCGCTCTGACTCGCAAAACAGGCTGAGAGAATTCCATTGAGCTTATCTTCAAAATTAATGTCTGATCTGAGTAACCTTGCGCTCACATTGGTTCTCGCGCGCCATGGAGCCTTTTCCCACCAGCGTCCGGTTTTAAAATTGAGCATTGCTTCGCTGTCGGAATCGAACAAGCAGATGAGAGCAGCGCGCCTAACACCTCCCACAACAACAACTTCTGCAAGCATACAAACGATGTCAGCGCATTCAACATCGCTGAGTCGCCGCCCAATTGCATTCGCCAGAACGCTGCGAATACGCTCGTGAGCAAGTCGCAGTGGCTCTGGTCCGCTCGCAGTTCCGCCCGTGGAGAGTGGTGTACCCCTTGATCGTATGAGCCCGTAATTGAAGTGGACAAGAGGATTTAGGAGGAGTGTGCGAATGCTATCGGCCCACGACTCTTTACTGTCTTCGACAACAAAGATTTGATCATGTCCCTTACCAATAGAGGGAAGTCGTGAAATAAATTCCTTCTCGACCGAGAAGCCCTGTCCGGTGCCACACATCAGAATGTAGAGAAAGTCTGAGAATTTCTGGACACTGTCGAGAGCTTGGCCGGCACAATTAAACATGCGCACATTTTCACGTTTGATAGGATCACCGGCGAATTGGAAAGAGCGCAAACTAGGGCGTACATGCCCCGAATAGACCCAACGGAATGCTTCATGAATTTGGTCGACCATTGTCGGAAATCTATCAAGGTGCATGCTCTCGACGCGCGCAATTGTTTCATGACGCGTTTCCCTGCGTCCAGAGGGCAGTTCAAGAGGATAGGTCCGATAGAAAACGAGTTCCGAAAGTAGTTTTAGGCCCCTATCCATGCGCAATAAACCCTTTCCATTTCAGATTTGACTTAAGCGGAGCCTTCCCTCAATTGATCAGTTCCGCTGTATTTTTTATGCCGACCCGTAGCGTGAACACTGCTTGCCTGTGGACCCTTTTCTCCCAGTTCTTCTGCAAATCTCAGAATGTCCCCCACAGTCACTTTGTCGAAGTTGCCTTCAACGACACTGTTGCGGTGGAAGTAAATTTCACGACCGTCGCTCGTTTCAAGGATACCATAGTCATCGACATGGAAAATATCTTTGACGATCCCAGTGGGAAGGGTGTCAGGCAAATGATAGTCAAGCCGGATCTTCTCTTTATGTTTGAGTAGTTGCTTTCTGGCGGCAGCAAAAGCATCGCGCAAGGCCACGTTGAGTTGCTCGTGTGCAACATTTACACCAACATCGCGACTTGAGACGATTTCGCCTTGAGGCGTGGAAAGGTCGATTCGCACGTGAAAGAGATTGCCCCTGATTCGGTGTTTGTGAGGAGCCTCGACAATGACTCGGCACGCTGCAACTTGGCTGAAGACAGTTTCAAGTTTTGCCACTCGTCGTCTGATGAGTTCTTCTACTGCGGGAGAAGCTTCCATGTCGCGAAATGCGATTTCTGTATAGATGGTCATATTTGATCCTTTCGCATGTTCAACCCTGCAATCCCAGACGAAAGACATCATCTGTTTTTAACCTAGAGACATTGAAGGCAGCCGACGAGGGTTCGCTGATTTCATTTCAGTAAGGTTCCGATTTCGAATTTTCTCGAATCGATGTTTTTGTCATAGAGTCCAGTTGGAAAATTCTATGTCTGAAGCCTATCTGGGAGGTGACACATGAGCCCGAACCAGGGACCTCAGCGACTTCCTTTAATACCCATCAGAAACGCGGTGCTGTTCCCCCATCTTATTGTTCCGACTTCGGTGAGCCGCGCAAGTTCGATTGCTGCGGTTGAAACAGCTCTCGCGATGGAAGATAAATGGATCCTTGCTGTCACCCAGCGCGATTCATCGGCAAGCGACCCAGGCGGAGATGATCTTTTTGAGTTTGGGACTCTCGCGCTTGTCCGACGTTTTGTTCGGCTTGATTCTGCCCTTGAAATTAATCTCCAGGGACTGCATCGAGTTCGGATTTCAAATGTTTCGGGCAATGGGCGCTTCCTCGAGGCCGACGCTGTTGAATCACCGGTTTTGCGGAGCAATTCTTCGGAAGTCGATGCATTGCAACGTTCGATTGTTGACCTCACAGAGAAGATACAAGATCTGAGTGACCTCAAAGGCACTGGAAATCTTGTAAGACTTCTTCAGCAAATTCAGGATCCTTTGGGACAGGTTTATTTGTTGGCGTCGCTCCTCAGCCTGGATGTCAATAAAGAGCAAAGTCTACTTGAGGCATCAACCCAGGAAGAGCTTTACAAGAGAATGGTTGATTGTCTCGGCTACGAGGTTGAGGTTTTAAATCTCAGAGAAAAAATAAGCACTCAAGCCACAAGTGCGATGTCGCGAGAGCAAAGAGAATATCTTTTGCGTCAGCAAATGCGTGCCATTCAACAGGAGCTTGGATCACACGATTCCGGCCAAGTAGAGCTTCAGCAATTGAAAGAAAGGATTGTTTCGGCACGCCCCCCTGCGGATGTTCTCAAGGAGGCTATGTCGGAGTTGGAGCGCTTGGAGCAGCTGAGTGCTGCTGCGCCTGATTATCAGGTTTTGCGAGCACATCTCGAACTCATTTCTGAGCTGCCTTGGAGTATAAGCACTGAGGATAACCTTGATTTACAAAGAGCTCAGACAATTCTCGATCGCGATCACTTCGGATTGAACGAAGTGAAGGTGCGAGTCATGGAACAGCTTGTTGTCATGAAACGAAATCGCACCGCGCGAGATCCTATCTTGTGTTTCGTTGGCCCACCGGGTGTCGGTAAGACGTCGTTAGGTGAATCGATTGCCCGAGCACTTGGACGTAAGTTCGAAAGAATGAGCCTCGGCGGCCTTCACGATGAAGCTGAGTTGAGAGGCCATAGGAGAACTTACATTGGATCTATGCCTGGGCGAATCATACAAGCCATTCGGCGATCTGGCGCTCGAAACCCACTTCTTATGCTGGATGAGGTTGATAAATTAGGACGTGACTTTCGCGGCGACCCGGCTGCAGCACTTTTAGAAATTCTTGATCCAGCGCAAAATAACTCATTTCATGATAACTATCTCGACCTTCCCTTCGATCTCTCGAAGGTTTTTTTTATTGTCACTGCGAACACGGCTGAGGCAATTCCTGCGCCGCTTCTTGATCGCATGGAACTCGTTCGACTCGTTGGATACACCGATGATGAGAAGATCCACATAGCACAAAATTATTTAATACCGAGGCAACTTTCCACGACAGGCCTCGCCCCTGAGCAATGTTTTTTGAATGAGGATTCTTTGAAATTTTTGATCAGGAGGTTCACGCGTGAGGCGGGTGTGCGGCAACTTGAGAGAGTTATAGGGCGGGTTGCTCGTAAAATTGCACTCGCAATTGAGCAGGGGAAAAATCCAAGTTTTCAGCCTGGACCGCCGGATATTGAGATGCTGTTGGGTATTCCACTCTTCCCGTCGGATGCGATGAGAAGCCGAATTCCCCCCGGAGTTGCTGCCGCGCTGGCCTGGACCGAGGCAGGAGGAGATGTTCTCTACGTCGAAGCTGTTTTGCTCCAGGGTGGTCGCGATATTCAACTGACAGGCCAATTAGGCGATGTTATGCGCGAGAGTGCTCACGCAGCTCGTAGTTATATTTGGTCGCAGCAAAAGCAGTTGGCGATCGACCCGGGAAATTTCGAACATGCAGGCTTGCATGTTCATATTCCTGCGGGTGCTGTGCCGAAAGATGGACCTTCTGCCGGCGTCACCATTGCAACTGCGATGGCATCTCTTCTCACGGGGCGATCTGTGCGGAGTGACACCGCGATGACAGGTGAGATGAGCCTGACGGGATTGGTTTTACCTGTGGGTGGAATTAAGGAAAAGGTTCTTGCCGCGCATCGTTTGGGTTTGCGGCGCGTCATTCTTCCAGAGGGAAATCGGCGTGATTTGTCCGAGGTTCCAGAGGACGTCCGCAAGGCGATGGAATTTGTTCTCGTCTCAAACATGCAAGAGGTTCTTTCGGCTGCCTTGGAAGTTGATGAGCTGGAAATTCGGCGCCAGCGATCTGTTTCTTGAATTCAGAATTGTGGGTTGTCTTCT
>CAIZJW010000057.1 GCA_903933385.1 uncultured Silvanigrella sp. | reverse complement strand
GCAGCCCGAATTCCAATCACTGATCGTGGTCTGCTTTTTGGTCACGCGATCTTTGAAACTCTTCTTGCGATCGATGGCGCATTGGTGCTTTGGGATGCTCATTTGGCAAGGCTGAGGGCTGGCGCTCTCCGTGCTCGTTTGGGTTGTCCGAGCGAAGATGAAATACGCAGAGCCGTTCAAACAACTCTTTCTGGATTTGTGGAAAAATCCGGCGAGTCGCGAGGTCCGCGAATTTCAGTTCGAATTCTCCTGACCGGCGGTGACAGCCTGACTCTGCAGCCGCGTCGCGACGAAAAAGGACAACTTTCTCCCGGACGGCTGATTATTATTTGCCGCGCTGCGGGTGGCCCCGACGAGGACATGAGGCGCCGCGGATACTCATTAAAAACCTGCCCAGATGCTCGTTCGAAAGAGTTGGTAGATATCAAAAGCTGTTCATATTTGTGGAATTTGATGTGTCTTGATGATGCTCAATTGGATGGTTTTGATGACGCTTTGCTGGTCAATCCGAACGGCGAGATTTCAGAGTCAACCACAGCAAGTTTTGTTTGGATGAGTAAAGAAGATAAAGTTCTTTGCTCCGCCCCCCAGGAAAACAATGTTCTTCCAGGAACAACTCTTTTATGTCTGCAGAATGCTCTCGAAGCCATGGGGCACACAATTCGTTGGAGTGCATTGAAGGTCGGGGAATTCGACTCTGTGCTGGCATGCGCGATTGTTTCTTCAGTTCGTGGATTAGTTCCAGTGCGGCGCATCGACGATTATATTTTTGATACTGGAGTCAGTCGACACCATCTCGAGTTATGGAATCAGGCTTTATATGCTGAACAACTTAGGAATTGCGAGCCTCTACTGAAGTGATTTTGTCGCCAGAAGAAAGGATGCGTCCCTCTTGCCGCGCGTTGTCGATGAGGAGCAATTCCCTATTTTTCCAGTCGTAGACTCGCACTACAAATTTATAATTAAAGAGCGCTCTCTTTTTGACCGTGACTTCGCGTGGAATTCCATCGAGTGATGGTAATTTAAGGACATGTCTGCTGTCATCCATGCTGTGCAGGATTTCATCGAGTGGGAGTCGCCACGTTTGTTTGATGATGCGCGCTGCAGTTTCAGGCGCTTCCGGAGAAACATGAAAAGATTCCCACACTCGAAATGAAAGCCCGTTTCTGATTTTTTCCCAACGAGTCTCGCGCTCAACTTCAGCCACTTCAATACGACGCGAATTTTTTGTTTTTGTATCTTTTGTGAGCTGATAGCATCGCCCTAACCAACGTCCTGCAGAATAATTGAAGCGCTCGCGCAAGCGCTCTTTTAGCCACTCTTTCAACCGATCTTTGAGCACATAAACAATAACGTTTCCGGCCGCGAATATCGTGAAAGCGACCACGCCGCTTTCTTGAAGTGCTGTGCCATCTTGCAAGGATGCTGGCCCCAACCCTTGATAGTGAATCCACATAAAAGTACCGAAAAATGCGAACGCGGCAGAAATAGCTGCGGCACTGCCTCCAATCCAGAAGTCAACTTTTTTTTCATTGGCAACTAAATCGGTTTTCAAATCCCAATATGCATAGTGCAATCGCTTGAGTTCCCTCAGTCGCTCGAAGTAATCAGTGGCCATTTGTGCATCGACTGCCACGTCGGTCAGAGAAGGAAGGCGGCAAAGAATTCGCCATTCACTCACGATGCGGGCCCATTCAGAAAGCCAGTTTTGCTCATAGGTGATGTGCCGAACATTCTTTTTCGTAATTTCCATTGCAGCATCGAGTTCAGCTTTTGAACTGATACTTCCAGAGCGCAGCACGGCAAAATGACTTTCATAGGAATCATAGGCTTCACGCATGAGGCTTTGAAGGTCGCCAATAGTCGCTGTTGCAAGCATCAGTACAAATTCAGCAAGGTCAGCAAGTGCAGGTGTGAAATTATCACCATCTGATTCCTGGCTCTCTGTAGATTTCGGCCGCTGAGAGCTATGTTCCTTGGCGCAGAGCGCTTCCCAAAGATGGTGTGCCTGAATAATTCTAAAAGCGGAGCGTAAACTGCTTAAAAGTTCGTGTTTGGCAGCCGCATATTGTTCCCATGAAGGGCCCTTATCAACTTCACTTCCAAGTAAAAGTTTCTTTATGGATGAGCGGCAGCGTTTTAGGTCGGATTGAAAGATGATTCCCAACCGAGGCATGAATGCCTCACTCCAATAATCTTTTGCTTTATGAAGAAAAAATCGACGCGCCCGTGGAATGAGTTCTTTCTCCAGGCTCTCATCGTGATGAGAATCTTTTCCAAGGACGCCAAGGAGCCAAAGTGTGTCGCGGTAAAAGATGAGTGATTGAAAACGCACCGATGACGCAGAATCGGCAAAACTGAGACGGGTTGTCGAGAGATTCGCTTCAGCGAGCGCAGCCCGCGCTGCCCCTGGAACTTTGTCGCTCGGAAAGTTGAGCTCGAATTCGCTTTCAATACGTTGGCCCGGGCTGAGAGGAAAGTGATAAGACCACTCGATGGAATAATTACCATGTGCTTCAACGTGTGGGTTAATTCTGACTTTCTGCATAGTGGACGAGCTTGGTTCAGTTGTGTTCATATCAAATCCACGATGTTGATATGATGAGGTGACAACAGGTGCGAGTGATTGCCGGAAAGTACAAGCGACGACTCCTTAAAACTCTCCCTGGGACCGACGTAACCCGACCAACGTCGGACCGCGTCAAAGAGAGCCTCTTTAACATGTTATCACTCGATATTCAGGGTGCAATCGTCTGGGATCTGTTTGCCGGGAGTGGTGCACTTGGCATTGAGGCACTGAGCCGGGGAGCGGAGCATGTGACTTTTGTTGAGGAGTCGCAGGCCGCCTCTAAAATGATTCTGGAAAATTTGAAGACTTTGGGAGTTCCGACGGAATGTTACACTGTTGTGTGTTCAGGTGTAGCCGATTTTCTCACTCGTCAGGCAACCACACGCGCCGAGGGATCGGCAAATCATGCACCACTAGTCTCTGTCGTGTTGGCAGATCCTCCTTACCATTCCCCTTGGTATGATGTTGCATTGGGCGGGTTGGCATCGTCGGGTGCTTGCGCTTCGGATTGCCTCGTTGTGCTTGAAATGAAAGCTGGACGAGCAATTCCGCTCCCGAAAGATGAAGATTGGGAGCTTGCGGATGAGCGTAAGTACGGCATCGCGCAACTGCAGTTTTGGCGATTTCATGGACGAGGGGGATAAAGTGAAAATCAGTCATAGAACATCCAAAATAAAATTGTGGACAGTGGCTGCTGTGGCGCTATTAACGAGTGCCTGTGCCACAACGAAAAACCAAGACACAACACGCTTTCTCCTTGAGGGCAATTCGGCTGCGCTGAGAGGCGATTATCCTGCAGCTGCAAATGCCTATGAGTCGGCATTGCGCGTGGCTCCTGGGAATTTGCCGGCAAAGAGAAATCTAGGGATTGTTCTAGTTAAAATGGGTGATTTCAAAAGGGCGCAAAAGACTCTTGCTGGAATCCAAACTGAATACAAAGACGATATTGAGATTTTTTACTTTTTGGGCGAGGCCTCTCGCGGAGCGAGCGACCACAAATCAGCACTTGTTCACTATCAAAAGGCAGCCAAAATAAATCCACTTGATTTACGTGTGCAGAAAGCATTGGCGTGGAGTCACTTTCGACTGGGCAATTTGGAGAAGGCGTTTTCTCAGGCTCAGAAGTTGAATCGTTCGAATGGTGAAGATCTCCAAGTTAAATTGATTTTCGCAAGTGTGCTCAATAAACAAAAGAAGTTCGAAGAGGTTCAGGCCCTTCTCGCTCATGTGGAACGCTCGAATTTCAATGTGCAAAGCAAAGATAAAGTGAGCGCTGATACAGAGAAAACTCTACTCATGAATGCTCTTGCTGAGTCTTATGTGGGGAGTGATAACTGCAACAAAGCAGAACCGCTCTACAGTGAAATTCTGAAGGCTCGGCCGTTTTTGTCGTCGGCTCTCGTGGGTTCCGCCAAGTGTGATTTGAAGGCCAAGCAAAAGAGCAGAGCGATCTCGCGTTTGGAGCGTGCTACCAAGTCCGATCCCGACTCCGAGGAAGCATACTTCCTGTTGGGACAACTGTATGAAAATGCAGATAAGAGCAAAGCAACGTACTATTACCGTCGGTTCCTGTTGCTTGCTAAAGATAACCCCCAGTTTGTGAGTGAGTCGAGAATTACCCGCTCGAATCTGGTGAATCTTGAAAAAGGCAGTGCTCGTTGATGACCACCCCTGAGTGCTGTTGGGAAAATGGCGCCGAGCCAAAAAAGCGGCAAACTGGCAGAGTGGTTTTTCGAAGGCTGATAGCATCTAGAGTAAATGGTTTAATTGATTTTCACGATCATCTTCACGGAACAGGGAGTTGAGGAATGTTTTCTTCAATTTCAAGAGGAATGTTTAAGCGGCCGACGCGTGATGCGCGTCATGCGCTCAGTAAGAGCTACGGCGAAACAGTTCGTTCTGCCGCAGAAATTACGAGTGTGCCCAGAACCGAATACGCCCAGGCTGTGCGCGCTCAGGAGTTTCCTGCTGGCGAGCGCGAGTCGAGTGCACCTCGAATACTGTCAGGTCGAAATCCTGGCTCGTTCGGTGGTGAATCGGGCCAAGGAGATGAAGCAGGCATCAATGAAAATGTTCGGAGCCCCCATGGCGGTGGCCGAGCTTCGTCGGGCCCGCGCATCATTTCGGTCGGCGGTGGAAAAGGCGGAATTGGCAAAAGCTTTCTGTCAGCGAATCTGGCAGTGTCGCTGACCCGTCAGGGTTATCGCGTGGCATTGGTTGATCTCGACTTTGGTGCTGCCAACCTCCATACCTGCTTGGGTGTTCCCAGCCCAAAAATAGGTTTGTTCGACTTCGTTAGCGGACGTATTGAAAATCTTGAAGATGTAGCTGTTTCGGGCGGTGTTCCCGGATTGATACTCTACGGGGGCGGGCAGGAATTTTGGCAGCAAATACGGCCTCAGGCCGCGCAAAAAATCCGTCTGATTAGCCGGCTCCAGCGCCTCGATGTTGATTATGTGATTCTCGATCTTGGTGCAGGCACACACGTTAATACGCTCGACTTTTTCATTTTCTCGCATGCTGGAATTGTAGTTGTGGTTCCCGAGCCAACCAGTATTGAAAATGCTTACGTCTTTTTGAAGAGCGTCTTGTATCGCAAACTGCAAAGTATCGTGAAGGCAATTCACCAGGAAGAAGTGGCAGAGCGACTTTTGCTGAGCCTAGGTGATCCTCGCTTTGCAACTCCTCCACTTGCCCAGTTGCAGAAGTTTGCTGCCGAAGAGCCAGAAATTGGTCAAAAGATTTTGAACCTCATCCAGATGACGCATTTGGGTGTTGTGATGAATCAAGTTCGCAATAATGCCGATGCAGAGATTGGTTCTTCGATTACTCAAATTAGCCAGCGCTATTTTGGTTTCTCAGCAGAGTACCTCGGCGCTGCGATTTTTGATGATGTTGTATGGAAATCACTGCGAAATCGCCGTCCTGTTTGTGTCGATTTTCCGGATTCTAGTGTCTCGCAGGGCCTGATGACGATCGCGAAAACTCTTTCGACTCGTTTCGAGCCGATTGTGCCTCAGCATCAAAACGTGAGTGGAATGGGTTGAAAGGGGTTCGCAACCGTATGGGTGAGCGAGTGTCAAATACACCAGCTGATATTATAGGCCTCATAGGCGAGGTAACGCTTGAAAACGTCCATCAGAGTTACCGAAAGACTCGTGATAGGATGTTGAATGGCGCGCAAAGCTCCGATCTTGATATCGAAGAATTGGATTGGGCCTATCGTGCTCTCATCACAGAAATCGAACAACAGAGTGTGAATGATTCCGAGGACAGTGTGGTTTCCGCATTGTTGCTGCCGCAGCTGACGGGTGAATCAATCTCTCAGCTCGATCAAGATGAAAATGTTTTTTATTTGAAGCGCAATGGCTCATCTCAGGGCATATCTCAAGCTGCACCAATGAGTGCTCTCGATTTGCCCGAGCTCAAGGGTGCTTTTGCTCCGCAGCGTCCTGGTGCAACAAGCCGAAGCGGGCGCGACGCGCGGCCCAATACCTCCAACGCTCCGTTGGATGCCGTTACGCCTGTGCGATCTGGCGAACCGTCGGCTTACCAACCACCACGGCGCTTGAAGACCCTTATCGGAGAGCACGATAAAGATGTTGTCGATGTCTGCGCAAAGGCTGCTCTTCAGCCTGAAGCATTGACAATGATGAACAACATTATCGATTCTGCCGAGCAAATTACCGGGAGTATGTTGAAGAAACTTCGCGAGGAGATGGGTGTTGGCGTCGAGGAGATGTCAACTCGCACAAAAATTCCACGCAAATACCTCACTGCAATTGAATCTGACCACTATGAACAACTTCCGGCTGCAGTTTACTTTCGCGGATTTTTGGTGTCATATCTGCGCTATTTGAATCTGAAGCGCGAGGATATCATTGATGCAATCACTGAAAATTATCGCTCACGCCTTCGCATTCAAGCCAGAACAGTGCGCCGCTGAGCTTTGAGGATTCATTTCAGTGCCTCCTTCAACACCGCATGAGAGTGAAGAGAAGGTCTCACTGACCATTCCCAATGAATGTGTCGGAATGAGGCTAGATTTGGCACTTTCTAGGCTCGTAGAAATCATACCGAGCCGATCTTTCGCTCAGAAGTTAATAGATGCCAACGCTGTTCTGGTGAGCGGTCGGTTGCGACGTGCCTCTTGGAATTTGGGTGAAAAAGACATCATCGAAATTGATTTGGCTGCCTTGCGTCCGCCTCCTACCATTCCGGCACCGCAATCCATTCCCTTGGAAATTATTTTTGAGGACGACGACATTCTGGTTCTTAACAAAGCCGCGGGAATGGTTGTGCATCCAGGTGCAGGCGTCCCCGATGGAACGTTGGTCAATGCAGTGCTGGCGCATACCGGATACACGCTTCCGAGTTTGGGAGATCCACTGAGAGCAGGTTTAGTGCATCGTCTTGATCGAGATACCAGTGGGGTCATGGTGGTTGCAAAGTCGCAAAAAGCACTCACCGAATTGTCGAGGCAGTTTGCCGATCACAGTCAGTTGCGGCGATACAGCGCGCTTGTGTTCGGTTCTCTTGTGCGCTCGCCCCGGGTTGTAGAAACATGGCACGGTCGCGATCCCAAACACCGATTGCGCTACGCTGTGCTCCCTGAAGGTCAAGGCAAACAGGCGCGTATGCAAATCAAAACCGAAAAGATCTATGCCAGTGGCATGGCGAGCCTTGTTGTTTGCGAACTCTACACAGGCCGTACCCACCAAATTCGGGTGCAGATGGCACATCTTGGGCATGGCTTACTCGGCGACGCCCTTTACGGCCCTTGCGCTGCGGGCTCAGGTTCAGTTGCGATGCCTCTTATGAAAGACAAACAGCTTTGGACCGGCGTGCGTGCCGCCTCGGTGCGACAGATGCTGCATGCATCAGTTTTGGGCCTCACTCACCCCCGAACGGGAGAGCGGATGCAGTTCGAAACCGCTGTACCAAAAGATTTCTCGGCTCTGGAAACTCTTTTGAGCGATGTAAACCCATAAAAAACATTTTTCTTTAAGGTTTTCGCCGCTCCGTCCGATACCCCGTCAACACACGAGCCCCAAGCGCGCGAAAGCAGAGGCTGGATGCTCGAATCGAACGACGAGGTGAAAACGAAGTCATGAAAGACGTCAAGAACTGCGGCCTTCGGATGCGCTGCGCAACAGTTTGGGCTGTTGTGGGAGTCGCTCTCTGCAGCTCATCGGCGCTTCAAATTGTCTATGCGCAAGTGGAGCTTCCGAGTGTTTCTTTGTCGGCTAAAGCCAAGCCGGCAGGTGGCAAACAGCAAAAGCCTCTTGCTGTTCGTTCGTCAAAGGAATCAGGCTCCGCGTGGTCACCTTCATTTCCACCGCTGTTTAAAGCGCCGCTGAATCCAACACAGGTTCATTTCTTGGATTCAGTTGGTGGTGACGCCTCTGTCCTTGATGGATTTAATGCGAGTGCGCAAGCCGCAGCCACACGGGCTGTGCAAATTAAGCAGGTTGAGGCGGAACTTAAACTTCAGCCACCAAAATCCCAGCAAGCGCTCAATATCGCTTTGAAACTCGCAAGATTGCTTGAAGAACAGTCGCTTTATGTTGAGTTATTGCGGGCAACTGGAGCTCAGGACAGCAAATATCCCGATCTGAATCACTACACAAAATCGCGGCGTAGCCAGCTCGTGAACGTCATCGATAATATAAATAAGACTTTTCCGAAGAATGAAAAGGCCCTGAGTCTGCGCGCAACTCAACTTGTTTCTCGATTGAAATCCGGCGATCCTACCGCCCGAGATGAAGCTTTGCGCTTTGTTGGTTCAGGGCGCACGTCGGACCAACAACGCGTCGCGCTCGTGGCAATATTGTCTGACTATGAGTCAGGACGGAGCTCCAGCCCATTTGGTAATTTGGAATTCGCATCACAAAATTCAAATGAGCCAACTGCACGTGCATCGTTTCGTTACTACGCGGGAGAAGCTGCGTTTGCTAAAAAGCAGTATTCGCAAGCTTCCACTCTTTATCAGGAAGCCCTGAAAGATATGGGCCGATTGAAGCGCGTCGACGGCAAAGCGGGTCCTCTGCTTGTTCGAGTTTTATTCAGATTACATCAGGCATCCTTGTTGCGCGATTCCAACAATGTTGATGGCGAAGCGGTGCAGTCCATGCAAGCGGCCGGTGCTCTAGATGTGGCCCGTTTTTACTCTGAGCAGGTTGCGCTCAATAATTTGCAAAAACAGCCGGGCAGGGCCGCTAAAATTTATTCTGACATTCAAAATCTCGGTGATTATTCTAATTCATTCAATGCATATTTAGAGTTGAGAATTCTTGATATTCACTTGGCAGCGCGTGATCTCATCATGGGTCAGGCACAATGGCAACGTATTGGCAATTTGAATGATGTTTTGCGAGAATCGATTCCCGGCCGAATATTCTACACTCAAGACTTGGCACTCGCGCAGGCGCAGTCCAAACTTGATGGCGAAAGTATCGCGCGTTTTGTTTCTTTGCACGATTTCTTCGTTAAGAATTATGAAGCTTACGCCGCCAGAGAAGACTGGGCAATAAAGGTTATTGAAATTCTTTGGAAAGCAAAGAGGGCAAGCGATGTTGCTGCCAGAGCCGATGCATTAGCTGGCTCGACAAAAAACAAAGATATTCTGCTTTCGGCCTTAAGATTTTCGCTTCGCGCGCGTGAATCTATTTTGGGTTTCGGCCCTGAACCGAAATTTATTCGCAACAAAAAGCTAGGCGGCGATGATCAGGTCGCGCAGGCCTATGTGGTCACCCTCGACAAAATGTCAACTGCGGTAGCAGGAAGTGAGTTGGAACAATCTGTTTTTCAGGCTGCCTATGTAACTCAAATTTTGGGTCAAGAGAGTCCTGCAAGACAAAGATTTGAAGCTGCAATTATTAAATTTGCACGGAGTCGCTTTGCTGGTGAATCGGTGAGCTATCTTCTCGAGGGAGCTGAACTCAAAAAAGACTGGCTCTATGTTGAAAAGATTGCTCGACTGACCATGAAGTTAAAGATTGTTCCAGCAAAAGCGATTCACCGAAACTTGCGAGTCATTCTTGAAAATGCTGTCTACTCGCATGCGCAGCAACTTTCTGCGCAAGGGCAATTTGAGGCATCGGCGAATCGGTTTGTTGCGTTCCAGCAGGAATTTTCGAAGCATCAGAACGCTGCAACTGCGCTCGATTTGGCCTCTAAAAATTTCCTTCAGGCCAAGAAAACAGACTCTGCGGTGACCCAGATGGAGGCACTCCTAAAAAATTATCCGAGCTCTGGATACGTGAAGGAAACGACTTGGCAAGCTGCCGAGCTTTCTCGGGGCATTGCTCAGTTTCTGCGAGCAGCAAAACACTATGAAGATTTTGCACGAAAGTACTCACAAGATGGCGCAAAACGGAGTGCTTGGCTGAAGTCTGCCGAAATGCATAAGTCATTGGGGCGATTTGCAAATGCAGTTTCTCATTATGAAAATTATTTAGGACAGGTGAGTGGAGCGGCTGAAAAACTCAAGATTGCCCGTGAGATTGCAGATATTCATTTCAAGTTTGGGCGTCCTGCAGAAGCTGTGGCCGCTTACGAGCGAATGATGAAATTTGTTTCCAACAGCGATGATGAACTTTACCTAAGAGCCCAGATTCTAGTTGTTCAGAGCCGCCAGGGGTTTGAGCCTGCGGCGCGTAAAACGGCGGCCCGTATGTTGAGTTTGAAGCCAAGCTCTCAAGATGGTTTCCGGCACCAGGCGAAAGCAAAATTTACAATGGCACGACTCGATTCTCCTGGAGTGCGCGATCGGAATATTCAGAACCAGAAGGAGCTTGGTAAGGCTGTTAAGACGCTGTCGTCCGACTACGATCGCGTTAAGTCGATGTTTCTAGCCTCCTGTGAGGTTCCCGGACTCGAGTGGTGTTCAGCCGGGTACTACGAGACGGCTCGCATGGCCGAAGAAGTAGCTAAAAATTTGTTAGCAGTAGAACTTCCGCCCACATTGAATCCGGCAGAGGTAAATGGAATTAGGACGCTTTTGACACAAACTGCGGAGCGGCTGCAGTCGGAATCTAAAAACTTCGCTTCACAAGCAGAGCAAGCCCTCAGCAATGGCGCTCCCGATGCCGAAACTGCTGAGCGCATTCGAGCTTACGCACAGCAAATGCGCGGAGATACAAGCGAATCTGTACCTTTGCAGTGAAATATTTTAATTGACGAGCATGGTATTTAGCCCTACGTATTGGCCGTTGAGCCAAGAAGGGGGATTCCATGCTTTTTCGTCCCAATCTCCAAACATTCAGTGCAGCCTTCAGTTTGCTTGCCATGGCTGGCTGCAGTGTGCTGAATCGAGTTGAATCCCTCAAGCTTGCCGATAATGTGCCAGGTCTTGAGCCCCAGGCGACTCCGGGGCAAT
>CAIZJW010000056.1 GCA_903933385.1 uncultured Silvanigrella sp. | reverse complement strand
GTGTGTTGGTTGCCAACGCTCACAGCTGTCGTTCCGCTGTCCATCCCAGGCACAATCACTGGCCCCAAAACAGACGAGCCGGTTCCGGTTCCTAATTGACCATTTGAATTCGATCCAAAGCACCACAGGGCGCCTTCAGCAATTGCGCAGGTGTGTGATTTGTGTGTTGCCACTGCGCTCACTGGAGTATTAAAATCAGCAACCTTTGTTGGAAGGACATTAGTAGCTCCCGGAGGAGCTCCGAGCTGGCCATAATAATTATCACCCCAGCAATAGAGCTGTTTTTCGCTCACTGCACATGTGTGCTTTTCACCAGCAGCAATAGCGCTGATATCTTTGAGTGGAGTGCTCAGGCTCGTGGGTTGAGGGATGTAGTAGGTACCAGCAACAGGGTTTATGCCCAACTCTCCGGCTGAATTGCTACCCCAGCATTTGAGTTCATTGTTCACGGCAGCGCAGGTGTGATTTTGTCCGGCCGAAACTGCAGTCACTCCTGCTTCCAAGCCAGCAGCAATCACCGGAAGAAAACTCTCAGTTGTTGTTTTGTTGCCCAGTTGCCCGTTGAAATTAGAGCCCCAGCATTTGAGAGCTCCTCCTTGAACTGCGCAGAGGTGCATGTCCAAAGGAGTTACGGAACCAGTCGCTAGAGGCCCGCCCACTGCAATCGCATCTATCGCCCCTCGCAACGCACTCCCTTTGGGCTGCGAGATCGAATCATTTTCAGATACTTCTTTAGTCAGTTCGGCGGGAGGAAGTGAATATGGCTCGGGGAAGGTGGAGCAGGTCACAATTCCTTCAGGCGAAATTGAACGAAGCCTGAACTGATACTTTCCTGTTCCCGATGAAAGAATAGGCTTAAGAGTGTTGCTTTGAGCTGTTGTTACAATCGAGTGTAAAACATTTCCATTCTCACACCGAGCATCTCCGCCTTCAATGAGTTCAACCAGTGCGCTTTCGAGCGTCGCACCACTTCTTTGAAAGAGCGCGTTGTTAAACTTAACGAGAGGCCGTGTGTTTGAACTGCCGGTTTCGACACCGCTCCACAAAGGAAGCCGCGGATAAAGAGTTTTTGGTAAAATGTTTTCGAGTGAATCACGTGACAACCACCAGTTTGCCTTGTCATATGATTTTACGTGAAAAGCGGCATTAATGCGCAAATCAATGAGAGTTTCTGGATCTAGGTGACCAGCAATAACGTTCCGATTGAGAGGTTCAGAGGTTGCTGTTGAAATTTTTAATTCTTGACCCAAAAAAACAATTTGTATCGCCTTAAGCGGCAAAGCAAAGGCCATTGCTTTAAGATAGTAAGCCTCATTTTGGTGTTCCTTTGGTAGAAGCCACTCCACCGGACAAATCCCTTCCTCCAAGACAAATCCTGTTATCGTGTCTCTGATGAAAGCTTGTGCTTTAAAAGTATCAAAATTAGCAATCACATCTGTTCCAACTTTTAAGGCGGCCATGTGCACAGTGCTGCGCCCCGATTCTTTCAATGCGAGTGAGATTTCTCCGCCATCTTTGACTGCATAAGCTTGTGAAATGTTCCATGTGCGGACAAAGCCTGGGGCGCTGCCGCTGCAAAAAGAATCTGAATCTTTTTCGTTCATGAAATCCACTTGCATGAAACTCACGTCAAATTGAAGGTTGTCGCCTGAGCGAGCATCGAATTCGATAGCGTCGATCTCGGATTTCGTCCGATCATTAATTTCTAATGAGCCTGATTTGAGAACACCGGCGGCGTTTGAGATTTTGAAGTTGAACCAACGAAATGCTTTTTTGTAGGAAAATCTTTTTTCTGCGTCCTCGAGTAGCTTTTCGGGTTCGAGGTTTTGTGGCTGGTCGCCCGATGTCGCAGTTGCTGCCGTGTCAACGGTGGAACCTAGAACTCCACTCGTGATCGACCCTAACAGACTCACTGGAGGTAACTCTCTGGCGTCAGGAGCCGGAAAGGAAACAGACACCTTCATTGGCACAGTCTTGCCAACCTTTTCGGCTGACTTGACGCACCCCAAAAGATGCCCAAAAAGAGCTACACCTATGATTTTCGCAAGTTTCATGAATTCAGGGCCTCGCTGTATCCATGGGGGAGGATCGGAGTTGTCCCGGAAAAAATGACCTAGGATGTCATGAAATCGCGATCATTGAGCTATGTATCAACAATAATTAAAGAAAAGCAAGGAAGTTAAGGGTGATGTCGCGAGCTGTTTACCACAATGCCAAATCTTCACTTGGTCGGATCTGCAAAGTGAGACACCGATTCAGCGCGAACTCCCCGGGGATAAAACGCCCTCATAAAGATTGTTGATTGCCTCTGTGTTGTTTGCTCAATACGTTCACGGTTAGTATCATTCCGGTTGCCATAACAAGCGGGCTCAACAGCTTTAGCATGGGCATGTACTCGATCGTTTCGCGATCGTTTCGCGATCGTTTCGCGATCGTTTCGCGATCGTTTCGCGATCGTTTCGCGATCGTTTCGCGATCCTTAAAATCTGGCCTTGCTCCTAACAGAGGACCTTGCATCATTCAAGCTGCCTCTCTTCAAATGTGAGCCGAAATGCTTCCATAGTTGGCTTTTTTCGCAATTTAAAACCCGCGACTTTGCCAAAAATCAGAAGGTAAATGGATCGTCTGTTGACAGGCAGGGTTGGCCTGGAGGGTATGCTCAATTAAAGTAGACGTTAACAAGCAATTGAAAGATCGAGTGGAGCTCAGTTCGCCATGAATAAAATAATTCTTTCATTGTTGATTTCATTGATGATGGTTGGATGTCGATTCTTACCCTCTTTTTCTGAAATCAACACCCGCCAAGCAACCTCG
>CAIZJW010000055.1 GCA_903933385.1 uncultured Silvanigrella sp. | reverse complement strand
TGCAGGGTAGGGTACTCACTCGTTTGTCTTTATCATTGAAAATATAGGGGGGTGTGTGTCCAGCGCTCACAATTCCCAGCTCTCCAGAGTTGAGATCTAGGCATGCAAAACACATGGTCATAAATCGATTGCTGCGAGTGCCTGCCGAGAAAACTGCGAAATTGGCAATTTCCGAGAGTTCTCTCAGGCTCTCTTCAATGCTCATGTTTCCTTTTTCAGATTTGTCGAATTCTTTTTTCAGATGCGACTGAATTGCTCCGCTAACAACTGCTGTGAGCAGTGCCGATGGAAGTCCATGGCCCGTAACGTCCCCAACAAAAGCATAAAGGCGATGATGATTTTTGTCGTAATGATGATGGAACCAATCTCCCCCGGTTTGTGAGGCAGGCTCGTAGAAATATGAAATGTGCGCAGTTGGAACTTCGATTGGGTTTGGGAGAAGAGCGTCTTGTACAGCTCGTGCTGCTGAAAGCTCGGCATCCATTCTTGCTTTTTCTTCTTTCGAAATAGCCAGAATAAAATTCTGGTATGCGATGGCTGCTTGAGCTGCCAATGGTGTTACAACCCGCTGCGATCTGGCATCGAAAAAGTCACTCACTTCCGCGTTTGCCAAGTAGCAATATCCGTATATTTTTTCCTTAAATGGAAGTGGAACGATCATTGCCGAACCGTCGCAGGCGGGATGGGGGGTACGCCAAGCGGAAGGCCGGATGCGTGGTTCACGTTTCCCTTCCTGAGCGCACTTTTCAAGAAACCATTTGTCAATGCCAAGTGCAGGATTGAGTCCAGATGCGAGGTCGTTAATGTTACTCCCGCGCGCTCGCACAGGTTTCAGTTCCCCATTTTCATAGATCATCAAAATTCCATATTCCACGCCGGTACAATTGCACATAGCATCGAGCACCGCATCAAACAGTGGTTCCTTTTCATTGAGGGAACTCAAATTCAAGAACACCTGCAAAAGAGAGTCGAGTTCAACTCTGTGGCGCATAATCTCAGTTTTTGTGCTGTGGTTATTTCCACTCGTTGTATTGCCGCTTGAGTTCTGACGGCTCCGCGGGCTTGTGTTGATTTGTCGTTCCTGTCGCGAGTCGGCGATCATTTGCGCTCGCAATATCCCCCGATCGCATTTATCGACAAAGAATAAAAATTGTTTTTCAGAAAAATATTCTCTGCACATACGATACACGACAGTTGCATATTCAGGATCGTCATCGAGCACAAGACTTGCAAAGTTCAGGCGCAGTTCCTGAACAACTGCTGGAAGACGATGGTACTGAGCTTGGGCTATACCTTTTTGCGCTAACCAGCGTCCAATCAGTTTGGCACCCGATCGATAAAGCAATTCTCCGGTCACAAAAGTCGTTTTCGGAAGAAGAAGCCTGGCTGAGAAGATTTGATAGATCCAAGCTAAAGCGAGTGCTGGAAGAGCTGCAATGGGACGATTCAGGCGGACATAGCAGAGAGCCAAGAGCGCAGGAGTAAATATGCAGTACGCCGGTCGATGGGTGTGTTTCACGACAGCGCGAAATGCTTCTTGAAGATAGGGCAGCGCCGAGAGTGGATCGTCGCGGAGTAAATTTAATTCCCCCAACGAGATGTATGCATAGCAACCATCGAGTGTATCGAAGCCGTCGGCTCGATTTGCCTGAGCTGCTTCCGCAACAATTTTTTCATACCGCGCGAGTTCTTCAGCGTTCTTTGTCAGGAGATAATGTCGCAGCACGGCATCGAGAATTGTTGGGGTTTGTTTGATTCTAAAAATCAGATTTGTGTATTGAGATAACAATGCATACGTTTCCCCATTGCCGAGTCCATATTCATCGATCTGAATGAGAGCTTGCATGGTCAGCACTCGATAGAACGATTCACCTGCAGTTTCCAGAAGCTCGAGCGCCTGAAGATTTCTAGAGTGAGCTTCGCGCAGGCGTGCGCGTGGGAACTCATTTAAATATCCCCAAGTGAAAAGCAAAAATGAGCGTGCAATAGGATTGGGGTGTTGTTCAAAATACTGCAGAGACGATTTGAAAATCTTGCTCGATGTTTTTGCAAACCCAAACACTCCGCACACAACAGCCCAATAACCAAGTAGCATTGCGCGGTATTCGTTTGGTTCTGTTCTCAGAATCCTGAACGTATAGCGCATTTGATTGCCGATGGCACAGATAGGCCGTGAGAAAAAAAGAGCAACTTGTAAGCTCATGAGCATCTTAAAGAATATTTCTTCTTGCCGTGACGAAAACTTTTTTGTTGCCCTGCCAAAAAATGGCCAGAGAAGAACACCAATGGTGAATGGGATAATTAACGCAATAATTGTGAAAAACGATTTCAATTCACTTGTTTCAATTTTTCTTTTGAGTAATTTTGCGCCTTGCTTTCCTGCTTCAATGCTGTCGCGATATCGAAAGAGAGTGAGGTTGCATTCACAGAGTTTTGAAAGAACTTCTGTTTTGTGAATGTCATCGCTGATATAATCGAGAAGACTCGTATAAAGATCAACAGCCCCCACTGGATCCTCATTGAGTACCCGTGCGTCGCCTAAAAGCTCTGTGATGAGTATGAATTCGTTGAGGAGTTCGGGTGTATCAGTAAATTCTTGCGGGAGAAGTTGATGCGCTGTTTGAGCGTATTCAAGCGCCTTCTGATAAGCAAAAACTTTGAGAGCAAGGCGTCCGGCACTCAGTAAAATGCCACGTGCCCAAGTGGGATCGCGTTGTGGACGACCATTTTTGAGATGATAGGCTAATTCAAATGGCTCGGTGGCCATGCGCCTTGAGCCTGTGACCTTTTCATCTTCAAGCATTTTTTTATGCAGCCAAACTGCATAGCCATGGTGACAATCGGTGCGCAATTCGTGTCCGGCCATTTGATAGGCTGCTTCGCGAACTTTATCGTGCACGAAGGTCAGAGAGTCGCGTCCGAAGTAAATGAGATGCTTCTCAGAGAGCTCGCTGAGCGATCGGAGCAAAGGAGTATTGATTTCACGCTCTCTCAATAAGAAATCAATTGCGCCGAGGTGAACCTCATTTCCAACCACACTTGCGACCAAAAGAAGTTGGCGGCTGTCTTGGTTGAGTTCGCCAATGCGTTCTGAAACTAACGATGCAATCCCGTGAGAGAGAGAGGCACTTTGTGCCTTTGCAGAGTCGAAAATCCAGCTTTCGCCAGTTTCGTTGGGTCGATAAATTTCTTTGGTGAGGCAAAAAGTAAGATATTCTCGAACGTAGAAAGGGTTCCCCTGTGTGAGGAGATACGTCATCCGTTCGAGTCGTGTGATTTGTGTACCAGTTTCGTCGAGGAGGTTTTCAACAAGAGCATTCGATTCTTCCTCTGTGAGAGGCCCGAGCTGAACATGTGCCTGAGGCCCTTCATGTTGGAGAATCCTCTGATACAAAGGATGTTCTTGCGAGACCTCGTTGCTGCGATATGAACCGAGCAAAAGTAATTTTCCGAGTTGTCCTTTGCGTGCACGAGCCGAGATGATCTCAATAACTGCGAGGCTTTCAGGATCAGCCCATTGTAAGTCGTCCAGAACCAATACTAATGCCGAGTCGCGGGAGCCAAATTGCACAAGTAAATCGACTAGTCCCTCAATGAAGGCACGCGATTCGTCTTCGAATTCCTCGGTGGGTAGCTCATTTGTGAATGTGAAAATATCTCGCAGAGAGGTGAGTCTTTGGGTGAGGAGACGCAGGCGTGCTCCGAGAACAACCCCCACGGAGCGCGCCCAGCTTTTCATTTCTGAATCGGATTCCAGGCTGAGTTCTCGCATGTATCCATGAATGATTGAAAGAATTCCGGAGAGTGGAACATTTCGTTCAAATTCTGAGAATTTGCCAATCAGTGTTCGTACACCCTTTTTGGAGGCTTCTAGTCCGACCTCAAAACACAGTCTTGATTTACCAGCCCCGGAAGGGGCTCCTACGAAAGCACAGCCACCACGTTCACTGAGAGCATCATCCAATTGAAGCAAAAGCTTTGAAAGTTCGGCTTTTCGCCCTACAAATAGAGTTTTGTTGTTGAGTTCACGAAGTCGATCTTTTTTTCCCAAGGCGAAGTAAGTTATTTTTTTAAAGTTTCGTAGCTGCTCGAGACACTCGTGCAGGTCGTAGGCAAGCCCGCGCGCTGTCGCGTAGCGTTCATCAGGATTTTTGCGAAGAAGTTTTTGAACGATGTCGCTGAGTGGTTCTGGAAAATTTGGAACAAGATCCGTGAGTGGCTGGGCAACGCCATTGAGTATTTTTTCGAGGAGAGCTTTTGGAGTTGATTCTTCGAAGGGCGGACGCCCACAAGCAACTTCATAAAGAGTTGCGCCCAAAGAATAAAGGTCGGCCTGTTCTTCTCGCTTTGCTTTAATGAAGCCACTTCGTTCAGGTGCAAGATAAGGCAGAGTGGCCAAGGCATGGGCTGAACGGCTCAAAAACTCGCTGCTGTTCACCAAGGCTGCCTGACCAAAGTCAAGGTACACGGGCTCATTGTGTCCCAAATCTCGAAAGGCAATGTTCCCCGGCTTTATGTCACCGTGCATGAGACCGGAGGTGTGCAGAGCATCGAGCCCCTCAGCGAGTGCATGTGCAAGTTTTAGCCAGATCATCGGATTTCGATAATCTTTGCTTTGAGTGCGAATTGAATCGTGGAGCGAGCCACCCGGTAGGTACTCTTGCACGAGAACGCTCATGTCATTGTCGACGAGAAGCTCAAATGCCCTCACCACTCCGTTGTGATGAATCTGCGCAAGGGCCTCTGTTTCGCGTTTGATGCGAGCATGAAGTTCGAGGATGGGTGCGTCTTGGGATGTGATATCAAAGTATACTTTCAAGGCAACTTGTTTGTCGCTTGATTCGTATTGATGATCTCGCGCGAGATAAACTTCGCCGCTTCCCCCTGCTCCGAGGAGGGAGACAATTTCAAATCGATTGCTGCAAATTCTTTGTCCGACCCTCAAGCGCTGCATGAAAGCCTCCTACTTAGAGGGGGGTATCGGTTCTTTCAGGCGAGGCGAGATGGGTTAAATTTTCCGCCAAAGGAGCTGCTATGCGTTTGGCAGTGTTCATTTCCAATTCGACCTTTCCTTTTTGGCAAGGCTGGCCGGCTTGACTTCCTGTTTGAAGATTAAGAAGGTGAGGAAAAGTTTACCGTTCATCTATTAAAGGAGATTTGCATGAAATTGTCTCTTTGCGCGCCCACAGTGGCTATTGCTGCTGGCTTTTTGTTTGTTGCCCCAGCCTTTGCTGCTCCCAAAAAATCAACCAATGCGGTTTCAACCGCAACGCGTCCAGGCACTTTGGTTGCAATGGGTGGCCAAGGAAGTTTGGGAAGTTCCTCGGGTTCGAATAGTTCGTACGTTGGCGTTCAATTGTTTCCATTCTCCATGACCAGCGCGAAGGTCAAAGTTGGAAACACGAGCGTTGACACTCCCTCAACATCATTCCGCACCATGCCAAAGCAGCTCGAATTTTATGGCAACTTTGGTTCGTGGGTTGTTCGCCCGACGCTCGATCTTGATCT
>CAIZJW010000054.1 GCA_903933385.1 uncultured Silvanigrella sp. | reverse complement strand
ATGCCCGTAAGGCCACTGCTGTCAGACAGTGTGTCGACCACTTCTGTGTGCCAGATGATCTTGATTTTTGGATTGCTAAACACTTTATCTTGCATAGCTTTACTTGCGCGAAATTTGTCGCGACGGTGTACGAGTGTCACGCTTGAAGCCAGCTTCGCAAGGTAGTGGGCTTCTTCCATTGCACTGTCGCCTCCACCCACAACAGCGACAGTTTTGTTGCGATAAAAAAATCCGTCACAAACTGCGCAGGTTGAGAGTCCGTATCCCATCAGCTTTTCTTTGTTAGGCAAAGGAAGAGTGATGGCGCTCGCGCCTGTGGCCACAATCACTGTTTTCGTATCAATCGGACCACCGTCTGTTTCAATTCGAAAACCATTCGAGATTTTTTCAATTTTCATGACGGTGCCATGCATGATGCGCGTGCCATATTTTTCTGCTTGCGCCTTCATGTCTTGCATTAATTTATTTCCGTCCACACCTTCTGGAGTTCCAGGCCAATTTTCAACGATGCTAGTCGTTGTAAGCTGACCACCAGGCTGCAGCCCTGCAATCAGAATTGGATTCAATGCAGCGCGTGAAGCGTAAATGCCCGCAGTGAGTCCGGCAGGTCCTGAACCAATGATGACGACGTTTTCCATGATTGTGTTCCTTTGCTTTTACTTTTTCGGTCCCAGAACTTCTGCCAATCGCTGTTCACTGGAAGCAGCGATTTCGGCGTGAAGACTGTTGCCATGTGCATCAATTGTTACGAGCGCAGGAAAATCGACGACTTCGAGCTCCCAGATTGCTTCTGGAGAGCCGAACTCTTCAAGCATCGAAACTCCGCGCACTTTTTTAACCGTTTCTGCCAACACCTGTGCAGCGCCCCCTACGGCATGCAGATAAACGCAGCCAAAGTCTTTGCAGGCTGTAAGGGTTTTTGAACCCATGCCGCCCTTGCCAATGACGGCGCGAATACCATATTTCTCGATCACGGTGGCTTGATAAGGCTCTTCACGGGTACTCGTTGTCGGACCCGCAGCGCGCACGCTCCATTCGCCATTTTCGTCTTTAACGACCACAGGACCGCAGTGATAAATCGCTGAGCCGCTGATGTCGACTGGAATGCTCTTGCCTTCAAAAAGATGCTTGTGAACGGCATCGCGACCGGTGAACATGACACCGCTGAGTAGAACCATATCACCCACCTTAAGTGAGCGAACTTGTTCTTCAGTCATGGGAAGAGTGAGTTTAATTTCTCTCATGTGTAGATCCACTCCTTAATTGCGCCTGCGCTATCGGCTTTCACACCTTGCCGACGGAATGCCCAGCACATGTAGGAAACAGAAACGAAAAAACTTGCGGGTAGACGATTGAGAGCGGCTATTTTAACTCCCAGAACCGTTGTGTTGCCACCAAAGCCCATTGGACCAATTCCGAGTGAATTAGCTTCCTGCATAATTCTTTGCTCGAGCTCGGCGAGACGAGCATCCGAATTGGTATCTTCCATAAGACGCAAGAACAATTTTTTGGAATAAGAGAAACCGGTGCTGCGATCGCCGCCTATTACAACTCCAAGGATTCCCGGCCCACAGCCCTTGCCTTGGGCTTGATACACGGCATCGAGAACAACTTTACGGACACCTTCGAGGTCACGGCCTGCACCCAGGCGACTGTCGGGAAGGCTATATTGGGCGCCCACATTTTCGCATCCGCCGCCCTTAAGGGCGAGACGAACGTCGAGATCTTCTGAGCGATGTTGTTCAAAATAAATGGTCGGAGTTCCTGGGCCTAGGTTGTTGCCCGAGTTCTGGCCGGTGATACTGTCGACGGAATTCTGTCGGAGGTAACCAAGCTCGGTGGCTTTGGCCACAGCTGCTTCACAGACCTCGCTAAACGTGATTTGATCATATCCGACGGGAGTTTTTACGAAGAACAGTATGCTTCCTGTGTCCTGGCAGAGAGGCTGACTCACGCCACAGGCGATGTCGATATTCCGCTGAATAACCTTCATTGCATACTCACCTGCGGTCCCTGTTTTCTCTTTTTCAAGAGCCGTTGTGACCGATTTTCTAACGTCGGGAGGCAGGTTGGTACTCGTGACTCGGATAAGCTCAACGAGCGTTTCAAAAAGTTTAGTATGGGTTGCCGGAACTGGCAGAGGCGTTTTTAGGGGGGCCTTGGGATTTGTCGCCATCTTCGGTACCTTTATTGCAAATTGGAAAACGAAAACAGGAAGGTGAATCTCATGCACTCACCCGCGCACACATTAGTCAGAAATTCTGCTTTGTCCATGCTGAGCATTTACCTGTTTGTGAGTTCTGAGGCCCTGTCTCAGGGGCGGCAGTCTTTTACGGGTTTGCAAAAATTAAGTGCAGGTGGCGCGGCGGTGACTGCACTTGCAGTGAACCTCCGAACTCGAGAGATCATTGGCGATTTCAACCCCGATGCTCGGATGACTCCAGCATCCGTTTCCAAAATTGTTCTTGCCGCTGCTGCTCTCGAACGATTCGGCAGTGAACATTCATTTGAAACTCGATTTTATGCGACAGGTCCGGTGAAAAACGGAGTGTTGAAAGGTGACTTGGTTTTTGAGGGGTCTGGTGATCCATCTTTGACGAACGAAAAACTTTGGTTTCTTACAACAGATGTCGCACGTGCCGGAATTCGTAAGGTTGAAGGGCAACTTGTTGTAAATACATCCCGATTTGGAGCAATTGTTCCCGACTTGGATCGAAAGTTAGCAGCACGCAGAAGCAGGCACGCATACGACAGTCCGTTGTCCGCCGCGGCAGTCAATTTCAGTGTGATGGGGGTTGTAGTGAGTCCTGGCGCACTCCCTGGAGATCGAGCGCATCTCGCACTTGAACCTTACATGCTTGATACCACTCGGATTCAAGGAAGCGTGAAAACGCAAAACGGCGAACTGTCGCGGGTGGCAGTGACCAGAACTCGCGCTGGCGCGCATGATGTTTTCACCGCGAGTGGGCATGTGGGTCAATTCGCTTTTCCAACCCGAGTCTATCGCTCAGTGTCAGACCCCGATGAATATGCGGGCGCAGTGCTGAAGGCGTTCCTCGAAAAAGAAGGCATTCAGATTGGACGCGGTGTGCGAATTGAGCGCAGCGTGCGCCGCGAAACGGGCCGGCCTTTGGCGAGCGTGGAAGGCTTTCCTATGGGTTGGCAGCTTCTTGGGCTTTTCAAAGTCAGCAACAATTTTATTGGAGACATGCTGACAATTCAGCTGGACCTCAACGGTAACAAAAACTCTGGAGCGACCCTCGAGGGCGGCGCGGCACAGCTTGAAGCATACATGTCTGATACAATTTCAAAGGCGCCTTCGTCATTGAAGTCGAATGTGGCCGGGTTGGCGCTGCAATCAGGCTCTGGTCTGACTCATGAAAATCGCTTGTCAGCCAGAGATGTGGTCGCTGTGTTGCAGAGAATGTATTCCAATACGCGCGAATTTCCTGCGTTTTTGAATGCTCTTCCGATGCCGGGTGCAGAAGGAACAGTTAAGAAACGCTTTCAAACTGAGCAAACTGTTCATTTGCGTGAAAGGTTGAGGGCAAAAACGGGAACTTTGAGTGAACCCCATGACGCGGTTGGACTTGCGGGGTACAGTCGGTTGAAAGATGGCGACTGGGTGGCTTTCTGTGCGATCGTGAATGGCACCGGAAAACGACCCAACGTCGGAATTGAGCTTGCACGAGAGACCATCGATGAAGATCTTGGTCAACTTCTTCCTCCGGAGATGTGAATGGAAAAGAAACAAAAGGGAACCTTTACTCTCAGACGTCTGTTTCCGGCATTGAATGAAGAGGAACTCGTAAAAATACAAGACAGTTCCTCTGTGATTCGGCTGCGACGAGGGCAGAACCTGTTCATTTCAGGCGACAGCCCCAGGTCAATTTATGGTGTGGCAAACGGTTGTTTGAAAATTGTTCGCGAAAGCACCGAAGGCGAAAGTGTTATCACCAGAATTGTTCGCCCAGGTCATATTGTTGGAATTCGCGAAGTATTCGGGGAGTTCAAGTATTCCCGCACAAGCGTCGCCCTTAAAGACAGCGAAGTTTTTTCAATTGACGCAAATGCCGTGATCGACATGATCACTCGCAGCCCGGCAGTTTCGTTGCAGTTCATGAAAATCTTCTGCAACGAACTTGCGCGTTTAGAAAAGCGTATTGAAAATGATCTCTACAAGCCGGCAAAAAGTCGAGTTGCATCGGTCATTCACGAACTTTATACGCTGTTTGCAGATGATGGCCAAACCACATTTGAACCGCCTTTAAATCGTCGCGATATTGCTGAACTCGCCGACGTAACCCCAGAAACAGTGAGCAGAGCAATTGCAGATCTCAAGCAGGCTGGAGTTCTTGAAACTCAGGGAGCAATCTTTCATATCCTCGATGCAGACGAGCTTTTGAATGAAGCCGAAGATCGATAAATTCTCTATTTTTCGCGAGACAGCCAGGAGATGAGGTTCGAGTTTGATGGACCAGGGTGATTTAACCGCAGCGCTGAAGTGCGATTCTGTTGAGCTGAGAGTGGGATATCGAACGCTCATCCGAAATTTCACCCTTGCCCTGAACTGTGGTGAATCCATCGCAGTGGTTGGTCCGAACGGGCTAGGAAAAACAACTCTGCTGCGCACTCTCTGCGGAATAAGTCGCCCCTACCGAGGCAATGTTTATTTGGGCAGTCACATGTTGTGGCCTGAAAAAAGTGAACGTTGCGCGGCGGATGTCTGTTTTTTAGCAAGTCAGCCTGCGTTATTCTTAGATCATTCGGTCGAAAGCAATATCGAATTTTATTTGCGTTCCATCGGACGCTCTGTGCAGCAACATGAAAGCGACAAAGTTCTGAAGCTCGTTGGATTGGGTGACAGATCTTCACAAACGGCGCGCACTTTATCCACAGGCCAAAAAAGGCGGTTGACGCTCGCATTCATCAATCTTGCAAAGCCTAAGATTATTTTTCTCGATGAACCTACCAACGGATTGGATGCAGAGGGTGTTTCTTTGTGCCTTGAGACACTCGAAGCAACTCGCAGGAGTGGATCAGGAATCATTGTTGCGACCCATGATCAGATTTTGATTGACTGGTGTCAACGACAGGTGAATCTCAAGGAGTGGGCACGATGAGTATCGCGCAAATCTGGCAGAAAAACTGCTGGTTGGTTTTTGAATACTCAGTACGTACCTTGCTTTTGCGCAAAGCGTCATGGGCTGGAACCTTGGCTTTTGCAGCATGTCTTGCAATTTTGTTTCCCTTTGCTTTTGGAACTGAACTCATACAAAAGGCAGAAATTCGTCATGGTGCGTTTTGGGCCATCAACGAATTCGTTGTTGCACTTTCAGTGGCTCGTCTCTTCTCAGTTGAATCTGAGGGAGGGATGCTTGAGTATTTTCTCTCGACACAGGCTCACCGTTCAGCCCTATTGTTTGGGAAGATTTTTTACATTGTTTTATATCTTTTATCGGTTCAAGTGCCGCTTCTTTTAATGTGGGTAGTCTTTTATAATGTCCCAGGAAGTGTTGTGGTATCGCTTGGCACTCGCATTGTTCCTTTGCTCTTGCTTTTTAATTTGGGCACGGGAACGATAGGTGCGCTGCTGGCTTGTGTCACGGCCCGAAGTACGGCACGCGACATTCTGATGCCTTTGCTTTTTTACCCATTGCAGATGAGTGTTTTGCTTGCTGCTGTGAGTTTAGCGACACTCTCTGATCCCAACGTTGTCATGTTGGCGGGAACCTCCGAACAGTCATGGTGGACAGTGATGTTGGGAGTACCGGTTGTGTTTTTGGCTCTCGGTGTATTGTTGAGTGATGTTCTTTTTCAAGAGTAATCTTTGAGCTGTTCTTGAGCTCAAACGAGGAGGTTGTTTCAATGTCGTTGGTGCATCGCGACAAGAGTTTTTCTCTGTGGTCGAAGCTATTGCTTCCCGCAGTGATAGTTCAATTGATAGGTTGGTATCTCGGGTTGTTCTGGATCGGTGCTGATAAAGATCAGGGAGATGTTTTTAGAATCATGTTCGTGCACGTCCCGGTTGCCTGGTGCGCTTTCCTTTGGATCTTGTGCGCAGCTGTTTTTGCGATTTTGGGGTTCATGAAAAAATCTTTATTTGAAAAGATGGATCACAGCGCTCATGCGGCAATCGATCTTGGAACAGTTTTTGCAGCATTGGCTTTGGCGACTGGGAGCATCTGGGGCCGCCCAACCTGGGGGGTCTGGTGGGATTGGGATCCTCGTCTTACAACCACATTAGTGATGTTCCTTATTTGTTGCGCTTATCATGTTCTGAGAAGTTTCACTCCTGACGTTCAGGCGCGAAGAAATGCAGGACAAATTGTTGCTATTTTGGCCGCTGTAAATGTTCCGGTTGTTTATTTCAGTGTCAATATCTGGCGTTCATTACATCAGCCGCAAACGTTCGTCAGAAAAGGGAGCAGTGCATCTTCTGACATCGCCACAATTCTTCTTGTAAATACAGTTGCAATGGTCATTTTGTCGGTCGTACTTTTTAAGTTGCGACGCACAGTTGTCGCTACGGAAGAAGCCCTTGATGCTGCTCGGGAAGGTAAACAACAAATATGAATAGTTCAGAATTTGGCAATGTCTCCTGGGTTTATTATGTCGTCGGTGCCTATGCCGTGGTGGTGTTGTCACTCGCGGCCATGACTCTGAGTTCTTTGCGCCGTTTCCGCATCGCGAGACGGGCGCTCAAAGAAGAAGGCTTTTCTGACGATAAGGTTTGAAATTTGAGAGGGTTTTTTTCGTATGAAGCTCACCAGACCACAACTCGTTGCTACGACAGTCATTTTGGTTGCACTGGGTTCGATTCTCTACAAAGCCCTGCAGCCTGAAAGTTCCGTGACCTTCTTCACGCCTGCCGAGGTTTATGCATCGCCTCAAAAATTTGTTGACCGCACATTCCGCGTGTCGGGTTTGGTACTCGCAGGCACAAAGGATTGGGATGGCAACAATAAAATTCTGAAGTTCAGAATGAGCGATCTGAAAGGACATGATTTTTCGGTTGTTTACAAAGGAGTGCCCCCAGACCTTTTCAAGGAAGGGCAGGGTGTCGTAGTTGAGGGGCGTTTGAACACTCCAGATCTCAAAACTGACAGCACGATCCAAGCGAATCTTCTCATGGTGAAGCATAGTGAGGTTTACGATACCAAGGAAGATCATTCAAAAATGCGGGAAGCCCGGCTGATGGATGATATTCTCAAGGGAGAAAAGAAGTACTGAGAAGTGCTGGAACGAGGCTTCTCAATTTCTCTTTGACGCAAGGAATGGGGCGAATCCGGTGAACACAAAGAAGAATTCAAAAAATGGCGTATATGCCGCTGTGGCCGGTTTGCTACTGTTCACCGGGCTTATGATTTATGCGATGAACCGCGACGCAAATTACGTCCCAAGCCAGTTGGTTGGACAACCTGTTCCCGCAATTTCGGCTGCTACGGCTCAAGGGTCCGCATTCGAGCTTAAAAGTATGATGGGGCAGGGGCGATGGATTGTTATTAATTTCTGGAGCACAACATGCGTTGTTTGCAGGGTTGAAGCGCCAGAACTCGAGCGTTTTTGGCGCGAGAATGCCTCCAAAAGCAATGCAGAACCAATGTTCGTGAGTATTAATATTCAAGATGAAATCGCAGATATTCTCAACTACCAGAAAGAATTGAGTTTGAGTTTTCCCGTGGTCGCAGACCGAATCGGCAAAATTTCACTTGATTTTGGAGTGTATGGAACGCCCGAAACCTTTTTCATCGATCCCAAGGGCATAGTTCGTCACCGGGTTGCAGGAGAAGTAGATCGAAATACTATCCTTGGTTTTGTCGATTGGCTTGAGAAAAATCCCTCGATCACCACGCTGCAGGCTATTGAAGGATTTGGTCAGGTTCGCGCTCGCTCCGCTTCGGGTGGCTGAACGCAAATGACTCAAGAGCTTCCCAAATTCACGCGCATTAATGAATCTTTTCTCTGCGGCAACTGTGGCCACACTGTGCCCCGTGCTCAATCCACTTGCCGAGATCACTGTCCGCAATGTCTTTGGAGCGTTCATGTCGACGTCAATCCAGGTGATCGCAATGCAGGTTGTGGAGCTTCTCTGCGGCCTGTTTCATACAGCGCGAACAAGAAGAAGGGCTTCATGATTCACTATGAATGTGAAAAGTGCGGTACCCGAAAGGTCAATCGATTTCTTGAATCCGACGAATTTGAATCTGATTCCATGGAAGCGTTGCTTAAACTGAGTGGTGTTTCGAATTTTTCGAAAAAGGTGTGAAATGGCAAAGCGTCGTTTTCGTTGGCTGTTGAATGTTCGGTTCTGGTGGATTGCTTTTGTGGTTGTCGGAATTACGGCTGCTTGGCAGGCATGGCAAATAGTCCCCAAACTCTCTATCAGCCACGAAATCATGGGGCGCATGAATGACGAGCAAGAAGTGCGACTTTTGTTCGTTGGCGATACCGGCAGTGGGACAAGCGATCAGGTTGCTGTGGCAGAGCAAATGGAATCTCTCTGCAAGAGTGCTGAAGTCACCGGTGTTGTTCTCTTAGGAGATAATTTTTATTACACAGGTGTTGAATCAGTTCGAGATCCTCTCTGGGAGTCTCGGTTTGAAAAGCTATACTCAGGGGAGTGTCTTAAAAATATACCTTTTTATGCGATTTTAGGTAACCACGATTACCGGGCAGTGCCAGAGGCTCAAATTGCTTACACACGTGCCCATGGCGGTCGATGGACTATGCCAGCGCGTTATTATTCGCTTCGTTTTGGGAGCCTTTTGGAAATTGGTGCAGCCGACACAAACATTCCCGACCGTTGCGGAATTCCGGAATTCTGCAGCATCGATTGGCTGATGGAAAAGCTCAAAACATCTCTCGCGGCCTGGAAAGTCCTTGTTGGTCATCATCCCATTCTGTCGGGTGGCAAATATCGATCGCTCAAATGGTTCGCGAATTTAAGTCTGCCTGAGCTCTATTGTCGGAGTGGTGCTTCTGTTTATATCAGTGGTCACGATCATGGATTACAACATTTGCATGGCAAGTCGCTGAAGGCGAATTGCGAAATTGAACAGTTTGTTTCTGGTGGCGGTGGAGCAGAGCTTTATAAAATTGACCACATCCCCGAAAGCACTCTGTATGCTGAATCTGCACATGGTGTTCTGTTGGGGCGATATACGCCCAATGAACAACGATACGAATTTTTTAAAGTTGGTCAGTCGGAGCCTCAATACATGTGGTCAAAGAAGAAAGAGCAATAGATGCCGACACGTCTTGTAGATTTGGGTAACACTGCGAATTTGTTCGTGGTCTCTGACATTCACATGCGAACGCCAGACGATCCTCGGGCGCTTCTATTCTGCTCTTTTCTTGATCAGCTTGAAAACTGTGACACATTGGTGTTGCTCGGCGACATCTTTGATTTCATCAATGCGAGGCAATCCTTTTATTATCAGCGATGGTGGGACGTCTTTTCAAGGCTCAGTGCGGTTCGTTCACGTGGCGTGAAAGTCGTCTTTGTGGAGGGAAACCATGACTATGGATTTGAGCATCGCACCTGTCATGAGATTGCAGAATGCTTTGATGTTCGTGGAGATATCGTTGTTCGAGTGAAGCATCAGAGTTTTGGAAACATGCTTCTGATGCACTCAGATGATATCGTGTGCCCGCCTTCGTATCGCTTATTTAGGAATGTTGTGAAGTCGAATGCATTTCAGTCATTGGTGAGTCCCGTTCCGGGAAAGGCAACATCATACCTCTTTTCACGTTATGCAGAGCTCTCGCGTTCAAAAGATGAATATAGACTGCTCTCAAGTGAATTCCTCACAACCTGTGTCGATGATTTTCTTAATTTAAAGGCCAATGCGATTGTTGAAGAGCTGCGAATGTGTGTCTTTGGTCATATTCATGTTCACCTGGATGATCATCGAGGAGCGGTTCGATTCGTCAGCGGACCAGATTGGTTCTCCGCTCCCAATGCGATGTCTTTTACTTCAGATGGGCAACTCAAGAGGTCTTGGCTGCGTCCGAGCGAAATTATTCCAAAGAGGTTTTGCTTCACTCCTGTGGGTGAAATTGCCCACAGTGGCCATCCATGATTGTTGTGGTTGGCAAAGGAATTTTCGGGTTAAGTGTCGCTGAGTTTCTTTCACGGCAACGGCAGAATAAAATTGTTGTTTTGGCATCCGATGAGCATGTTCCCGCATCGCGAGCAGCTGCAGCGAATCTTTCGACAAAGTCTCAAGTGTTTGCCCGCGACCCACATTTCGAATTGAAAATTTCAGGCAAGAAAAACTATCCCGAGTGGTTGAAAAGTCTTTGCCATGAAAGTGCGGCGTTTTCTTTGGGGGAATTGAAATCCAGCTTCGTCTCTTCGAGAGGCCGTGATCTTTTCTCTTCGGTCGAATTGGCCGACCGACAATGGAATCGGGTTGTTCAACCGAAATCTGAAATTTCGGCACGTGGTTTACCTGAACAATCAGTTGTGCGTGTTGGAAGCCAAGAGATTGAATATGGAGATGAGGCCTGGGTCGATGCATCATTTCTGTTAAATCTTCTCGAGTCTGTCTGCAGATCTCGAGGTGTAGAGTTTAGGATTTGCGACATTGCGAATCTCGCAAATCTCGAAGCAGAGTGTGTCGACGCTCAAAGTTTAATTCTTTGCACCGGAAGTCAGACACCGCGCATTCTTCAAGCATGGAATTTGAGCGAACTTCCGCCTTCACTCGGCAAAAGCCAACGTTGGTCGTACGGCGGAACTTTAGCCATCGATATACCTGGCTGGCAGATGCCTGATGGAATTTCACTCTTAGAATACGTGAGCGCTGAAGCGCTTGAAAAAGTCACATTCAGTGGCACTCACGGTAAGCTCTATTGTTCGTCGGTATCGGTTTCATGCGCTGATAAACATCATCAGAATCAACCAGCAGAGCCAGATTTTTTTAAAATTGAGGCACAGCAGCGCTCTCTCATTTCAACACTGCACAAGATTTTCAAAATCAAATTGGATCTCCATGAACATCATTGGAGATGGGGAGTGCGCTTAGGTTACGGCCATCGTGAGCTTGTCGTGGAGGCACTGCCCCACACATTCTCCTTTTTGAAGGGGCCTTTGGTTGTTGCAGCGGGGGCGCATAAAAGCGGTTTCCTTTTTGCGCCTGAAATTGGTTCTCTGGTCGGGCAAAAGTTGCAGGCTTGAAATCTGAAAGGATGATTTAGAATAGAGCAAGTTGCTTTCATCGAGCAGGAGGATGAGCCATGCGGTTAGACTTGCGAGCTCTTTCGGTCATGATTTTTTCGTTGATTTCATTCGCTGCGAAAGCCCAAGATGCACAGCAAGGGTGGGGGCAAGATTCAGCTCCGGCGCAACAGTCTGAGCCAGGTGCTCGAGCGTCAGAAACGACCGAAGACACCAATTCAAAACAGGGTGGTTTTCTCGGGATGGGTGGTCAGAAGCCTATGCAACGCGTGAGAGGAATTCCTCTTCCAAATTCTCGATCATCTAGACCTTTGTTTGCTTCTGCCCAGCCCGGCGCAGTGCGCGAAATGGGCCCTTCATTTGCCGCCAGGCGGAGTAAGCCAGCGATCGGTGATTTGAGTACAGATTTTCCTGCACGGATGATCTATCTCAACGGAAAGAATGTCAGTTCAGTGCGCGACCAGCAGCTCGAAGGCGTGACTGTGCGCATTGATTCGAACGGAAACGTGCACATTTCAGCCCCTCATTACGAAGTTCAGGAGTCGACCCATTATCGTCCGCTGCTCCCTCATGATGTTCCTCGTGTGAGCAAGCCTGTCCCCCAAGCAGACGAACCCTTGCTTTCGGGTCGCTACAGCAAACCCACTGCCAAATCGAATGAATCAAACCTTGTGAAGCCCGGAAGCGTTCCACCCATCGAGACCGACGACAATGATTCGAGCGACGCTGCTGGATCAGCCAAGCCGGGTGCAGATTCTTCAAAACCTGCTGCAACCGCTCCTGAAAAACCGGCCACCGAAGGGCAAAAGCTTTAAGCAAAGACTGTTTTTTGTTACGACACCCCCTCTTAGGCCAGCTTGGTGTGACAGGGGGTGTTTGTCATGAAGTTAGAATGCAGAACGAGATTAAGTGAATCTCAGCTGAATGCATTGCGCAGGCGTCGCAAAGATTTCATGAATCTTATCGGTAATGGAATTGCAATATTGCCAGCAGCCAAGCCGGGCGATAGCCCTGCCGGTGATCGCGCAACGTATCGCCAGGACAGTGATTTTTTGTATTTAACTGGCTGCCCTGAAACCCAAGCATTGGCAGTTTTCATTCCTCAGCATCCAAACTTTCAATCAGTGCTGTTTGTCAGAGAGCGCGATGCGTTGAGCGAACTCTGGAATGGGCCCATGATGGGAGTCTCGGATGCTGGCGCCATTCTTGGTTTCGATCAGGTTTTTGCATTGTCGGAAATGGAAAAGAAAATTCCCGAGTGGTTGTCGCATGCCGATACTATCTTTTGGGACTCGTCTCCTGAGCAGGAGTTTTTTGAGCAGCTGCGTCCGCTTTTGCAGGGAAGTCGATTGCGGCGAAATGGTGCTGAGATCCTCAATGTTCGCGATGTAATTCATGAACTCAGACTTTTTAAGGATGATGTTGAGCTTGAGGCTTTGAGGCGAGCTAATCAAATCGCTTCATCGGCCCACGAAGCTGCCATGCAATTCGTGCGTCCAGGGGTCTCTGAATTTCAAGTTCAGGCCGTTTTGGAGTCGGTGATGCGCAGCGCTGGTTCGTCTCAGTTGGGATATCCGAGCATTGTTGCTGGCGGCTCAAATGCTTGCTGTCTGCATTATAATCTAAATACGTGCCGATTAGACGAAGGCGATCTTCTTCTCATTGATGCTGGCTGTGAATGGAATTTTTATACAGCTGATATTACCCGAACGTTTCCTGTTTCTGGAAAATTCACAGGTGAACAAAGAGCTCTTTATGACTTGGTGTTAGAGTCACAAATCAAGTCCATCGCGGCCATAAAGCCCGGTGCCAAATTGAGCGAACTCAACGATTTGGCTGGGCGCATCTTGGCTGAGGGGCTCATTCATCTTGGCCTTTTAAAAGGCTCTGTTGAAGAAGTCCTCGAGAAAAAGCGGCACAAGGATTTCTTTCCTCATGGGCTTGGTCATTGGCTTGGAATGGATGTTCACGATGTCGGTCGCTATAGGATTAAGAATGTTGAACGTCCCTTGGAGCCTGGAATGTGCGTGACTATTGAGCCGGGAATTTACGTTCAGCCTGGAACTGCTGACGTCGATCCGCGTTGGCACGGAATCGGAATTCGCATTGAAGACAACATTCTTGTGACGGCTAATGGATCTGAGAATTTTACTCCGTGTGCGAAAGCCACCTCCGATGTGGAGTCGTTGGTGGGAACAATGTCGCCTCAGTTGAGCACTTTTTTTAGAACAAATTAGGCGGCGAAAGCTTTGCAGGTCTCCATGCAGTCTTTGCATGCTTCAAAACATTCTTTGCACTGAGCATGGTGGTGAATGTGAGGTTCGCAGGCTTTCATGCATTTTTCACAGGCAGCAATGCATGCCTTTGCCTGAACCGCGCAGAGGTCGGAGCCAAGACCCGCAAGGCGGCTGAGAGCGTCTGACATGGCAGCAACTTCCAGGGCTGCTTGGGCGCATTCAACCATGTTTTTTTGACCTTGTGCGATCAGTGTGAAGCAATGTCCAACGCACATTTGTGCAACGTGATTACAGTGCGCACCGGCATGATTGAGCTCACTGAAGGAAGGTTTGCCGCTTTTCTTTTCAGATTTCTTCTCTGACTCGGCAGCTGCGTGGTGCGATGAATGCTTTTTGGAGTGGTCGTGTGCTTTCTTTTCCGCTGCCAGTGCAACAGAATTCTTTCCAACAAGAAAAGCACCGGTTGTTGCTGCAAGAATTTTGAGTGAATCGCGGCGTTCCATAGGTTCCTCCGTGAACATGTTGAGTTGAGATTCAATAAAGGAGGAAATCATGCCAGAAAATCTGACCGTAAGGAAACAACTCCTGGTTTTGGGAAATGGCTACGTAGGGAAAGCAGTCTTTTCTGCGGGAAGTGAGCAACAAGACGTTGTTGTCACAAGTCGAGCTGGGAGCTGTGATGCCACCGGCACTCCCGATCATCCGCTGTTGTTTGATTTGAAACGCAAGGAAACGTGGGTTGTTGTCGCATCATTTGACTTCATTCTTTGGACATTTCCAGCAGCGCGAAATTTTGAAGATGTCGATCTTGCGCTGGAGTTTTTTGAAACGATGGGGCTTGCCAATAAGAGCGTTATGGTTCTTGGAAGCACTTCGTGCTTTCTGAATAAAACTCCCGGGGAGCTCGTGAATGAAGATTATCCATTAGACTTCAATCAGCCTCGGGTGGTTGCTGAGGAAAGTCTTCGACAAAAATCGGCATTTGTTCTCTGCCTTGCTGGAATTTATGGGCCAGGGAGAGATCCTTGTCAGTGGTTGTTGCGAGGGTTGATTAAAAATTCCGACTCCTACATCAACCTGATTCATGTTGCAGACATTGTCCGCATCGTTCAGCGCTGGCGCGCGGGCTATAGCTGCAAGGGACAACGACTGGCAGCGTCAGATGGTCGGCATCGTAAGTGGAAAGAGGTTTTGGATCAGCTCAAGGAGCGCAACATACTACCCTCTGATTGCGAGCCGTTCGGTCCGGTTGGTGGTGAGGCGCCGCAATCAAAACGAGTGAGCAATGAGAAACTCAGCCGCGAAATTTTTGCCGGACCGTTTCATATGTATCCAGAAGATGAGCTCTGAATTTTACTTGAAAACAGAGTCGAAGAGGCCTTGATTTTGCCACTGCTCAAATACCTTACCACCAGGTAGGAAGTCGACATGGGGCAAGTTGCTGTCGATGAGCCCTGAAATCCACTCACTCGCAAAAACTTCTATTGCTTCGGTATTCTTTCGCGGAGAAAGGCCACAATAAAGGTAACAGAGAGTATCAGATGTTCGTCCTTCAAAATCGCAATGACTTGCGGATTTTAAGCGGAATCCGAGGGTTTGGAAGCGACCCGATTCCAGCAGTGGAAAGACGTTACCATCAGCGTTGCATCGGCTTGGTTTTGCAAGAATTGTAAAATACGGCACGTTGAGCCGAGGGCCGAGTTGTTGTTCAGGTAGTTGTCCCACAACGGGATCAAGCAGCAATACACCGCGCAAATTCTGCTGATCGTTTTCAATCAGAGCTGCAACATGACTTAGAAATCTTGCGCCTGCAGAAAAGCCTGCAAGTATAAGTTTCTCGGGTAAAGGATTTCCCCTCGGGTCTTTCGACTTTTGTGAAAAAGCTTTCGCAAACACTTCCGGAAAAAGTGGATCGAGAAATTGCTCATCGGTGATATCCGGCAGAACAACTTCAATGTCGCGCCGAGCAAGAGCTTTGGCGAGCGACATCATGTTTTCGGCATGGCGCATCATCCCATGTTGCAGAAGCACCATAGCACGAGGTGCGGAAGGGTTTTCGGGCATGAGCCATGTCAGGGGGAGCCTGGAACCATTGTCCAGGTTCAGATTGTCCTGAAATTTTGGGCCTGCCGCTGCGAAAGACATAGGAGCAGTTGAGCAGATCATCGACATTGCCAAGAACAACAACTTGAGACTCAACTTCATAAAGCCACCCTGAGGCATCATTTGTACTTTTCAAGACTCTTCTTCCAATGATCAAAAAGCCAAAATGGAAAAAAGTCAAAGAACAGAAATAGATAAGCTATTTTGAGCAATGATGTGGCAACTTGGGTGAGTCATTTGTTCCAAAGGGTTTTTAATCTGTCCTTGAGGCGCGACTCAACTCCTTCATCGGAAGGACGGTAAGCTGCACCCAGTCGATTTCGCAGAGTTTCAATGTTTTTTGGGAGATATTGATCGCGAATGAAGCTTCCCGGAAAGTTGTGTGGGTAGCGGTATTTTTCGTGCCCTTTGAGTACGAGATGTTGCGGTGGAGTCACATGTTCTCGCACATGCGATTCTGCTTTCCACCAGCTTTCTACCGATTCGAGTGCAATTAAAAGGCGATTGCTTTTCACCGTGGATGATAGGTAACAAATGGCCTGCGCGAGGGCATAGCGGCCTTCTGGAAATCCCACTTTTTCGAATGCTTCAAAGCAATCTAGAGCGATGCGTAGAGCCGAGGGGTCGGCATTTCCGATGTCTTCGCTTGCAAAAATAATACAGCGACGCAGGAGAAAAAGTGGATCTTCTCCAGAGGAAAGAGCCGCGTGTGCATAAAAGAGCGCTGCATCAGGATCCGATCCGCGCATGCTTTTTATCATGGCGCTTGCATAATCGTAATGAGACTTTGAGGTCCAGGCCCGAAGTTGTCCTGCAACCAGATCCTTTTCGGCTTCTTCGCTGGATGCGCTAATGAGGCCTTCAACAAGATTCAGCCCTAATCTGACATCTCCGTCACAACGCTCCGCGATGGTTGGAATCCAGTGCGCTTTCATTCGTTCGATTTTTTCAGATTCAAATGCAATCGATTCAAACAGTGGATGCTCAGAGAGCGCACGCGTCAAAAGTGATTCGAGCTCGGCTGGTTTCGGAGGATGAACCTTCATGGTGCGAACGCGGCTTAAAATTGCAGGGCTCAGAACTCCAGCTGGATTTTCTGTTGTCGCGGCGAGCAACCAGCATGCACCTGATTCCAATGTTGGAAGGAGTAGGTCTTGCTGCGGCCTGGTGAGGCGATGGATTTCGTCTATAAAAAGCAGTCCACCGCCATGGAGAGCTTCAATCGCTCTCTTAATTTCGCCCATTCCATCTCTCACCGCGGAAAGTTGCTTGAACGGCGTCTGTGATTGAGATTCAGCGAGAAGAAGTGCGAGTGTTGTTTTTCCGCACCCCGGCGGACCCCAAAAAACCAAATGGGCGCGACGCCCCGCTTTCCAAGCCTTGAGGTCTTGTTCCCAGAGTCGCTGTGCATGACCCGCGAGATTTTCAACGGTTTGGAGGGTTGGGCGGAGTGCATCGGCCCAGGGAGTTGTCTGAAACACGAAGTCATCTCCCAGCAATGAGCTTTCCCCTACGATTTGCTCAGAATTGCCACGACTTGTGTGAAGTCGCAAGGATTTGGAGGATCGAGGATCCGATGGGCGAACGAAGGGAAAGATTCTTACACGTTTGAAAGATTTGACCCCCAGTCCTCCAATGTTTCCAACGACAGTCATAGAGTTTGTGTGCGTCAAACAAGAGGAGATACGATGAACAAGGCGGAAAGGGTTTTCAAACTCAAGCTTGTTGAAGACAGTGCCTCAGCGCGGTCTATCGAGCTCAATTGTATGGCGTCGGTGGGTGAGCTTTGGCAGGGAAAGGGAAGAGTTCCCGTTGCGGGAGTTATGACATACAGAGGACGCGTTGATGCGGTCATCACGTTTTTTGTTGACCAGTTTTTAAACGATGAAATTTTTCAGCCAGGCGACTCTCTCGTTCTGGCACCCGAGACTGGTGAGGCCTCAATTTTGCTTGCGCGTCGAAAAGGCTCAGCGTGACTTGAGAGAATGTCCCGCGAGGTCGAGAAGCCTTTGCGCTTCCAAGATCAGGGCTTCGGGGGAATTGTCCTCTGCCCGCTTGGTTTTTTGTAACGAAAGCAAATCGGATGGTGACATTCGAAGTGCTTTGGCGATTTCTTCAAGCACATCGAGCGACAAGTTCTGCGGCTCTGTTTCTAGCCGCGATAGATAGCGAATTGAAATTCCTGCTCGCCGAGCAAGCTCGGCTTGGGTGAGCCCCATCTGTAAACGAATTGTTTTAATTTGCTTTGCTACGATATGTTTGAGCGCCATCGGCGATTTGCTCCAAAACCAATTATATTTCACATGTTAAGAGCGTACGCGAGAATTACAATGGCGAAAAGAGAACTATCGTGACTCAACTGCAAGATAGTGCTGAGAAATTGGAGAGATACGCGTCACGACAGGAAAACTTTTTATTCACCAAGCTCAAAAATAGTTTTACTTATCTTGCTGTTATTTCTTCAATAAGAAGAGTTTTAAACTGAAAAGAGGAATGAAAGAGTGGAGGACATCCAGCCAAGAAACCAAGCTGAAGCCTAGCTCCTCTGGAGTTGATCTAGAAACTATTCTCTGGAGCGGGAAAGGGGACTCGAACCCCCGACCCTCGCCATGGCAAGGCGATGCTCTAGCCAACTGAGCTATTCCCGCATTCAGAGAATCTTCGATGGAGCGGGAAAGGGGACTCGAACCCCCGACCCTCGCCATGGCAAGGCGATGCTCTAGCCAACTGAGCTATTCCCGCTCGAAGAGATGCCGTGTTACTTGACCGTGACGTTGTTTGTCAAGTCTGAATCCAAAGGTCATATTGGTCTTGTTGGACAGGGCCTTTTCAAGTGTCGTCGGGGTGTTGCCCTTCGGCCATCACCAGTACTGGAATTTGTGCGGATGTCTCACTTGGAACAACGTTGGAGAGTTTTTGGGCGAAGACTTTGCGTTCGAGTGGCATGGCATTTCTTTGCATTTGGGCTGGTCTGGATCACTCTCATTTTGTTTCATGGGACCCCTTCGCTTCAAAGTGGTTTGAGTTCAGCAAAACTGAACGAGATTTTTTTCATTTTGGTGGCGGATCTGCGGATTGGTTTTTTACCAGGCGTGTTGGCTCTTCTTTGTCTTTCGCTCGCATGGACGTGCATAGGCATTGCTGCCACAACCAGAATCTCCGTGCTCGTTGCCACACTTTCGACCGCCGTTGCGGCAGCTTTCTCACGATTTCCAATT
>CAIZJW010000053.1 GCA_903933385.1 uncultured Silvanigrella sp. | reverse complement strand
TAAACTCCAGCGTTGGATGCTCGAACTCGTTGACCAATTGGGTCAAGCTGCAATTCTTGTGACCCACGATCCGCGTGAGGCTCTTCTGCTCGCAGATGAGATTATTGTTTTGAACGGAAGGCCAGCTGGGGCGCGACAACGTTTCAAAACCCCTCTGCGCAATGTGCGACGCGAGTCGGATTGGATTTTTGGCCCAGAAGCTAGCGAACTTGAGAAAGAAATTCGTTTATCGCTTGAGAAAATATAAGAACCTGTTCCGAACCAGCGCTCAAGAACAGACCTTTTTTTTTAGAGTTGCGAAAGCTCTTTTGGGATGAGCTCGATCAGTTCGACATCTTTTTTTGAAATACCTGACCGTCATTCATACTCACCTGCATGACGTCGCAAGCAAGTTCGAAATCATCAAGGTTCAAATGCCCCTTCTCTGATATCACTTCCCGCAATCGGTCGAAGGATGTCACGAGGCCCTGATTTTGCTCCAACAAGCCATCAACCTCAGCACGCAAGCGGCACACTTCACCACCCACTCGGGTGATCGTATCAAGCAAATGCCCTATCTGCCGTTCCAATTGAGGATCGACCATAGAATCGTCAGCCAGCTTGAATTGAGATTCAGCTGTAATCACGACTTCATCGCCTGTGTCGTCCTGACCCAGTTCCAGTGAGAGCCCGCGATAGTCAGTCTTCATTGCATACTCCATAGCAAAGGAGCCAAACCATCCTGAGCTCCAATGAGGTGGGTATCGGCCCCTCTCATCGCCGGCTGAGGTCAACATCTGCTCCGTGTGGCCAAATTGGCATGAGTGCAAAGCTGTGCTATTTAATCGTCTCCTCCCATGAGGCTGTTCACAGAAGGGTTTTTTTCAATCATGCTTGATATTTTCAAAAAATTTTTTGGCACAAAGAACGACCGAGAACTTCGTCGATTGGAACCAATTCTGCGCCGCATAAACATGCTGGAGCCACAACTTCAGGCACTTTCTGACGACGCATTGCGTGCAAGAACGGCAGAATTCCGAGAGCGTCTGAAAAAAGGCGAGCCCCTGGATTCGCTTCTTCCTGAGGCATTTGCAACAGTGCGCGAGGCATCTACGCGCGTTCTCAAAAAACGCCATTTCGATGTTCAGCTCCTGGGTGGCATGGTCTTACACGAAGGCAAAATTGCAGAAATGCGCACTGGTGAAGGTAAAACCCTCACAGCAACTGCACCTCTTTATCTCAACGCCCTGACCGGCCGAGGCGCTCACCTCATCACCGTGAACGAGTACCTGGCAGGCAGCCAGGCTGAAGAAATGGGGCGCATCTATACCGCCTTGGGCATGACCGTTGGCGTCATTACCAGTGGCCTGAGCGACCGTGAGCGCCAAGCCGCCTACGCATGCGACATCACATACGGAACCAACAACGAATTCGGCTTCGATTATCTGCGCGACAACATGAAAGTTCGCTTGGAAGACTTCTCTCAACGTGGGCATCACTTTGCCATCGTCGACGAGGTCGACTCCATCCTCATCGACGAAGCACGCACACCACTCATTATCAGTGGCCCCTCTGATCAAACCTCCGACAAATATCTCACTGCGAATGATGCTGTCCGTGGTTTGCGCCGCGAAATCGACTACACGGTCGACGAAAAGTCACGCAGCTGTGCACTTTCAGAAGAAGGCATCCAGAAAATCGAAAAACGCCTGGGTGTTGGCAATCTTTATGACCCAGTGAACATGGAACTCGTCCATTGCATCAACCAAGCTCTCAAGGCTCATATGGTGTTTCGCAAAGACGATCACTATATTGTGCGCGATGGGCAAATCATTATCGTCGATGAATTCACTGGACGTCTGATGCACGGTCGACGTTACTCCGATGGCTTACATCAGGCACTCGAGGCCAAGGAAAATGTCGCCATCCAACAAGAGAACCAAACTCTTGCCACAGTGACTTTGCAAAACTTCTTCCGCATGTATGAAAAACTTGCAGGCATGACCGGAACCGCCGACACCGAGGCGGTAGAATTTCATAAAATCTATAAGCTCGAAGTTGTTGTCATTCCAACCAACCGCCCTATGGTGCGCAACGATCAAGACGATGTTTTGTATCTGCGCCAAGGCGCTAAGTTCAAAGCTGTGGCCGACGAAATTGCCGAGGCTCACAAAGCCGGGCAACCTGTTCTCGTTGGTACCGTGAGCATTGAAAAGAGCGAGCTTTTAAGTGATCTTCTCAATCAACGCGGTATTGAACACAGCGTTTTGAATGCTAAACACCACGAACAAGAAGCACACATCATTGCTCAGGCAGGCCAACGCAGCCGGGTGACTATCTCCACAAATATGGCCGGCCGTGGAACTGACATTATTCTAGGTCAGGGAGTGGCAGACCTCGGTGGCCTTTACGTCATCGGAACAGAGCGTCACGAAAGCCGCCGCATCGACAATCAGCTGCGCGGACGCTCAGGACGCCAAGGTGACACTGGCAAAAGTCGTTTTTTCCTTTCATGGGAAGACGACCTCATGCGCCGCTTCAACAACAAAGCCAACCAGTTCTTGATGGAACGCACTATGGGCGATGAAGCCCTTGCGGATCCTATGCTCACCCGCGTGATTGCCAACGTGCAGAAGCGTGTTGAGGGCTACAACTACGATCTGCGCAAACACCTTCTCGAATACGATGACGTTCTCAACAAACAGCGTAAAACTGTTTATGCGGCACGCAACAGGATCTTGGGCAAAGGCAATGTGCGCGACATGCTTCTCGATGAGACTCTCGAAGATCTCAGCCGTGCGATAGCCGAAGAATATTCTCCCGCAACAGGCGTTCCTGGTGAACTCGTCACAATTGACTTCCACCGGCTTGAACGCGCTTTGTTTCAGCGGGTCAATACTGTCATGAACTTTACCGCGGAAGAACGGCAAAATAACGAACTCACGCGCCTCGATTTCACTCAACTTCTCAGCAGCAAATTGCGCGACGCATATAGTCGCAAAGAGTCACTGTTCGGCGCCGAGCAAATGCGTGAGATTGAGCGCTGGGTGATGCTCCAAACGATCGACCAATACTGGAAAGATCACCTTTTAAGTCTTGATCATCTTCGTGACGGAATCGGCTTGCGTGGATACGGCCAAAAAGATCCTTTACAGGAGTACAAACGCGAAGCATTCGATCTCTTTAAACGCCTTATTTCAGCAATCAAAATTGACACTTTGGAAACTCTTTACCGAATTCAGCCGAACCTCGCCGAGAAATTTGCGGCTGACGCGGAACGAGAGGCCAAAGAACGCGCAGAACGCGAGCTTTCCGGTGCCGCTGCGCTGCATGCAGAGGCTGATCTTTCGGCAGTGCCACGCGACGAAATCGCGGCAGCTCCGGGCCAAGACACAGTGGCTCGCGTCTAATCTCTCTCCCCCTCTGACCAAAAATTGATCACCCCCTGGAAGCCTTGCGCGATTTGAGCGAGCACTTCCGCACGAAGGGGGTGTTTTTTTATGTCGGTTGTCATTCGCTCAGCGGTCACTCTAGGGCTTCAGGTTGTTCCTGTGAGCATTGAAGCGGCCTTGGGAAGTGGATTTTCTGGTGTTCAACTGATCGGACTGCCACAGGAATATGCTCGTGATGCACGAGAACGCATTCGTGCCGCAATCGAAGGGCTCGGACTCAGTTTGCCCGCACGGAGATTGATTGTTTCAATACGTCCCAGTGAAACTCTAAAACAGTTCAAAACCGGCTTGGAACATCTCGATCTTGCATGTGCTGTTGCCATTTTGGCCGCCTTGGCTCAACAACAAAACGTTCCACGTATCAATTGCGGCAATCTCAAAAAAATAGTTCTCGAACTCGCTAAAAATAAGCATTTATTTGCGGGGCAAATTACTTTGGCCGGCGAAATTCTTCCGCTTGAAAACCCGCTGCCTTTTGAAATTCTGGCTCTCAGAAAAGAAACCACTCATCAAATCATCTGGTGCAATTACGGGCGCATCACTCACAACCAGCAAACAACATCCAGCTTCCATAGAATATCTTCACTGCAACATTGTCTTCAATTGCTTTCCACAGGCTCTTGTGTGGTGGAAGCAGCAGAAGAGCCGAGCGTTTTTTATGCAATCGGAAACTCCGAAACGTCAATCAATGCGACCATGAGCAATCCTGAAAGTATCAACGAACGGCAAAACACAATCATAAGCGCACTCGGCAGGTTTGAGCACATACCTGTTATGGGTTTGGCTTTGTGTTTAGCCGCTGCGGGACGCCATCACCTTCTCCTCGCTGGTTCACCAGGATGTGGAAAAACTTTCGCGTTACGGAACCTCAGACATCTTCTGCCACCGCTTCTTGCCGAGGAAAAAATGGATGTTGCTCTCGTCCAGAATCGCAGTCCACATGATGTTAAAGAGCGCCCATTCCGTTCCCCACATCACAGCGCATCGAGTGCAGCACTTCTCGGAGGCTCACTTTTACAGCCCGGGGAAGTATCTCTGGCTCATCACGGCACCCTTTTCCTCGATGAACTCGCCGAATTTCCACGTCCATCCTTAGAGGCACTGCGCGAACCTCTCGATGAAGAAAAAATATCTCTCTCCCGCGCTCGCGGACGGGTTGAGCTACCTGCCAAATTTCAACTTTTGGCCGCAACAAATCCGTGTCCCTGTGGCTATGTTTTTTCCAGAACCCGGCAATGCAGATGCGCCGTGGGGGCACCTCTTAAATATCAACAAAAATTAAGCGGACCACTTCTTGAGCGTTTTTCCATTTTGTTACTTGTCGACGACCTTATTGAACGCGACAACAATTTCACCGCAACTGGGCAATTCGACAGCCTCAAGTCCCTCAAAAAACTCGGACACCATTGGCTTAGGGTTTTCCGTCAGAATCAGCTTGAATGGGCAAAACATTTTATAGAAGTGCAGAATTCTCTCTGGAAAAACAAACGAGATCTTCCCACAGTGTCAGAGGTGAATGAAGCACTCTCTCGACGAGCACTTGAAAAAGACTGGAGCGCACGAACTCTCGGTCGCATCTCCAGTCTTCTGGTCACCCTGACAACTCTTTTCAAAAACGAGTTCCACTGCAATTTATCTTCTGACGAATGGGTGGCAGTTGCTGAGGAACTTCGTGGGCTTGAACAAACACTGCAGCTCGGCGTCCAATTATTGACACCCCACACTGCCCCACAACTTCTCAAGAAGGGTCAACCAACTCACGATACCACCTGGTGTGAACAGTCATAACGACGTTTGGTGAAGTGCTGAGGAGGGTGTCTCGTAATGGCAAAAACAATTCTGGTTGTGGACGACGCGCAGACAATTCGTCACCTCACTCGCTTTGCGCTCAGCAAGGGAGGCTTCAATGTCGTTGAGGCTGAAGACGGAGTTCAGGGGCTAAAAATGCTCGAGAAAAGCAGCGTCGACCTCATCATCTCGGATCTCAACATGCCCAACATGAATGGCCTAGACATGTGTCGTAGCATTAAAAGCAACGAGCGCTTCAAACATATTCCCATTTTCATGCTCACAACAGAATCGAGTCAGGAAGTTGCTCTACAAGGCAAAGAAATTGGAATCATGGCTTGGATTGTCAAACCATTCGTGCCAGAAAAGCTCCTAGCCGCAGTGCAACGAGTTGTGGGTGGTTGAGAATTTTTGGCCCATCTCATGAACTGAACGGGGGGCCTGCGTGCCACCCGTTTGTTTTTTGGACAAGGACACATGGCGACCACTATCGCGCAGAAATTTAGAAATGTGAGCCGCCTGAGCCAGATCGTGAACATTCTCGGTCGCTACGGGTTC
>CAIZJW010000052.1 GCA_903933385.1 uncultured Silvanigrella sp. | reverse complement strand
TCCTGTGAAAATATTCCGACGATTGCGGCCAAACAGATTTATATCGTTGAAGGCAAAGAACCAGGACAAATGGCCGCGCGCATCGAAATTACCGGCGTTTCAAAAAGCAAAAAAATCGCAAGTGCAAAAGTACTTCAACTTGAATCTGGCTTTTTAGCCCAAGATCTGATTAAGCTTTATTTTTATGGGCAAGAAGACTTTAAAACAAGAAAGCCATCGGGACGAATTGCAGATTTTGTTGCCCCCCCTGCACTGCAAGGAAGAAATCCTTGGGTGTATTTTGCAATTCAGACTTCACTCCAGCAATCTATTGCTGCCAACATAGTCACTGGTTCAAATCTTAATCAAAACTCGAACTCTTTTGCACTCGATGTCGTAAGTTTTCTACCCATGGAAGCAGGAAGAACTGCAAATAGAATGGGAATAAATCTCAACTATGCGCAAACACTTCCCACCCAGGTTGTTGCTCGTGTGGTTACCAGTAATGAAACACAGTCTCTTTCTTTTTCAGCCACAAAATTAGAAGCCTCATTACTTTTCCGCTTCAACTACGACCAAAAGAGTCTTGCTCGCCTTTCGCTCGGGGCTGGCTACCAGATCGTTGACAACAAAATTGATGTTGAAAGCAGCACTGGAACTGGAAATACAAAAATCAGCTTCAAGCACAAAGGACCCATTTTTGGCTTAGAGGGCGACTTTTCACCGCTGCCATTTCTCTATCTTGGACTGCAATCAAAAATTGGAATTCCCCAAACTTACACGGCCACAGACTCTGAAAATCAATCTGCTTTGAGTGGCAAGTGGAACAACACTTCAGCCGCAATTTTTGGCGAGCTGCGCTATCCCATGGGCTCTAAGAAAACATCAACGCTCATTCTAAACCTCAGCGGCGGCGCAATATTTCACCAGATAGAAACCAAGATTGACGAGAAAAAATCAGCAAAGAGCTACATTTCGCCAGAAATAAAAATGAGTTTTGGATACGGTGCTGGTTGAACCCTGAAGTAGTATTGGATCAGCGTTATGCTAAATTTAGTTCTCTCAGAGTTTTATTTCAAAGAGAAAATTGCAGGGCATCAAAATTTAAAATCACACTTTTTACCGCTGGCACTCAACCATTGCAAAACCGCGCCAACGAATTGGAACTGTAATGTCCTGACCTCTCGAGGAACGGAGAGCATAGACTTTGCACCATTCTTAAACCAATTTAAGAGTGTCGTGAGCTCGATGTGTGATGCAATTGGAACAAACGGACCAGTCGAATTAAGAATTGAATCGATGTGGTTGAATCTTTACAATGAAAACACGTGGCAGGAAACACACAACCACTCAACCCATCACAACAACATTTCGTTCGTGTACTTCATTAATCACGATGCGGCTAAGGATGGAGAGTTTTTCTTTTTAAATGAACGCTCACAGCATTATTCAGCGTCTGGCCTGCATGATGTCTTTCGACTTGCAGAATCTCTTAACATAAATGAGCTTTGCCCAATCAAAATTTCGGAAGGGGATGTGATTCTCTTCCCAAGTCACATGCGACATGGAGTGACTGTGCAAAGACACAACACAAATCGCTGCACACTCGCAGGCAATTTACTCATTATCCCGCAGAGAAACCCCGCAGCAACAGCGCCTTAATGGTATGAAGGCGATTTTCAGCCTGGTCGAAAACTAAGCTCTTGCCAGATTCAAAGACCTCTGTTGTGACTTCCATTTCTTTGTTGGCTGGGAGGCAGTGGAGAAAAATGGAGTGTTCAACTTCGGTTGCCTTCATCAATGAGGCATTCACCTGGTATGGGCGCAGTGTTTCTATGCGCTGCTGAACATTGGGCTCATTCTCAAAGCCCATTGAAACCCACACATCTGTGTAGAGGGCATCTGCGCCAAGAACTGCCTTGTGCGGGTTACTTTCAAAAGTGACGCTCCCGCCAGTTTCCTTGCAAAATTTCAGTGCTTGCTCGGCATATGCCTTCTCGGGCCAATACTGTTCAGGGGCTGCCGCAACGAAGTGCGCTCCCACCATTGCGCAGCCGACCATGAGTGAATTCGCAACATTGTTGGCAGCATCTCCAACATAGACAACCCGCAGGCCAGCAAGATGCGAAAAACGCTCTTCGAGCGTCATGAGATCAGCTATAGCTTGAGTGGGATGCTCCTCGTCCGTGAGAGCATTCCACACCGGAACACCTGAGAGTTCGGCAAGTGTTTGGGCAGTTTTCTGAGCATACCCGCGATACACCAAGCCATCAAAGAATCTTCCAAGCACACGAGCTGTGTCTTCTAAAGATTCTTTCTTTCCAAAATGAATTTCGTTGCCACCCAAAAACTCAACGTTGGCACCCTCATCGCGGCAAGCCACAGAAAATGAACAACGGGTGCGTGTGCTCAATTTTTCGAAAATCAACGCAACATTTTTATGTTTGAGTCGCTGGGGAAAGTGTCCCAATTTTTTTTCTTGCTTCAATGCGCGTGCGTGTTGAATGATCTCACGCAATTCAAGGGGAGAGATATCTGCCAAGCTGAGAAAAGATCTTGCTGCACGAATTGTCACGACAACCTCGCTTGTTCCAATGGAGAGGGTAGTTCGAGTTGATTTTTAACAGACAAAGCCATGACCCAAGCATCCAGTGAAAATGCGGAGTCAATGAAGGGAACGCCGTATTGAGTTGTGAGAGCGCCCACGTCTTCGGCTAATTTTTGCAACTGAGGCGCAGAGTGTTCAGAGAGAAACACTACCATGGCAAGCTCGCCTTTGATCAGGTTCTTTTGCGCCCATGGAAACACAACCTCTGATGACTCATTATTTTCAGCAAGGTGATGATCGAGCGCAAAGCAGTGGAGTGATTTTTCCTCTGCATGACCTTTTACGTTGAACACCTTCATTCCAAATTCACTCGAAAGAAGTTTCAGAGCATTAGCAATCCGCGCTAATTCAGAATGCTCACACAACACCAAGATTTTCCCAGAGCACTGAAGTTTCCAACCGGCTCCGATGTAGGCCTTTGCAAGCGCAGCCGATGGAGTTGTGCCGAGCCCCATGACTTCGCCAATGGAGCGCATCTCAGGCCCGAGCCTTGG